>CAYQTO010000144.1:4856-9621 GCA_964420455.1 uncultured Candidatus Sumerlaeota bacterium | reverse complement strand
AAGGTCTATGCGCCCGTCCGGTCCAATCGCGATCGTGTCCTCGCGGGCGATCCGGGCCGCCACCTCGGCCACGTGCGATCCCTCCGGATCTTCACGGAGGGATTTCCAGGCCACGGCACGGTACATCGCCCCGGTGTCGAGATGGCGAATGCCGAGTGTCGCCGCCACGCGCCGGGCGACCGTGCTCTTGCCGACGGCCACCGGGCCATCAATCGCCACGACGGCAAGCGCGGGGGAAAGGGGATGCTTTGCGGAAGCAGTCGTCACACGGCTGTTGGTCCGACGCGTCCGCCATGTGCTCAATGGAAAAGCGGCTGGCGGACTAGTCCAGCACCTCGAGCCGGACACGGACAACGCCCGCATCCGGGTGCGCGATCCGGGCGAAGGCCGCCGCGCTCAGGTCGATCACACGCCCCTTGTGCCCACCAAAGCGGTCGTTGATGCGGACGACCACCGACCGGTCGTTGGCCACGTTGGTGACGCGCACCCGCGTGCCGAAGGGGAGCGACTCGTGCGCCGCGGTGAGGGCGTTCGGGTTGAAGACCTCGCCGC
Source organism: uncultured Candidatus Sumerlaeota bacterium (assembly GCA_964420455.1). Classification (GTDB taxonomy): domain Bacteria; phylum Sumerlaeota; class Sumerlaeia; order SLMS01; family SLMS01; genus CAYQTO01. The sequence goes on along the minus strand of CAYQTO010000144.1, from coordinate 9,069 downwards.
TCGCCGTGCGCTTGCCCGCAAACCCCGGCCCGTACCACGACGCGTCTCCAGACGATCGCGCCCCCCCTCCGATCAACGCGCAACCAGTTGCAAAGATCACCACGGCAAGAATGACGGCCAGCGTGGGCCCGACGGCCCGCGCCTCACAACTCGTCGGCGAAGCGGCTGGAAAGTCGCCGGAAAACCAGCGCCCCCACCACACAGATAACGATCGTAAAGACAAGGCTCACCCCCAGGCTCAGGAGAAGCGTTGTGTCGGACACCTCGGGCGCATCGCGCAGATAGCGTCCGTACATCACCCGCCGATACGCCACGACGATGGGGGTCATCGGATTGCACAGATACAAGTAATAAAGGATGTCGCTGCCGAACATTCCCTGGAGTTCGTCCCGCGCCAGCTGGACCGGATAAATCACCGGCGTCAGGTAGAACCACGCGGAGAGAAGGATCTCGGAAATCGAGCTCACATCCCGGTAGTAGACATTCAGCGAGGAGAGCAGCAGCGCCAGCCCGAGGAGCATCGCCGCCTGCTGCACCATGATCACCGGCAACAACACGATTTCCCAGTCCGGCAGCACCCCCGCGTCGGAAAACACCGAGTAGCCGAAAACGAAGACGAACAGCACCATCAGCGCGAGCAGCAGATGGACGAGGTGGCTCAGGACCGTCGCGGCGGGGAACACAGCCGTGGGGATCGCGACCTTCTTGACGACATTTCCATTGGCAAGGATCGCGTTCTGGGCCTCGCCCAGCCCACCCGCGAGAAAAAACCAGGGCAGGATCCCCGTCAACAAGTGTAACGGGTAGGGGATGTCGGTCTCGATCTTGACGATCTGGGAAAAGACCGCCCACATGATGAGCATGAGGAAGAGGGGACGCCCAAAGCTCCAGAGGAACCCGAGGGAGGAGGCCTTGTAGCGCACCTTGAGGTCGCGCTTGACGAGCGTGAGGAGGAGTTCGCGGCGGCGAAGGAGGTCGGCGTAGAGACCCATGGTCGTCAGCCCGGGACGACCCGCCGGAGCTTGGTCACGCATTCCACATGGTACGTCTGGGGGAACATGTCGACGGGGCGGATCCACTCGACCGTATAGCCGGCGGCGAGGGCGGCCTCCAGGTCGCGCGCCATGGTTGTGGGGTTGCAGGAAACATAGGCCATGACCGGCGCACGCAGGCCGAGGAGCCGCGCCAGCGCGTGCTTGTCCATGCCCCCCCGCGGCGGATCCACCACCAGCCGGTCGATGGATCCCTCGACCGCGCCGAGCAACACCGGCAGCGCCCGCCGCATGTCCCCCGCGAGGAAGGTCGCGTTCCGGATCCCGTTGCGCGCGGCATTTTCGCGCGCGTCCGCAACCGCCTCCTCGACCAGTTCGATGCCGTAGAGATGGCGCACCGCATCGGCGCAGTAGATGCCGATGGTGCCCGTGCCGCAGTAGGCGTCGAGCAGCTGCTCGCGTCCGGTAAGCTCGAGCGCCTCGCGCGCCACGTCGTAGAGCTTCTCCGCGCCGCGCGAGTTCGTCTGGAAGAAGGAGGCGAGGGAAACGCGGAAGTCGAGGGAGCCTAGGCGCTCGAGGAAGTCCCCTTCGCCATGGTGCGCAAGGAGGCGTTCCGCCCGTGCCACGTCGCTCTTGCTGGCGTTCAGGCCCCAGGCCAGGCCCTTGAGCGTCGGCTCCGCCGCGAACAGCGCCCGTGAGAACGCCTCGAAGTCGAGCCGCTCGTCGCCTGTCAGGACCAGCGCGAGCAGCGCGTCCTCGTGCACCGAATGGCGGACGACAAGTTGCCGCAGCGTGCCTTCATGAACGCGGGGGTCCCAGGCCGCGGCGCTCTGTCGCTCGCCCTCCGCAACGGCCGCCCGCAGCAGACGCTCCATCCCCTCCGGCGCGATCACACACGAGCCCACGTCCAGGATCTCGCGCCAGTTGCCCGGACGGTGAAACCCGGCCACCAGCCGGCCCTCCCCGTTCCCGCGCGAGAAGGTGAACTCCATCTTGTTGCGGTACCGCCAGGTGTCTGGGCTCGCCACGAGGGGTCGGAACTCCGTTTCCTCCGGAAGGTTCAGGGGCCGGAGGGAATCGCGCACGAGGCGCTCCTTCCAGGCGCGTTGCTCCTCGATCGGGAGATGCTGCCAGCTGCACCCCCCGCAGGTGCCAAAGAGCGGGCAGGGCGCCTTCTGGCGTTCCGGCGCGGGCTCCAGAATCTCGACGATCTCGCCCTGCGCGTGGGACTTCTTTGCCTTGAGGATACGCACCCGGGCGCGGTCGCCCGGCGCCGCGTGCTTGGCGAACACCACGAACCCGCCGGGCCGCGCGATCGCCTCGCCGCCGTAGGCCAACGCGTCGAAGGTCACCTCCACAAGGTCGCCCCTGTGGGGACGTGCGGCCGAGGAACGGGTTGGGGTGGATTCACTCATTTCCGGTTCAGCTCTCCGAGGACGCCGGCTCGCCGTCCATCACTTCCTCAAGTGGGATGGTATCCGTGGCTCGCCATTCGGCATCAGGGGAAAGGCGCCGCCATACATCGATGATCCGGTCCGCCGTGTGGCCAAGCTCGAACTCCTCGAGGATGTGGGTCCGCGCCTCAAGTCCCATCTCCTCGCGGGTGGACTCGTCGGCGAGGAGCCGGTCGATGGCGGCGGCCATCGTAGCCGGGTCGCGTGCCTTCACCAGAAATCCTGTTTCGCCGTCGCGCACTGTCTCTGCCAGGGCGCCCTCCCGCACGGCCACCACCGGTGTCCCCGCCGATTGCGCCAGGGCAGCATTCAAACAGAACCGCCCGCGCGCGCAGCCCACATCCACAACCACATCCGCCGCACTCAGGACCTTGTAAAGGTTCTCAACGATGGGACCGATGAAGCGAACGGCTCCTTCGATGTGGAGCTGGGCCGCGCGCTCCGCCGCTGCACCCCGGCCGGGCCCCTCCCCCACCACGAAGACCCGCAGTCCCTCCCGCGGCCATTCCATCCGCGCCACCGCATCGAGCAACAGATCGATCCTCCCGTCCTCTCCGCAGCCGCTCGGGCACACCACCATCCGCCCCTCCGGAGGCACCCCCATCAACATACGATAGCGCTCGCGGTTGACGCTGGAAAGGGGGAAGGACTGGACCGCGTCGACGCCGGGGCGAACGACCTCGACCCGGTCGCGGGGAAGGGCAAACGGCACAAGGGCGCACGCCACGGTCTCGAACGCCGGGAGGAACATCGCGTTTTCCGGCCGCGTGCGCCGCTCCGCCAGCACGCTCATCCAGCGGCGGAAGGCACCAAGCCGCCGCCACTCCGCGAGGTCCGCAATGGTGAAGGCCACCGCAACCTCGGGCCAGGTTGAGAGCAGTTGCCGCACCGCCGGCGCCGGCCACGGCGCAAAAACATGGATGAGGTCCGGCGGCTCGAGTTTCTCCGAGAGAAGGCGGCGCTGGCGGGCCAGTGGCAGGCCCGATACCATTGGACCGAGGGGATGCGTCGCCAGCCCCGCATCACGAAACGCAGGCTCCATGGGCCCCTCCTCCCCCAAGGCCACCGCCGACAGCGTCAACTCGCGGAGGGGCGACCAACGCTGGCAAAGACGATACGCCAGCCGTGTCGTCTCCGTCTCCTCGAAGTCACCCAGCCATAGAAGCACGTGCATGACGGAACGATGACGAAGCCAAGCGGCAAAGGCAAGAGCCACTCAACCTGCTTGCCCCAGTGAAGGGAGACCAGAACCTTCTCCCGGATCGTCCATCACTGGCAAGGAGTGGCCCTGTGGAGTTACCTTTCGTGCGGACCAAGATCGTCTGCACCGTCGGTCCCGCCTCCGAAAGCAGGGACACCCTCCGGCACATGGTCCACGCTGGGGCCGACGTCTTTCGACTCAACTTCAGCCATGGAACCCACGACGAACACCGCGCGGTGATCCGCACCATCCGCTCCATCAGCGCGGACATGTCGCGGCCCCTCGCGCTGCTCGCCGACCTGTCCGGTCCAAAGATTCGACTCGGCGCCGTCGTCAGCGACGCCGTTCCGCTCGCAGAGGGCGAGCCTGTCCGCCTCACCTCCACCGAGGCCGCCGACGGCACCGACAATCGCTTCTCCGTCAATATCCCCGGCTTTCACGAAGTCGCCCGCACCGGCGAGCGCATCCTTCTCGACGACGGCAAGATCGCCCTCCTCGTCCACACCATCGACGGCACCGACGTCGTCTGCTCCGCCCTCAATGGCGGCATCGTCCGGTCGCGCAAG
>CAYQTO010000144.1:0-4846 GCA_964420455.1 uncultured Candidatus Sumerlaeota bacterium | reverse complement strand
GTCAACCTTCCCGACACCAAGCTCCCCATCCCCGCCATGACCGCCAAGGACGAGGCGGACCTTCGCTTCGCCCTCGCCGAGGGAGTCGACCTCGTTGCTCTCAGCTTTGTCCGCAACGCCCGCGACATCGACCAGTGCCGCAAGGCCATGAGCGACGCCGGACGCATCGTCCCCATCCTCGCCAAGATCGAAAAGAAGGAGGCGGTCGAGCGGCTTGACCTGATCCTCCGTGTCAGCGACGGCGCCATGGTCGCCCGCGGCGACCTCGGCATCGAGATCCCCATGGAGCAGGTCCCCGGCGTCCAGAAACGCATCATTCGCGAGTGCAACCGCCTCGCCAAGCCCGTCGTCACCGCCACCCAGATGCTCGAAAGCATGATCACTGCGCCCCGCCCCACCCGCGCCGAAATCACCGACATCTATAACGCCATCCTCGATGGCACCGACGCGGTCATGCTATCCGGCGAGACCGCTGTCGGCAAGTATCCCGTCGACGCCGTGGAGGTCATGCACAACGTTGCCATCGAGGCCGAGCGCCTGGTTCGCGCCGATGTTCGCGCCCGCTGGTCCTACGACCCCGAAAACATGCCCACCGTCACCACCGCCATCTGCCAGGCCGCCGTCAACATCGCCGAAAGTCTCCATGTCGACCTCATGATCGTGCCAACGGAGACCGGCTACTCCGCCTATCGCATCGCCAGTTTCCGCCCCGCCGTGCCCATCTTCGCCTGCTCGGCCAGCTTCGCCGTCGTCAACGCCCTCTGCCTCGTCTCCGGCGTGATCTCCCGCTCCATGCCCGCCACCACCGCCCGCATCGATCCCTTTACCGAGACCGACACCCTCATCGCCGAGGCCGTCCGCAACGCCAAGCACCACGGCATCGCGCGCCCGGGCATGCGCGCCCTCGTTATTGGTGGCATCCCCCGCAGCAGCGCCCCCCAGACCAACACCATCCGCGCCATCGAGATCACCTGACGCACCCAGCGCTTCAGTAAAGGTCCTTCCTCACCAGGAACAGATAGTCCGTCCGCGAGAGGCCGTTCGCCCCTTCCCCCATCGGCGTATAGACATCACGTCTCCACAGGTAGCCCCACAAGCGTCCCCACTCCTCCCAGGCGGCGGTGGCCCGGCTGGTCGCCGCACCGTCACGCCGATGGCCCGGCACCGCCCACAGCCACGCGTCTGCCAGCGCCTCCGCGTCCGGCAGCCGGGGCTCCCAGAACCGGATCGATGTCCCCGTATAGACATGATACCGGTCCGGAATTTCGGCGAACCGCGCCTCGTCGCCCGGCTTGGCAAAGATAAACGGGTAGTCCTGGCGCAGAAACGTGCCGGGATTGGCCGACTCGCTCCATTCGATGTCGCGCAGGTACCAACGCACCGGCCACACCACCGCGTCGGTGGCCACGCCGACCTGCACATCCTTGTGCAGCCGCCGGTCGTTGTTTCGCCGAATCCACGACGGCACCCCGTCCTCCTCCAGCCGGATGGGCGCGATCGCCGCATAATCGAGGATGAAGTCGCAGTGAGCCTCGAGCTCTGCCGGCGTCGGCCCGTACACCATCGTCTCGCGCGGGTCCTCCGGATGGTGAAAGTTCAGCGCCACCGTCGCCTTCAGGTTCCACAGGGCCGCGATTGCCAGCACCGCGCCCAGCGTCCACCGCCTAGAGGCGCTACTGCTTCCTTCCCAAAGCCCCCCCGCGTAACTCGACGCGAGCAGGATGAGCGGCAGCATCGCGTGGATGCCGACCTGTGGCACCGCCTCGCGGGCATAGCTCGCCGCACCGGTCGCCGTCACCGTCCACCAGATCAGGAACGCGCGGAACCGTCGCCCCGCCGTCCATTCAACCCACGTCGCCCACGTCGCCAGCACGATCAGCACCGCCACGATCACCACGCTCGAGGCGCCATCGAAGTTGAACTGGATTTCCATATAGTTCAGCAGATCGACCTCGCGCGTCGCCAGCACGACCGGCTCGCCGTTTCGGAGGAGCCGCGCGGATTCCACGCGCGCCCAGGCTTCGCCCGTCGCCCATCGCACGAGGGCCAGCAAGGCAGCCAGAAATCCCGCCGGCACAAGAAACCGGCTCCAGCGTGGCCTCACCAGCAGCGCCCCCCCCACCAGAGCCGCTCCCGCTGCCACGTTCAGGAGCACCGGCACGTCGAGCGCCACGGCCTCTCCTGCTCCGGGCAAGAGCGCCTCGAAACCGCGGAACAGCAGCCGATCGAAGACAACCAGCGGAAGCGCGATCAACAGCGGCGCAAGACCGAGCACCCTCCCGCCTGTCGCGCGTCCAAGCGTCACCAGCCAGCCCAATCCCACGACCAACACCGCCGGCAACTCGTACACCACCATGTTCGCCAGGTGCTGGTGGAACGGCCCGCCGATGCGCCCCCACTCATGCTGACCGCCCCAGTACGCCCACGTCTTCTTGTAGATGTCGAAGAATCCGGTGGGATTCTCGAAGCCGGTCGTGAAGAACCAGAGGTATAGAAAGATAGACAGCCCGACCGCGCCGGCGAGATGATGCCTGGCCCCATGAAGCAATGCCCAAAGCCGCGTTGCCAGACCCGTCGCCCCCAGCCGCCGGGTCGCGCAGCCAAAGAACAGCGCCGCCGCCAGGGAGGCCCCGGCAAATGCCACCCCATAGAACAGGCGCCAGAACCCGCCCCCGGCCGTTGTGCCCGCATCCACCGCGAAGTCCGGGTCGAGCCTCCACCACCCCAGCGCCTGCGGGACCGACCGCACGTCCCTCAACATCCAGTCGTGGCCGATCGCCGCCACCACGTCTGCCTCGTACCGCAGGCCCTCGAACGTTCGCGTCAGGACCAGCGCGATCAGTCCCGTTGCCGCAGCCCCCACCAGCAGCGGCGGCAATCCCCGGGGCACGGGGCCGACCAACGCCGTCCGACCGTAGTCCTTGCCGTCCAGCAGCCAGCCCCCGACGTCGTGGATCAGCACCAGCAGCAGGAACGTCGCGATCGTGAAATACAGAAAGAGGCTGCTCTCCTTGTTGCAGAAAAGGATCGTGGCACCAACCACCGCCGAAGCCAGCCAGGCCGGCCGGCCACTCCGCCACCACCACAGCAGCGACACCACGATCCACAGGCTCGTGAAAACATACAGCGGATCGTTACGAAAGAACCGCTGGTAGAAGGTGATGCCCGGCGAGAGCGTATAGACAGTGAGGGCAACCCATGTGCCGGCGCCGCCAAGCCACGGCCGCATGCCCAGAATCCAGAAGAGCCCCCCAATACCGAGCAGCGCGGCGCCAAGCCGCATGGTAAAGTCCGACGCGCCGAACAGGTGGAACAGCAGAGCCTGGAGATGGAGCATCGCCGGGCCGTGCAGGATCGGCAGGTATGTATAGCTCCAGTCCAGGTACAGCTGCGCATGCGTGTAATAGACGAACAGCGCCTCGTCGTGCATGATCGACTTTTCGCCGAGCCAGAGAAGGCGCGTCGCCGCGCAGGCCGCCAGGATTCCCGCCAGGGCGAGCCAGCGCAGAAACCGCAGGGTGCTCCCCCTTGCTGGTTCCACCATCTGGCGCGCGAGGCCGATCAAAACAGGTCCTTCCGGTAGCAGAACAGGTACTCGAAGGTGCTCACGGAAGGGTGCTGGCGCCCGGCGCCATCGAAGGTCTCGCGGAACATCAGGTAGCGCCAGAGCCGGTCCCATTCGGCCCTGGCATCAAATGCCTCGCCGGCCTGGGGCGAGTTGTCGAGCCGGTGTCCGGGAATCGCCAGCTTCCATGCGTTGCCGAGGGCCTCCATCGAGAGCGGGCTCGGCGTCCAGAAGGTCGTCCCCCGCCCCCGTGCGAGGCGATACTCCTCCAGAAGTCGCGGATGGCGGCCCGCCTCGTCCACCCCGATGAAAAGGAACTCCCACTCCTCCTCGATCGCCTGCCCCACGTCGCCCCCGATCGTATAGTCAAGATCGCGCAGGTACCACTCCGCGGGCATCGATACCTGACTCAGGTTCTGCACAAGGATCCTCACGTCCTTGTGCTCGGGTCGGTCATTCGGTTTGGTGATAAACGCTGGCCGCCCGCCGTCCATCCGCAGGGGCGCGATTGCCGCATAATCGCGAACGAAGTCCATGTGGGCCTTCACGTCGCGATTGCTCGGGCCATAGGCGATGCGCTCGCGGGGGTCGTCCGGATGGAGGAAGACCGCGCTCCACAGCGCCTTCGTGTTCCAGCCCACCGCCACGGCGAGCAGCCCGGCCATCAGCCAGCGGCGCGTCGAGCGCCAGTGTCGCTCGACCACCGGACCCGCATACGCCGCCGCCAGCAGCACCGCCGGCAGCATCGCATGGATCCCCACTTGGGGCACCGCCTCGCGCGCATAACTCGCCGCACCCAGCATCGTCACAAACCACCACACGAGGAACGCCCGGAATCGCCGCCCCCGGTCCAGCTCCCACCATGTAGAGACAACCGCGAAGCCGATCAGGACCAGCACCAGAAAGATCGACCAGCCGCCATCGAAGTTCAGCTGCACCTCCATGTAGCGGCGAAAGTCCACGGCACCGCCCATCATTTCGACCGCCTCACCTCCGCGATGCACCGTCGCCCCCAGCTGGCGCTGCCAGCCGGGGCTGGCAAGAAACCCAAACGCATAGACGACTAGCAGCACGAACGACGCGGGCACTACCACCCGCCCCAGCCGTGGCAGGAACAGGAGCAGCAGCCCCAACAACAGGGCCCCCGCCATGACCGGCCGCAGCGGGTTTGCCCAGGCGGCCACCGGCTCCAGCGCGTCCGCCGCCAGGAACTCCTTCCCCGAAAAGAGCATCACGTGCAGCCCCGCCGCTCCGGCCGCGAACAACGCGTACGCAACCCCC
>CAYQTO010000143.1:0-9641 GCA_964420455.1 uncultured Candidatus Sumerlaeota bacterium | reverse complement strand
CATAGGTGTCCCACAGGCGGAAGGCCTCCTCGCCGGGGATCGTCCGGTCGTCGCGGTCGCGGGCGCGATCCATCAACTCGTCGAGCATCTTCATGCCGCGGTCGCGTGTGTGGAGGAAGGTTTCCTCCTCCTTGCGGAGGGCCTTGCGGATGAAGTCCGGGTTCTGGCGGATTTCCGTATAGACGTCTCCGAGGGTGTCGGCGACGGCGTCGTAGAGGTCGGCCATGAAGGGCTCGTTGACGCCGAGGAGGGAGGCGAAGCGAAGGGCGCGGCGCTGGATGCGACGGAGGACGTAGCCGCGGCCGACATTGCTCGGCATGAGGCCCTCGGCGAGGGTGAAGACGAGGGCGCGGGTATGGTCGGCGATGGCGTTGATGGTGAGGCGCTCGCGGGTGGACTGCTCGTCCTGGGGCTCGGCGACCTTGCGGTAGGGGATGGCGAGGCGCTGGGAGGCGGCCTCGACGATGGGCCACATGAGGTCCGTCTCGTAGGGGGTTGTCTGGACGCCGGTGCGGGCGTAGGTGAGGGCAACGGTCATGCGCTCGAGGCCGGCGCCGGTGTCGATGCCGCGATTCCGAAGGGGGAGGCGCGAGCCGTCCTTCTGCTGGTCGAACTGGGGAAAGACCATGTTCCAGATTTCGAGGAAGAGGTCGCCCTCCTCGTCGATGCGGCGGGCGAGCTCGACACGGCCCTCGGGGGATTTCGCGAGCTCCGCCATGCGGGCGAGTTCCTCGTCGCTGCCGAGGAAGATGCAAAGCTCGGAGCAGGGCCCACAGGCGCCGGTGTCGCCTGCGGGACCCCAGAAGTTCTGGGACGCGTCGAGGCGGACGGGCGTATAGACAGCGCCGGTCTCCTGGCGCCAGACCTCCTCCGCCTCGTCGTCGTCCTCGAAGATCGTCGGGAACAGGCGCTCCGGCGGGAGGTTCATGACCCCGGTGACAAATTGCCAGGCGTAGCGGACTGCCTCGTGCTTGAAATAGTCGCCAAAGCTGAAATTGCCGAGCATCTCGAAGAAGGTATGGTGGCGAAGGGTACGGCCGACGTTTTCGAGGTCGGAGCCCTTGCCGCCGGCGCGCAGGCACTTCTGGCAGGTGACGGCCCGGGGGTAGGGGAGGGGATCGACGGTGCCGGAGTAGAGCTGCTTGAACTGGACCATGCCGGCGGTGGTGAACAGGAGCGTGGGATCGTCCGGGGGGACGAGGGGGGCGCTGGCGACAACCGGATGGGGATGGTTTGGGAGGTCGCGGAAGAATTCGAGGTAAGCTTGGCGTAGCTCGCGCCCGGTGCGGATCATGGAGGCAGGTCCTGTTGGGATGGCGCGCCCCGGAGGGGCACGCACAATGGCGGGGACCATTGGAGGGGTGGGCGCGCCGGGGTCAAGCAGGGGGACGCGGCTGGGGTCACAGAGTGGCGGCGCTGACGCAATCGAGCAGATGGGGATCGGCAAGGGCGGCGGCGACCTCGTTCAGGCGCCAGCGGAGGACGTCGTTGTTCGGCGCACGCAGGGTCAGATGGCCGACCTTGCGTCCGGGCCGGGGCTCTTTCCCGTAGACGTGGAGGGTGAGGTCGTCGGCCTCGGCAAGGCGGTGGCACTCGGGAGGAATATCGCCGATCAGGTTCACCATGGCCACGACCCCATCCATGTCCGTCGGGGCGGGCTTGTTGCCGGTAATGACGCGGACGTGATTGGCGAACTGACTGGTGGTGGAGCCCTCGATGGTCCAATGGCCGGAGTTGTGGACGCGGGGTGCCATCTCGTTGGCGATGACGCGGCTCCCCGCGAGGAAATACTCGATAGCGACGACGCCCACGTAGTCGAGGGCCTCGAGGACATTCTTCGTATAGACGCGGGCGTCGCGGGCGGCTTCCGGGTCGAGGCCGGGAGCCGGCGCAAGTGACAGGCGGAGGATGCCCTCGCGGTGGTGGTTTTCCACAGTGGGCCAGGTGGCGACCTCGCCACCGGTGCCCCGCACGGCAATCACCGAGATCTCCCGGTCGAAGTCGACCCCTTCCTCGAGGATCGCCGGCTGCCTGCCCAGGGATTCCCACCTGGCCGCCGGATCGCCGAGTTCATCAAGGCGCTGCTGGCCCTTGCCGTCGTACCCAAACCGTCGTGTCTTCAAACGGCTTCCCGGTCCCAGATCCTCGAACGCAGCGGCCAGTTCCTCGGGGGAATCGACCTTCCGGTAGGCAACCGTCGGAATCTCGAGGCGTGCGAAGAACTCCTTCTCCGCGAACCGATCCTGGGACACCCGCAGGGCCTTGGGCCGCGGCCGGATGGGGATGGTCTTGAACTCCGATTTCTCCAGGGCTTCCAACGGCTCGACGGGAACATTCTCGAACTCGTAGGTAAGGATGTCGATTCCGTCAATGAAAGCGGCGAGAGCCTCGCGGTCGTCGAAGGAGGCGCGATGGTGGACGCCAAAGGCGGCCGCACAGGGGGATTCCGCCGGGTCAAGAAACCGGCACCGATGGCCGAGTTTCTGTGCGGCCTCGCCGATCATGCGGCCCAGTTGGCCGCCGCCGAGAACACCGATCTTCATCGCGGAAATAGTACGTATCATGGAAAGATTTCGAGGGTGTGAGCGAAAGGGGTCTTACTTTTTCTTTGCCGACTTGAGGCCCTTTGCCGCCTTGCCGCCCTTGCCGGGGGACTTTCGGGGATCGCGCTGATCCAGGACCCGGGCGGTTTGGCCGGCGCGGTAGGCGGCCACCCGCTCGCGAACCAGCGGGTCCGCCGCACCGATGATCGACGCCGCCAGCAGGGCCGCGTTCACGGCGCCGGCGCTCCCGATTGCCAGCGTTCCCACCGGCACGCCCGCAGGCATCTGGACGATCGACAGCAGGGAATCAATCCCGTTCAGCGTCCGCGACTGGATGGGCACCCCGAGCACCGGCAGCACAGTCTTGGCCGCACACATCCCCGGCAGGTGCGCCGCTCCTCCCGCCCCGGCGATGATCACCTCCAGCCCTCGCTCCGCCGCCGTCGACGCGTACTCGAACAGCCAATCCGGCGTCCGGTGTGCGGACACCACATTTGCCTCGTAGGGAATCTTCAACTCGTCGAGCGTCGCCGCCGCCTCCTGCATCGTCTCCCAGTCGGAGGTCGAGCCCATGATCAGACCGACAAGGGGTGCGGTCATCGTTGCGCCTTTCCACGTGATGGCGCAGGCTGTACGCTTTCGTCGCCTGGTGTTCAAGGGGAAGGAGGCCGGGGCGGGCGTTCTTTCCGGAGTGGCGGATGGGGCCGGGCCCGCATCGGGGAGTGCCGGTTCCTGGTGCCATCCCAGCCCCCGTGGTAGACCGATGCGCAAATTCCGATAAGGTTTTGCGCAAACAGAACCTTCAGGCAAAAGCTGCGGAAATCCCGTTGCATTCGGTCCAAAATTGGGTCTGCTGGAGGCTCGAGCACGTAGCCATCGTGTAAATTTGCACAAACAGCAGGCCTCCCATGCGTCCCAACAAAAGCTCCGGTTTTCTTCTCGGCCTTCTTCTCGCCGGCTCCCTCCACGCGCCGCTCCCCGCCGGCGAAGTGCTCCTGCAGTATTTCGAGGGGCAGTGGACGACCATCGAGCGGCGCATGCCCGACGTCTTCATGGCAGGGTACGACGGCATCTGGGTCCCACCGCCCTCGGTCGCCGACTCCGGTGGCTTCTCCGTCGGCTATGATGTGTTCGACCGCTTCAATCTCGGGGCGCCCAACTGGCGAACCCTCTACGGCACGACCCAGGACTTCGTGCGCCTTTCTGACGAGATGGATCGCGCCGGGATGGATCTCTACGTGGACGTGATCCTGAACCATAACGGATTCCGCGACGCCTCCTCGCCGGGATTCGTCGAGGGTGGTGACTACCCGGGATTCGTGACCACGTTGCCCAACGACGTGGATGGCGACTTTCACGGCGCCTTCGAGGGGGGCGAGTTGACCTTTCGCCTGGCCGGCCTGATCGACATCGCCCAGGAGAAGAACTACCTGTTCACCCGTCATCCGGTCCCCGGCGCGGAGAACAACATCCCCAACGAGACGCCCCGGGAATCCAACCGGGCCCTGTATCCGGATCGCGACCTCCCAGCGGAGTTCGGCCGCCATCCCTTCAACCTGGCCGACCCGATGGCCGGCGATCCCATCCAGGAAAACGCCACCGGCCTGCTTCTCCGCTACCTCCAGTGGCTCGTCGAGGTCCACGGGGTCGACGGCTTCCGTATAGACGCCGCCCGCCACATCCCGACCTTCTTCTTCAACGACTTCTACGACGCCGCCGTCTACAACCTGGGACGGAACCCCATCGACGGGTCGCCCTTCACACCCTTCAGCTTCAGCGAAATCTTCACCGGCGACTTCAACGCCCAGAACGCCTACTTCCGCAAGGATGGCTTTGGAAACCGGGACGTCCTGGACTTCCCACTTTTCTTCGCCATGGATTCGGTCTTCGGTGCGGGCGGCTTTGGCGACATGCGGGCGCTCGAGTTCGCCTCCTACGACGCTGCGGATGGCAACGCCAACGACGGCACCCGGGGGGTCCTCTTCGCGGGGAGCCACGACTCCTTCGGCGCCGGGTCCTTCTCGGGTCTCAACAACGTCGCCCAGGCGCACATCCTCACCCGCACGGGCCTGCCGGTTGTCTATTACAACCCGATGGAGTTCGGCGAGGGACGGGACTTTCCCAAGGGGGGCCGCGGCGACGCCCTCGGGAACTTCGCCAACATCCTTCCCCCCCTCGTCCACCTCAACGGAACCCATATCCGCGGTGCCCATGCCACCCGATGGATCGACGCGGATATCTATATTTACGAGCGGGTGGGCAACGCGCTGATCGGCCTCAGCGACCGGCGCGATGCCGGCTATGACGAGCGCAATGTCCAAACCGCCTTTGCCCCGGGCACCGTCCTCACCGAACTCACCGGCAACGCCACCGATGCCTTCGTCGACCCCAACGCCGACATCTTTGACACGGTCACCGTCGACGGGGATGGCCGTGTCACCCTTCGCGTGCCGCGCAACACCGCCGCCGTCACCAACGACGATCACGGGCGGGGGTATGTGGTGTATGGCCCGGCGGCGCCCCCGAGCACGCTCGTGATCGAAAACGCGGCGGGCGTCATCCCCCCGGACCCCGAGGGCACCTTCGAGCCCCAGCGGCGGCTCACGCCCCTGACCATCGTCACCGCCGACACCATCGACGTCCGCCTCGACGTCGCCGCAAGCCCCGCCGTTCCCAACGACAACGCCCTCATCAAGGTCAATTTCGGCGCCCTCGATGTCGACGGCGACGGCAGCCGCCAGGCCACCGGCGAGTTCGCCGGCTTCGAGTCCTTCACCTCCGTCACCGGCGAGGCCACGGAGCCCCGTGTCTATACGGCGGCGCTCGATGCGACCCTCCTCCCGGAGGGCTACAACTACCTCGAGACGGTTGCCTTCCTCCAGCGACCCGGAGGGTCCGACCCGCTCTTTGATGCCCAGCGCCTCGTCGTCTATCTCGACCGCCTCCCTCCCGCGCAGGACCTCCTCTTTCCCCCGCAGACCGGCGAAGCCGACATCACCAGCACCTCCTACGAGGCCGTCGTCTCCGTCGATCCGACGGCAAACGCCGTCCACGTCCTGCGCGACCTTCCCGCCGGCCTCGACGATGCGGAAATCCTCGCGCTTGTGGGGCCCGGGAACCAGGCCCGCCGCCACGACCGCCTCGAGTTCCGCCGCGTCCTCGATGGCCTTACCGACGGCACCACTGAACTTACCGTCGTCGCCTTCGAGGAAACCGGCAACTACTCCATCGTGCGTTATGGCGGCATCGCCATCGACATCCCCGACCCCCAGATCCTCCTCGGTATAGACACCGACCCGGATCCGGGTACCACGGACTTCCAGCCGGTCCCGGCGGAGATCGCCACCCCCATCCTCGCCGAGGACATTGTCATCCGCGTCGCTCAGACGGCCGACGGTTCCCCGATTTCCTTCCCCGAGGACTTCACGGTCTCCCTCTCGATCGATGGCGAGGAGCCGTTTGTCGCCCAGCCCTTCGACGCCGCCCTCCTTCCGCCCGTTGGTCGCCTTGTCCAGAACGACCAAACCTTTGGCGACGGGTTCGACGAGTTCCGCTTTCAATGGCGTGGCTATACGCGGGGGGCACACACGCTCCGTGCGGAGGCGCAACTGACGGAGGGCGGCTTCCCGCCCAACGCTGCCATCGCCGAGGTGTTTGTCCGCGAGGATACCCCCGGCCCGTCGGTTACCATCACGACACCAGCCCCTCCCTCGCAGCCCCTCGTCTCGCCCGACATGCTCACGGTTGCCGGGACCTTTGACGACAATGCGGCGGCCTTCGCTCGCGTTTTCCTCGACGATGGCGAGAACTCCATCCCCCTCGGCACCATCGACGACCCGACCTCCGGCCCCTTCAGCCTTACCGTCCCGGTCGACAGCTACGCCCTGCGCGACGTGATCGACGCGGGGGCGCTTTCCCTGACCGATGGCATCTTCCCCGTCCGTGTGATTGCGTCCACCGGCCCCAATGGTGAGGGCATCGCGACGGAGGCCTCGTCAGCCTGGGACGTCAGCGGGCTGGCGGAACTGCCGACGCGTCCGCGCCTCGCTGCCGATGGCAACGCCGCCGATACGCTCGCCGAGGGCGTCGTCCTTGCCGCCTCGGCTGCCGATGGCCCCAATGGCGAGGGCACCCCGGCGGATTTCGGCGCCGACGGCACCCTCACCGAGCTCCGCGCCCGCCTCCAGGATGACGTCCTCTTCCTGGCGCTCCGCGGTGATTTCTTCGGCGCCGACGAGACAAACTTTTCCAATACGAGCCTCGTCCTGCTCGATCTGGCTGCCGGCAGCGGCAACGGCGCGACCGACGTCCTCGCGGACCTCCAGGACTTCTCCGACGGCCTCCGTGGCGAGATCAGCCGCGCGGCTTTCAGCCTCGCCCCGGCGGTTGCCAACTCCGGAGTCGCCTTCGACGTCGTCGTTGGCCTCGGGGCGCCGGAGATTGCCTTTGGATATACGCTCGGCACCGACGGGACCGAGGGCACGTTCACCGAGTTCGCCTTCCAGCCCAACATCTTTGCCGCCTACGATGGCGCGGCCGCGGGCGATGCCCCGGCCGCTTTGGGGGCCTCCTACGCCGCGCCCAACGCCTTCGAAATCGCCCTCAACCTCGACGCCCTCGGGCGTCCGGATCCGGCGGCACTCCGTTTCGCCGCCACCACCGCCAATGCGGAGTCCGGCTACGCCTCGCCCAACACGCTCCCGGAAAACTCCGGCGATGCGTTCGGCGAGTCGCCCAACCCGCAATTGCTCGAGGCGGTCGCCGCGCTGCCGGAAACCGCCCCGGTTCTCGTCAATGAAGTCTTCCTCGGCACAACCGATTGGATCGAACTCCACAATCCGGCGGTGGCACCGGTGGATCTCGGCGGCTGGACGCTGCTGCTGTACGACTCGGCCGGCGTCCGGGCGGACTATGTCTTCCCCCCCGCGACCGTCGTCCCTGCCGGGGGATATACGTGGGTGTCGGACGAGGGGGGCCCAACGCCGCCCGCGACGCCGCTGGCGCCTTTGGTGGCCGGGTTCAACTTTCCGTGGGATCCCATCCGGGGGGGCGCGATAGGCCTCGTGGACCCGGCAGGGGTGGGGCGCGACTACGTCGGCTGGCGCAATATCGAGGACGACCCGGCGAGCGAGGCCGGCCGCGTGCCCTACGGAACCGCATGGAGCGGCGCCGCCGTGGCCCCCGACAGCAATCCCCCCGCCACGGGCCAGAGCCTCGCCCGCGATGCCGTCTCGACCGACACGGACGACGCCGCCGACTGGGACCGCACCAGCGGCGCGAATGCCTTCGCCCCCACGCCCGGCGCCGTCAACGCCTCCAACTCCAGCCTCGATGCCTGGTACCTTTTCTAGCTGTGCTGGCCAGACCCCCGATTTCGGGGCTGACAGCGCAGGGGCGCCTGTGATGGCTTCCCTTCATTCAGCCGGGTGAGACCCCCCGGCACAAGGATGTTGCCATGGCGCTGCTTTCCATCATCGGCCTGCCCACCGGCTACGAATGGATCATCATCCTTGCGGTGGTCCTCCTGATCTTCGGACCGAAGAACCTGCCGAAGCTCGGGCGCATGTTCGGCACCTCACTGCGGGAGTTCCGCAGCGCCGCATCGAAGGTGACCGACGACGCCGAGGAGAAGGACACGGACGGCGGGAAGGAGAAGCTCGACGAGGAGCGGCGCGAGACGGCCTCGACCAGCGCCCCCCGCGAGAACGAGAAGGCCACCTGAGCCGTCAGCGCCCCGCCCCGCCCTCCAACTCCATGGCAGACGGCGCATAAAGCACCATCGAGTTCACGACAAGCACCGGATCCCGATCGAACTGGCCGGGAAAGATCCGGTTCATGGCCGGCACCAGGTGGACGCTGACCGCCGTGGGCAGATTCGGGTCGGGCGGTGCATAGTCCGGCATCATGATCGCCAGCGGAAACCGGTAGAGGATGAAGTTGAATTCGCGGATGCCGTAGGCCTGGGGGCGCCCGGATCCGAAGTAGGCGAGATTGACGCGGTCGATTTCCAGTTCGTCGAGGGTGCCTGCCATGAGCTTGAGATCCTGGCCCCAATCCACGTTGCTGTCGCGGAGAATGGCGGACGCGGCGACCGGCGAACCGCCCCCCAGCCAGTTGATGTAGGTGGCATGGTGCGGGTGCGTGCCCAGGCACAGGGCCACGCTCGCAACCAGCATTCCCGTATAGACGTATTGCCCGAGGCGGCGATGGCGCCCGACCGTCCATCGCGCCAGCACCACCCCCAGCAGCACGCACCAGGGGTAGTAGACGAACAGGATGTGCCTGTGGCCGATGTTGAGCCGCGACGCCACCACCAGCGCCAACAGCCCGAGGGTGGGGAGCAGCAGGAGCGCCAGCCGCTCGCGCTCCCACCCCCGCCCGCGCAGGAAGATCCACCCCGTATAGACGAGGACTGCCGGCAGCCCCGCCAGCAGCCAACCGGGCGTCTTGATCGCCGTAGTCACTGCAAAGTAGTGGTACCACCCCTCGAGCCGTTGCTCGTCGAAAAGGAAGACGATGCGGCCCTGGGCGGTGCCGGTATGGGCGAGGACGGCAAGGGTGGCCTCCGGGAGGAGGCACCAGTCATGGGCGAAGCGGATGGCGCTGGCGAGGGCCGTGTCGGGGTACCGGTCGAAGTCAAGAAATCGGTGGACCGCGTCCATGGGGGGAACGTCGGCGGAGGTGAGCGTGAAGCGTCCTCCCGCCGCGACCCATTGGGCCGTGAATCCCAGGGCCGCCACCGCCAGCCCAAGCACCAGCACCCGCAACCAGCCCGGCCCCCGGCGGGGGAGCGCCCGGGCCCAGCCCGGCGTCGCGATCCCCCGAAAGGCCAGCAGCAGCCCGATGGTCCCAAACAGGAACACCGTATAGACAACCACCGGGATCTTGACGAACGAGAGCACAACCGCCGTCGCGGCAAAGACAACCGCCCGCCGGGTGCTGGGCCGCTGCCAATAGCGCATCCCGGCAAGGCCCACCGCAGCGCACGCCACCAGCGTTGGCACGTCGAGGGTAACGTAGCGCGCGTGCCCAAGGTACTCGGGGTAGAAGAGGAGGAGCAGCATGGCTGCGAGCCCGGCCCGCCGGCCCCCAAGCATC
>CAYQTO010000142.1:0-9926 GCA_964420455.1 uncultured Candidatus Sumerlaeota bacterium | reverse complement strand
CGCCACCATCCACCCACCGCGCCCCGCACCCCACGCCAGCAGCACGAACACCAGCCACCCATTCAGTCCGTGAAGAACCATGTTCAGCAGGTGCGACCACGCCGGCGACAGCCCCCCCAGCCGCACGTCGTAAACCATCCCCACCAGCACCCCCAACGGCCGGTACGACATCACCCCGGTCTCCCTCCAGTAGGCCTCGCGATCCAGCAATACCCCCAGTCCCGGAGGATCCCCCCCCGGATTCCCCCATCGCGACTCGATGAAGCGCTCGGAATCGTACGCATACCCGTTCAGCAGCCCCTGGCCAAACACGAGAAGCGAAAGCAGCAGAAAGAGGGGAAGCGCCCTTGCGAGGAACCTCGGAGTGCCGGGATCGCCGGTTTCGGCCGAAGGGCTCACGGCGCGTCAGTCGATGTCGAGATCCGTGTCCAGCCGGTCGCTGCTCCCGGCCGTCTGCTGCTCGTTCGGCGCCGAACTTGGAAACGGCTGGTCCACCGTTTCCTGGACCTGCCCCTTGCCCACCGGCTGTTCGAGGAACGACGCCGGCGTCTCGATCTTGTCCTCGTCCGACATCTCCGGCCCCCTCATTTCGCGGGTTTCCATCACAGGCACCGGCGAGCCCGTTCGTCGGCCCCGCGCCACCTTCGGCGCCGGCTCGATCGGCATCGACTCCAACGCCCTCCCCTCCAGCGGCCGTGTCATCTCCGGCCGGATCCGGTCCGGGTTACCCCCCAGACGGATATACACCTCGTCGATCTCCTCCCGGCATTCCAGCGCGTTTTGGTACCGCGCGTCCGGCGACTTCTCCAGGCAACGCATGATGATGTCGTTCACCTCCCGCGGAATCACCGGGCAAATCTCGTTCGGCGGCGTCGGCAGGACGTTCACCTGTTGGTAGGAAATATCCCCCGAGATGAACGGCGGCGAACCGATCAGCAACTCATACAGGATGATCCCCACCGCGTAGATGTCCGAGCGTGCGTCGATCCGCCCCCCGTGCACCTGCTCCGGGCTCATGTACCGCGGCGTCCCGATCAGCGCCCCCGTCGGCGTAAACGTCGCCTCCTCGATGTGCACGATCCCGAAGTCCGTGATCTTGATCGTGTCCTCCTCCCCCACCAGGATGTTGTCCGGCTTGATGTCCCGGTGGATGATCCCCTTCTTGTGCGTCGCGTCCAGTGCATGGCACAACTGTCCCACCCAGTACAGCGCCTGCAGGATGTCCTCCATCCCGATGTCCACCGTCTCCGCGAACTTCCGCTCGATCAGGTCCCGCAGTGACGGCCCATCCACGTACTCCATCGCGATGTACGACTGGCCGTAGTTGTTCGAGATGTTGTAGTCCAGGATGTTCACAATGTTCTTGTGGTGGAGTGTCGCCGCGATCCGCGCCTCGCGAAAGAAACGGTCGATCGCCTTCCCCGACGAACTCAACCCCTCCCTCAGGATCTTCATCGCCACCACCGTGTTCGTCTTCAGGTCCAGCACCTTGTGCACGACCCCCATGCCACCGGAACCGATCTTCGAGATATATTTATATCTTCCAATGCTGTGGTCACCGATCAGCTCTCGCATTTTCGGGTCGATCAGGAACCCCACATTGTGCTCGTTCATCTTCTCTTCGTACTGGTCGACCTTGATCGAGATGTCCCGGAACTCCGCGTCGTACTCCATGATCAGCTTCGCCGACTCGAACGCTTCCTTGTATTCCTGGTTGTTGGCAAAGGCGACGCAAAGGTCGTACAAACGCTCAAGGTCCTCCTGCTCCAGGACCGGCAACTCGCGGAACTTCTCGTAAGCCCCCAGCAGGTCCCCCGCACGGAAGTTGGCCAGCGCCAGCCGCCGGTTCGCCTTCATCTTGTACTCCGGCGCCTCCGCACACTTGCGGTAGTCCTGCATCGCCCGCTCGATGTTCCCCAGCCGCAGCTGCTCGTCACCGTGGATCAGCCGCACGTCGAAGTCGTTCGGGTTTTCCAGCAGCAGCCGCTCGCACGCCTGCAGCACCCGCTGGCTCATCGACGTCAGATCGGGATCCTGCTGGAGCGCCATCTGCGCGAAACCGATGCACCGCCGCCACTCCCGCCGGTCCGCGAAGAAGTTCGCCAAAAACCGCAGGTGCCGCGTGTCCACGTCCCGCAGCCGCGGAATCAGCAGGTCCAGCGGCTCCAGCAGGTTCCGGTAATCTTCGTACCCCAATTCCAGCACGCGCAGGTACCGCTCGAACGCCTGCTGCCAGCGGCGGTTCTTCCAGTGAAGCTCCGCCATCTGGAGCTCCGTCTCGATCTCGATCATCAGGTCGTCGGCCCGCTGCTGCCGCTCGCTCTCCAGCAGCTGCCGCGATTCCCGCGCAAGCTCGTCATTCTCGTTGATGTACTGCAGGATATACACTGCCGCGTCCAGTTCCCCCCGCTTCTCCAGCTGCACCGTCATCTCGTTCAGGATCGACTTCGCCTCCTCGTCCAGCGCCGTCGACGAAAGGTAGTCAAAGGCCAGTCTGAAGTCCTCCAGCCCGATCAGCCGTCGCGCCATGTCCTTCGCCAGTCGCGGATCCTTCCCCACCTCCTCCGGCGACAGCTGGCGCGCCCAAGTCAATGCCTCGGGGAAGTTCCCCTTCATGATCGTCACCAGCGTCAGTTGCCGGATCGCCCCTAGCGTGTTCGCATCCGACCGGTCCTCTGCCTCCTCGATCCGCCGCTGGAGGAACTCCGCATACTTCTCCAGCACCACACGCTCCGGGTTTTTCCGGCTCGCGTACGCTTCAAACAAACGGTTGGCCTTCGTGAACAACCCCAGCCGCTGGTACAAGTCCGCAAAAAAAACCCCCGCGGTCCCCTGCAACTCCCGCAGCACCCGCACATTCTCGAAGTGCGCGCACATCCCCTGCAGGTCCGTCAGCCCGAGCGCCATCGCGCACCGGTAATGGTGAATCGATTCCCGCTCCTGTCCCAGGATCAACTGCAGGTCGCCCAACGCCCGGTGAATCAACGGCGAGTCCGGATACTCCGAGGCCAGCTGGTTCAGCCGTTCGATGTTTTTCCCGATCCCATCGAAATCAAGCTCGCTCAGCGTCTCGATGTCGCGAACCACCTCCGAACTGTGGTTCACCAGATATGCGATCGATACCACCCGTTGAATTCGCAGTTCCGAGGGAAAGAACTTCGCAGCCCGCTCGTAGACCTCCAGCGCCTCCTCGTCGAAACGTCCCACCTGCGCGTACGCCAGCGCCAGCTGCAGCAAAATCTTCTCGTTCTCGGGGTATCGCCTCAGCGAAACCTCGAGCGCCTCAATCGTGCGTCGAAGAATGTCTTTCTGGGTCGAGGACATAAACCGCCGGGGACCGGGGGCTGGCACGGCTCAAGGGTGGCCTCGACTTGTAAAACCGGCCCCCCTGTTCGACAAAGGAAATCCTCCATCTCACACTCAAACACCCCCACCTTGGGCTCCTTACCAAGGGCAACAGCCATCCAGGACCAGACGCTCACCCACAAGGCGGTTTTCCACAGGCCCTGTGAAAACAGACGGACCCAAAAACACCCGACAAGAACGAAATTGACATCTAAGTTCATACAAATCAGCGATATGGATAATGTCTATCGGGTTATATGTCGAACGCCAGTCCTGTGGACAAACCCTGTGAATCCCTCAACCCCCTCCTTTATCCAGAAACTCGCCTCCAAAAAACTCAAAAATCTGTACTTACGGAAAAGCCTGCCTTTCCACAGCTCTTCACAGATCCAGACCCAATCCCAATCCCCATTCGCCAAAGCGTCCCCCTTTTCCACAGACTCCCCAGATCCTCCACGGCCTTCCCTCCTTCCCCACCCCCAAGCTCAACTCCTGAAAAAACGGCACTTGGACCCGATATCCCCGTTTTCCACCGCCTTATGAAGAAGGACGATGAGAAACCCAATGAACTACAAGTAACTACTACTTACTCTACAGCGCCTCGTTCCTGCTCCCTCAGGCAGTCACCTCCAAATCCCCGAAATTCGCCAAAGTTCACCCAACCTTCGCCTAGTTCCGGAACCCCTTGCCATCACTGGCAAACCCCCATTGCCTCCCATCACCCTGTCCCCCGCCGGTCCTCTCCCCACCCCCATGCTGCGAAACCTTTCCCGACTTTTCCGAATTCTCTCCGACGAGACCCGCCTCCGTCTCCTTCGGCTGCTTGCCGGCAACGAACTCACCGTCAACGAACTCGCCACCATCACCCAACTCGCCCAGCCCCGAATCTCGAACCACCTCAAGATCCTTCGCGACGAAGGCCTCCTCGCCGAGCGCCGCGAAGGACCTTGGCGCTACTACCGCCTCGCCCAGGAACACCTCCCCGAACTTCTCGGTTCCCTCTGGAATGATCTTCAAGCCGCCTGGACCGCC
This sequence comes from uncultured Candidatus Sumerlaeota bacterium, assembly GCA_964420455.1. GTDB lineage: Bacteria > Sumerlaeota > Sumerlaeia > SLMS01 > SLMS01 > CAYQTO01. The sequence continues at coordinate 5,549 of CAYQTO010000142.1, read as the reverse complement.
GACGACCAATTCGCCGCCGACGACAAGCGACTGACAGCGTGCTCCTCGAACGCGAATCCCGCCCCGACGGTGCCTTCTTCGACCAGCTCGCCGACCAGTGGGACCTCATCCGCGAATCCCTCTTCGGCGACGCCCTCGGCCGCGCCGTCCTCCGCGCCTTCCTCCCCGACGGACTCGTCGTTGCCGATGTCGGCACCGGTACCGGCTACGGCATCGAACTCTTCGGGCCTCGTGCCTCCCGCCTCATCGCCGTCGACCACTCCGAGGAAATGCTCAAGCGCGCCCGCCACAAGGCCGACGCAAACAACCTCACCAACGTCGAATTCCGCCTCGGCAACATCGAAGCCCCCGACCTGCTGGCCCAGGACCAGGTCGACGTCATCAGTGTCGTCCAGGTTCTTCACCACCTCGCCGATCCCCAGACCACCCTTCAAAACCTTGTCGTCGGTCTGCGTCCCGGTGGCCTCCTCATCATCAACGACTTCCTCGAGCATTCCGAGACCTGGCTCCGCGAGCGCCTCCAGCACCGTTGGCTGGGCTTCAGCCGCCGCCAGATCGAGGACTTCCTCGTCGCCTCCGGCCTTCAACTCCGGTTCTTCGACGTCCTTCCCGGCCGTGTCTATACAGGCGACGACGGCATGCGCCTGCGTATCCCCGACGGCTTTACCGCCACCGCCCGCAGGCCCCTCCACACCAACGAGTGAACCGAATTTCCCTCCCTACGACATGAGACCGTTATCAATCGCCTTTGGACTGTCAAATTCGCCACACAGCGTTAACTAAGGCTTGACCAGACAAAGGTGGTCCACACCTTACTCCAATCCTACCATGACCGAGTAGCCTCAAGAGGAGAATAACGGCCATGGACATCTTTTTTCTGCGGAGCAAGTGCATGAAGCGACTTCAGACATCTGGCTTCACCCTGATCGAACTCCTGATCGTGGTGGCCATCATCGCCATCCTCGCGGCGATCGCGGTACCCAACTTCCTCGAAGCACAGACACGCGCCAAGGTCAGCCGCACCAAGTCCGACCTGCGTTCCTACGCCACCGCCATCGAGTCCTACACCGTCGACAACAATGTCCCTCCTCGCGAATACGACCAGTCCATCGACGGTACCCTCCCCACCGGCGGCGGCGGTGGCGGCGTCATGAGCCCCGTCCTCTCCACCCCCATCGCCTACATCACCGAGGCCTACGGCTACGACCCCTTCATCCAGAAGGGTGAAAACATCCCCGACGACGAGCAAACCTTCAGCTACGCCAGCGTCCCCTATCGCCGCGCCAACGGCCTCGGCTTCTTCTTCAACCCCGGCGCCGGCCTTCGCGTCTACGATATCGTCGAATCCAACCTCGGAACTTGGTACATCCTCGGCATCGGGCCCGACCGCGACTACTTCAACAACCTGAACGGTGTTGGACGAGGCGGCGTGGTTGGTCGCGAGTACATCCTCTATGATCCCACCAACGGCACGATCAGCGAGGGTAACATCTATCGCGGCCAAAAGATCAACTTCGACCAGCAGCCCAGCGATCCGGAAATCCTCGGCCCCCACTGAGCCGCACCGCCTTTCCCCCCCCAACGCGCCGCCCCTCCATGGGGGCGGCGTTCCTTTTTCCATTCCCATGACCGGACTGGGTTGACCGCCCCCGCCAAAAGCGCTTCATCCTCCCAACATCATCCAACCCGCCGGACCTCCGCCATGTCTGCCCGATCCCTCCTGACCCTCCTCGCCACCTTCCTTCTGGCCTCCTCCCTCCCCGCGGCCACCCCCACCATGCGAGCCATCATGAACACCCAGAAACAGGACCCCGAAGAGCAGGAAGCCACCAACCCAGAAGAAATCCGCCGCGGCATCCGCATGGGCGGCGAGGAAGGCAAGTCCCGCGAGCAGGTCTACTACGAGCGCCTCATCCGCCGCGTGGAACCCACCCTCCAACCCTCCCTCGACCGCCTTCCCGCGTATATACATCTCTACATGTCGGAGCTCATCCACGACGACCGCCTCTTCGCCACCCAGGTCTCCGCCACCCACGACCCCGAAGCCGGCCTCATCCGGCTCGATGGCCACGTCATGTTCGAGGAAAACCGCAACACCCTCGAACTCCTCTTCAGGTACCTCGACCTCGCCCCGGTCGAAAACAACGTCCGCGTTCTCCCCGATGCCAACCTCCGCCACCGCTTCGCCGTTGTCTCCGATTCCTCGGTCTACTCCTACGACGCGCCCGCCGAACCCCGCGAGACCATGACCGAGTCCTTCTTCGGCGACCCGATCTACGTCCTCGCCGAGGCCGACAACAACCACGTCTATACGCTTACCACCGCCGGCTACGTCGGCTACATCGACCGCGACGCCCTCGAGTTCCTCTCCCCCGAGGAATTTACCGAATGGTGCACCGCCCCGGCAGCCATCTTTCGCCGCGATGTCCCCGTCAAGCAGGCACGCCACCTCCCCAGCAAGGGCGACGATTCACACCATCAGGCCATTGCCACCACGATTCCCGCCGGCGCCCGCCTTCCCCTCGCTTCCGAATCCTCCGGCCTCACCGTCCGCCTCGTCTCCGGCGAACTCCTCCAAGTCGACGTCCAGGACGTCTTCCTCGACACCAACGGCCCCGCCCCCCAGGCCCTCGAGGCCGTCGAGGTCTCCCGCCAACTCCTCGGCACCGACTACGTCTGGGGTGGCAAGACCGCCCGCGGGGTCGACTGCTCCGGCCTCGTCCAGCGCGCCTACGCCGCCCAGGGCATCCACATCGCCCGCGACGCCTACATGCAGTCCTACTCCGGCAAGCTCTCCGCAACCCGCTGGCACCGCCACACCATGATGCCCGGAGACCTCATGTATTTCCTCAGCGGTCGCAGCGGACGCATCACCCACACCGCCATCTACATCGGCAACGACGAGTTCATCGAGGCCTCCGGCGAGGTCAAGATCACCAGCCTCGACCCGCAAGCCCCGAACTACGAGGAACGCCGCGCCCAGGGATTCGCCTTCGCCAAGCGCCTCTTCGAATAATCCCCCGGCCCCTGCCCGTCCGGAGGCCGGCCTTTGATTCTTCATACCGGCTCGCGGGGCCGCTCCCAGGCGCTCACTCGGTCCGGACGTAAATAATCTTCCTCCCGTCGTCGTGAAACACCTCCGTTTCAATAACACCCTGGTGGTACACGGTCGCTGTATAGACAGCGGGGGGGAGGTCTTCGAAAGCCACCCTCCCCTGATCGTCCGTCACCGCTTCCATCTCACCAACCCGCGGATGCTGAAGGGTAACGCGGGCACCGCCCAGCGGGGCGCCCCCCATGTGCGCCCGTACCGTGATTTCCAGGTCCCATGATTCCGGAAGGCCTTCCAGCACCAGCTCCCGGGGAACCTCATTGCCTGTGCTCGGAAGCGGTATCTCAAGGGTCCCATGGTGGAAACCCTCCGCCGTCGCCACCACCCTGTACTTCACATCCCGGCCCCTCTCCCTCAGGTGTTCAACGGATTCGATAGCCGCAATCCGCCGGGCCACGATTTCCTCCGTCTCGAGCCCCTCAAAAAAGAATCTCCCCTGGTGATCCGTCGTTGCGTAGGTGATTAGCGCGCTATTGGTTCCAACGGTTCGCTCATCCACGAAGAGATTCTCGATCCGCTCGAGCAACACTTGCGCTCCCGGGATCGGGTCGCCATCGGACGTCACCACGCGGCCCCGGATCTCCCCTCCTTCCAGCAATCGCACCTCAACGTCCTCCAGCCCTTCCTCCCCAACCGTCAGCCCCACCAGATGCTGGCGCGGGTATCCCGGGGCGTCTATCCTCAGGGCCACCGTCTCCCCCGACTCCACCGTTATTGAGAACCGACCCCGATCGTCCGTCGAACTCCCTTGCGTGCTCGTCTCGACAAGACCATCGCCGAATTGTGACCCGAACACGCTGACATGCGCTCCCGCCACCGGACCCTTTTGATCCAGCACCCTTCCCGCAACCTGTACTCCGCGGTCCAGCCGCACCGTCTCCTCCACCCGCGGCTCCAGCACATTCACGATCGCCATCTGCTTCTTTCCCACGTATCCCTCCGCAGTGATCAGGAAACGAATCACCGGCCGTTTTCGCAACGGCCCCACCTGCCGGGGTTCCTCGCTCCCGGATTCCCATTCCACCGACGCCCCGGCATCTATGCGGCTGCCGTTGGGAAACACGTTCCCGATCGTATAGACTCCGTCCCCATCCGTCGTCGTTTCCGTTGCGATGCCCGTCGGATCGCTCTCTGCCATGTTGCTGAACACCACCACCCGCGCGCCTTCAATCGGAGCCCCGCTCTCGGCGTCCTCCACCGTCCCCGTCAGCGTGAACCCCGCATGCACCAGAAGGTCCACTCCCCCAAGAACCTCCCCCGCACCGACCCGGACAACCTGCACCGGCGACGCCTCTTCCGGCACCAGCTGCAACCCGCCCTCCGCATCGATCTCCAGGACCGTCGTCCCCTCCGGCAGATCCTCGAAACGGTAACGCCCCTGCGCGTCCGTCACGTCCGTCATCATGAAGGGATTCAGCAGGCCAAACTGGGCCCGGTCGTGAAAGAGGCTCGCGTTCACGACCACGCCCTCGATCGGTCTGCCCGTCGCCAGCATGCGGACGGTTCCTTCCAACACGGCCCCACCCGGCTCGAGAACGATCTCCGCATCCACCGTCGGTGCTTCGATCTGGACAAGGGCCGCCTCGTATCCCGGCGCATGCAGTTGGGCCGTATAGACAGACGGCCGAAGACTGGCGAGGGCGAACACCCCCGCCTCGTTTGTCGTCGCCTCGCCGGGCAACTCCTCGAACAGACGGGTCATCGTGTCCAGTTGTGGACGCAGCCGGACCCGCGCCCCCGCAATGGGATTCCCCTCCGAATCGCGGACCACCCCTTCCACTTTCGCCGATGCCACCAGTGTCACGTCAGCCCTCTCCTGACGCAGCGCTTCCGCCGCCGTGCGCACCCTCTCCACCGACCCCTCGCTGATGACCGTCACCGCCTGCGTCGGAACGAACCCGGCAACATCGGTCGTCACCTCGACCAGGTACCAGTCCGGCACCACCATCCGATAATGGCCCCCCGCATCCGCCGCCGTTTTCCCCACCTCTTTCCGGCCGATGCGGGCACTCCCACCGGTGGCCTCGTCGCTCAGGTTGCCCGAAACCGTCAAATGCCGCGCCACGACGACGGCCCCCGCAGCCGGTGCGCCCGTCTCATAAGTCACCCGCCCGGTCAGGACCAGCTTTGGCCCGGCGATAGGCGTTGGCGCCTGTGTCCGGTCCGGGACGATCGGACCCCTCGCCGGAGTCGCCGGCGCCACCGCGCCCGACGACCCACGGCTCTCCTCCGCCAACGGCTCGGCAGGCCTGTCCTCCACCTCCACCTTTGCCAGCCGCTGTTCCACTTGGACTTCCTCGCTCTCGGACACGAACGCCGGCATCAGCAGCACGGCAACCACTGTTGCGGCCACCGCAAGCACCGCCACGCCCGCCAGCACCTTGCCCGTCGCCCCGGCAAGCACGCCCCCGCCCGAACCAACCGGCAACGCCGCGAC
>CAYQTO010000141.1:0-10040 GCA_964420455.1 uncultured Candidatus Sumerlaeota bacterium | reverse complement strand
GCCGCGAGGACGGGCGCATCGTGCTGATCACCCGTTTCGGGCGCGGCAGGGTGCGCGAATCGCTCCCCCCACTCCTCGAGGCTGCCCGCTCCAGCGGCCGCCGCCCCGCCTGGGTCTGCGATCCCATGCATGGCAACACCACCACGACCAAGTCCGGAGTAAAGACCCGCCACGTCGACGCGATCCTCGAGGAACTCCACGAGACCATCGATGTTCATGGGCAGATCGGGACCAACCTTGCCGGAGTCCATTTTGAACTGACGGCGGAAAACGTCACCGAGTGCGTCGGGGGTGCCAGCGGGGTGAGCGAGGACGACCTGCAGACAGCCTACGAGTCGCTCTGCGATCCGCGGCTCAACTACGAGCAGGCCATGGAGGTCGCCTTCGCCATCGCCCAGTGGTTGGAGGGCCGGGGCTGATCGCCCTTGCGTCAGACGGCCTGCAAGGAATTGGGCGGCCCTGGAGGGGCCGCCCGTTCTCGATTCAGATTCCCAGGGACTTGATGTGGGACTGGACCTCGGCTTTTTCGGCCGGGTCATCGATCGCGTCGTGGTACGATTGCCAGGCGGACTTTGCCTGAGGGAGCAGGTTCGCCTTCTGGTAACAGACCGCCAGATTGTAAATCGCGTCGGTCAGGGTCGGCTGCAGGTCGATCGCCCTCTTGAAGTAATTGATCGCCTCGTCCCAGTTTTCGTCGTTCGCGTGCATGTGCCCGAGATTATAGTAGTCCGCCGGGTCGGTGATCTCGTTACCCATGTCCTTGAGGGCGAGAACCTTCTCGGCCGGAGAAAGCGAATGAATCAGGCTCATCCCGTAGCGTTCGAGGGCGACCTCGGAATCGAGGCGCAGTGTTTCGCGGTAACGGGCGAGTTCCTTCTCGTAAAGGTCGTTTCGGGCCATGGGAGCCTGGGATCCCTCCGTTGGGGAAAAGGTGAGCCGGGGAAGGTGACGGCCGGGGCCACGCGTGTCCAGTGAAAACCCACTGGGTATCCTGCGGAACGGGTTGAGAGGTAGCTGGCATGGCAGGCAAGAGGGTTCCCATCTCTCGGGGTAATCCCTTACTCTTACACATTCCCCTTAATGCGATCTTTAATCCTTAAGCGCAGTTTTTTCAATGATTTGAGGTTTCTTGCGGGGGTGGCATGGGATTGGTAATCGGGATTGGGTAGGAAGACACCTCCAAGAACGGCTCTGGATCCCACAAGTCTTCCCGCTTTCTTTCCCTCCCCCTTCTACGGCCCCCGCTGGATTTTCCGGCGGGGTCGTTTTTTGGGGTCTGTTCGACTTGCGCCAGCGTCGCCGGGATCGACCATTGAAACATGATTCTCGAAATCGTCGCCGTCCGCCATGCCCCCGTCGCTGTCCAAGGCCTCATTTACGGCCAGAGCAACGTCCCCCTCAAGTTAACCACGGCGGAGGCGGCGGACGAAGTGGAGCGCCGTCTGGATGAGCGGGGGGACCCTTGGGATTTCGATGCGGTGTGGGCCTCCCCCTGGGAGCGGACGGAACCAGTCGCCCGGGAAGTGGGGCGCCGCAGGGGGCTGGAGGTGCGGATCGACAGCCGCCTTTCCGAGACGGGCTTCGGCGTCTATGAGAACACTCCGTTTGCGGAAATCGAACGCCGCGACCCGGCCGCCTATCGCCACTGGGTAAGCAACTGGCTGACGGTTGTGCCGGAGGGTGGGGAGACCGGCGACGCGGTCATGGCCCGGGTGGGGCAATGGCTGGAAGAACGGCGTGGGGATTCCCGGCGACTGCTGGTCGTGACCCACGCCGGGGTCATCCGGGTGCTGCGATGCCACCTCGAGGGCATCACCTTCGCCGACGCGCTGAAGGTCCCCGTCCAGAACCTTGATCCGACGGTCTTTGCCTTTTTCCGTTGATCGGGGTTCCCCCTTCCTCCATTGCGCATTGACGCCGCCTTGGGGTCAGGCCTCCCCTTGACAGTCACGCGGAAGAACGTGGTTCCCTCCCCCCCAAGGCTAATCCCATGCACGGCGCACCCGTTGCACGGAAATTGAATGACTGAACCGGACCCCCAGGAAAAGTTTGTTGTTCTTCTCGCCCTCGGAAAACCCGAGGAGGCCCTGCTGTTCGAACAGCACCTGCTCCAGAAGTTCGGCAACGCGCTCGAGATCTATCGCGCTCCCTCCGGCTTCGACGCCATGTCCCTCGCCATGAACGGACCCAAGGTCGTGCTTCTCGACCAGCGTCTCCCCGACGTCATGGGCCTGGACATGATCGAGCCCATCCGGGAACAGATCGGCGACGAGAACCACCTGATTTTCGTTGGGGGATCGGGCAAGGGGGGCATCCGACCGGGCCTCCGTGACGAGGCGCTCAAGCGCGGCGCCACCGCGATCTTCGACCGGCCCGTCAAGCTCGACCTCTTCGTGGATACCCTTACCAAGCTCCTTTACCCCAAGCCGCCGGAACACCCCCACATCAATGGCCTCGAGCTCATCGACCTCCTGATGGCCTTCCACAACAAGCGCGTTGATCGCACCCTCCGCGTTTTCGCCATCGATGGCCGGGTGGGGTCCGTCTATATGTCCGCTGGCGAGGTGACCCATATCGAGTGCGGCGCCAATCAGGGTTTCGAGGCCATGCTGGAGCTCATGCGCTGGACCGAGGGGGAAATCCGGATCTATGATGCCTGTCTCTCCGCCGAGCGCACCAACAAGCTCCCGACGCAGAACCTCATCCTCGACGCCGCCCGGGAAATGGACGAAGCGAAGGAAGGCGAACGGTCGAGAGAGAGCGCTTCCGAGAGATCGGCCCTCGACGAACTCGACTTTGACTTCGGTGAGTCCGGCAAGGAATCCGCCGGCGCCCTCGGCAGCTTTGATGACGATCTCAAGATCGATCCCTTCGAGCAAATGGACTAGCCCGGTGTCCATCCCCGACATCCATTGACCCTATACACATATCGTGATCAAACAACGTCCAGACTTCCGGGGCAAACCTGTCGGCCATGGCTCACCGTAACCTCACCTCGCTGGTCTTCTCCGGCTTCGAGCCCACCACCGCCGCCACGTTGATCTCCCTCATGGGTGACGACGGGCTGCCCCAGGACCTCCGTGTTGTCCAAGGCCTCAATATCGAGCCCTGGCAGTCCGCCCGATCCGGTGTCCTGATCATCGGCATGGACCCATCCACGGACCTCTTTCGCGTCTCCCAGCTCATTCAGAATCGCACCACCTACTGGGACGTCGCTGTCTGCATCCCCGAGGTTCTTAGTTACTACTCCGTCGCCCTCCTCGCCCAGGGGGCCGTCAAGATCCTCCCCCATCCGGAGGAAGACCTCGACGCCACCAAGCGGGAACTCCGCAACCTCCTGCGCATTCTTTCCTCCCTGAAGTCCGACGCCCTCGGCCTCGAGGTATCCGACCTGATCCAACTCTATGGCGAGAAGCGCGTCGCCAAGACCATCCGGGTCACCGGGGGCGGGTCTGCCGGTTCGATCTATCTCTACAACGGCAACGTGATGCATTGCGAGACCATGGACGAGGAGGAAGGCATGGACGCCCTCCGCCGCCTGATCTGCATCGAGGCTCCGGAGATCCGCGTCCACAATGGCTGCCTTACCGACCGAAAGACACTGGACATGGCGGCGATGTCCGCCCTGCTCGAAGGATCCCGCCAAGTCGATGAGGCGAGCCGTCAGCCCCAGCGCAACCCCGACAGCTCCATCGTCGATCTCCGTGGCCTCGGCGGCGACGAACACCACGACATCGACCTCGACGACCTCGATCCCCCCGTCTCCTCCCCCGTCGACGACGGCATGGACCACATCTTCGAGGAAGACTTCGACCTTTAGCCCCTCAGGCCAGGTAGCGCACGCCCTCCACAGGAAGTTCCACGACCTCGTCCGGCCCGACAGCGAATATCCGGTCCCCCTCCTCCGGGAGAATGTTCGCCATTCCCGTGAAGGATCCGAACGCGGGGAGCAGCGCCGTCCGCCGCCCGAACCGGAAGCACGGCGCCCGGAAGGCCGACAGGCCCGCACCGCGCACCTTGATCGACGGGTGCACATGCCCCGCCAATGTATAGACATCTGGATGCATCCCCTCGTCCCCTCCGGGTGAGGGGCCCTCCAACGGCGCATGTCTCAGGTCAAATGGTCCGACCCTATGGCCGTCCTCGACCACGCGAATGGCCAGTTCCGGCGGCGGATCGCCCGCGTGGCGATCGTGGTTGCCACGGACAAGTGTCACGTCAACGTCGGAGAACTCCGCACGCCAGAATGCCAGCGCCTCCAGCGTTTCCTCGTCGCGGCTTTCTGCCGTGTGGAAGAAGTCCCCGAGGATATACAAGCGCTCGGGATCGTGGACACGCATCAACGCCGTAAGGCGGAAAATGTCTGCCTGGGTCGACCCCGGGGGAAGGGGCACCCCATGGTGGCGGAAGCTGGCGCCCTTGCCGAAGTGTGGGTCGGTAATCACGACCGCCGCCTGCTCCATCCACAGGAGGGCTCGGTTGGCGTCGAGTTCCAGCGTCTGTCCCCACCATTCAAACCGCAGCACCGTCGGCCCCCACGGATCTCTCGAGAGAGGCGAGCATGCGCCCCACACGGTCCGCGAACTTCTCACTCGAGACCTGCTCGCGGATCCTTTCCGCCCACAAGGGGAAGCTCAACGGCGTGAGGCGGTCGAGCGCATGGGCGTGCAGGGTTCGACGGCCAAGACTTTCCAGGGTGGCCCGCAGCCGTGCGAGCTCCAGCTGGTTCTCGAGCACCTCGCGGCGTGCTTGCTCCAGGAGGAGATTTCCCGGGTCGAACTGTCGGAAGACGTCGTACAGAAGGCCGCTCGAAGCCTGCAACTGGCGGGCGGACTTGCGATCCCGGCCAGGATGTCCCTCCAGCAGCAGGCCGGCCACCCGTGCGATCCCGCGAAACTGGCGCTTTGCCAGCTCCGTTGCGTTCAGGCATTCCACGAGGTCCTCCAGCAACCGCTCCGCCGACAGCCATCGTCGCCAGTCTGACTCCGTGCCTTCGAACGGCTCGCCACCGAGGAGCTCGAACCCATAGTCGTTCACCATCGTTGTGATGGTGCGGGGCGACTCCCGGGCGATGCGAAAGGCGGTCATGGCCGCCAGCCCCTCGTGAACAAGTCGCCCAGCGAAGGGAAAGACAAAGGCGTGGTGCCCCTCGCGCGTCCTGGTGGTCTCGATCAGCAGGTCATCCGGCCCGGGGACGAGGGACATCTCCCGCTGGAGCTCGAGCAGGGGCCGCACGGCCACCATCTCACGGTCTGTATAGACGCCTTGGCGGGCCTGCTCCAGCCGATCGCGGACCTCGTCAGCCAGCAGCGAGCTCAAGGGCATCTTGCCACCCATCCATCGGGGCACGGCGCGCGTCTTTCCGGTCGACGCACGGACCTTTGCCGTCATGTCCCGAAAGCCGACCAGCTCCACCACCTTGCCAGCAAAGAGGAACCGGTCGCCCGGCTTCAGTCTCGCCACAAACCATTCCTCAACGGTACCCAGCTGGCTGCCATTGGTGTACTTCACGGCGACTGAGGAATCGCTCGTGATCGTGCCGATGCCCAGCCGATGGCGGCGGCCCACCGCCTCGCTGGTCGGCTTGAACACGCCCTCCTTCTCCGCAAGGCGCTGGTATTGCGGGTACCTGCCCAGAGCCCGCCCGCCCCTTGCGGCAAAGTCCAGCGCCCACGACCACTCGTCGTCCGAAAGGTCTGTATAGCTGTATGTACGACGGACTTCGCCGAGCGCCTCGCCGGAGGAGAATCCGCCGCCCAGCCCCATGGTCACCAGGTGCTGGACCAGCACGTCGAGCGGCTTGCGAAGGGGCGGGCGCGGTTCGATCCGGCGGGCATCCGCGGCGGCGCGGGCGGCGGAGAACTCGATCAGTTCAAAGGCGTTCGTCGGCACGCAAAGGATCCGGCTGACGGCCCCGGGGCGGTGTCCCGAACGCCCCGCCCGCTGGAGCAGACGCGCGATCCCCTTCGGGCTGCCCACCTGGATCACCTGGTCCACCGGGGTGAAGTCCACCCCGAGGTCGAGCGACGAGGTACAGACGACGCACCGCGCCTCGCCCGTGCGGAGCGACTCCTCAACCTGCTCGCGCGCGGCCCGGTCGAGGCTCCCGTGGTGCAGCGCCAGTCGTCCGCCCCACTCCGGCCGGGCTTCGAGCAGCGCGTTGTACCATAGTTCGGCCTGCGACCGTGTGTTCGTGAACAGCAGCGTCGACTCCGCCGCCTCGACCGCCCCGACCACCCGCGGGAGCACCTTCAACCCAAGATGCCCCCCCCACGGAAAGCGCTCGATCTCCTCCGGAACCAGCGTCTCGATGACGATTTCCTTGGGGTCGATCCCCGACACAGTGGCGCGCTTCGACTTTGGGTGTCCCGGGCCGACGAGCACCTCCAGGGCCTCACCGATGTTGCCAAGCGTTGCGCTCAGCCCCCATGTCCGGATTTCCGGCATCCACCCACGGAGCCGCGCCAGACACAGCTCCGTCTGGACGCCGCGCTTGGTCCCCATGAGCTCGTGCCATTCGTCGACGATGACGCAGCGGAGCGTCGCCAGCCGTTCGCGCGCGTCGTGGTAACTCAGCAACAGCGACAGGCTCTCCGGCGTGGTGACGAGTGCGGTGGGGAGTCGGTCGCGCTGGCGGACCTTCTGGCTCGCCGGGGTGTCGCCGGTGCGTTTCTCCACGCGCCACGGCAAACCCATGTCAGCAACGGGCACGCGGAGGGATTCCATCGTGTCGGTCGCCAATGCCCGCAGAGGGGTGATCCACAGCACGCGGAGCGGCTCCGGCTCCGGCCCGGCATCCGACGCGGAGTGTTCGACCATCCATTCGATGAGCGGCCCCATCCAGACCGCGAGCGTCTTGCCCATGCCCGTTGGGGCGTGCAACAGCCCGCTCCGCCCTTGTCTATACGCGGCCCAAGTCTGACGCTGAAAACCGAACGGCTCCCAGCCGTACCGGGCAAACCAGTCGGTGATCGCCTCGGGGATGTCGTTCTGTCGGCGCGGCATGGGGCGATCGGCTCCTTGCCGCGGAAAATGCAAGAAAGGCTCCGGACGTCCTAGCCCATCTCGAAGACGAGCCCGCCTTCCTCGTCGAGCCGGAGCGACAACCTGCCCGAGAGGAACGCGACGATCTGCTCGCCGACGAGTTCGCGCCGCCAACCGTGGAGGAGCGGCACCTCGAGGGTGTCGAGGCGCTTGCGATTGGCGAGGATCGCCTGGATGTCCGCCCGCGTGGCCAGGACGGTCGGCGCCACCTCCTCGCGGTCCGCTACCGCGCGAACGATTGCCTGGCACACGTCCACGAGGCCCTCGGGATAATCGGGCCGTTCGCTCCGCGGCTTGCGCGGCCACTCGTCCCGCGGCACCGCCCGGCCCTTCTCGATGCACTTCACCACCTCGTCGAAGCACCGGAACAACTGTGCCGGCTTCACCCGCCGGAGCTTACGCGCCTTCTCCCCGGTCATCGGTTGGAATCGCGCCAGTTCCACCAGCGCCTCGTCCCCCAGCACCTGCTTGCGCGGCAGGTTCTGGCGCCTCGCCTGCTCCTCGCGCCAAAGCGCCAGCTCCCGCAGAATCGCCAGTTCCACTCCGCTCAGGGACATCCAGTCCTTCACCCGCCGGTGGAACTCCTCCGGCGGAATCTCCTCGGGATTGAAGACTGATTCGAGCCGCTCGGCGAACTCGTCCTCGAACCAGGACATGCGGTTGCGTTCCTCGAGCATCCCCGCCAACCGGTCGTGGAGCCCGTGGAGGTGGGCCACGTCCCGCGCCGCATACAGGCACTGGTCCTCGCTCAGTGGCCGGTGCGACCAGTCACTGGTCGAGTGCTTCGACGAGACCCTCACGCCGAGGACCGACTCGATCAGGTTCGCGAGTGAGACTTGGGCCCCGAACCCGAGCAGCGCCGCCGCCACCTGAGTGTCGAAGGCCGGGAGCGCCCGCGCGCCCGTTTCCCGCTCGAGGATCGTCCAGTCCTGCCCCCCCGCATGGAACAATTTCAGCACCTCCGGATTGCCGAGGAGCTTCGCCAGCGGGGCCATGTCGCCCACCGCCGGCGCATCAACCAGGAAGATTCGCTCGCCGTCGCTCAACTGCACGACCTCGAGCCGCGCGTAGTAGTACTTCTCGCCGATGAACTCCGTGTCCACCGCCAGCCGGGTGCACCCCTCGAGTTCCTTCAGGCAGGCCGCGAGCCCCGCCGGCGAATCCACGTATGTATAGACAAGCTGGCCGGTGGTGCTCATGGAGCGGACACCTCGTTTTCGAATTCCTGGAGCGTCGCCGTCGCCACGAGATCCGTCCCCGGCGGAAGGCCGAAGCCTGTCTCGTCCCGCAGCCGCGCCTCCGGCATGCGCACCCGGCGCTCCTCGCCCCGCCGCATTCCCCGCACCGCGTCGTCCAACACCGCCAGCCCCTGGCCGGTCCCCACCTCGAAGGAAAACACGCCCGCCCAGACCGGATCGCCGGCCGGTGTCGCGATGGCCAGCCGGAACCGCGGCGTGTCGCCCACGGTCACCGCGCGGTTGCCGATGCCCTCTGTGGTCACTTCGTAGGATCCGCCGCCATCGAGCATGACGGCCACCGGATTCGCGACGGGACGAGGGACCTCGGGCGTGGGTGTGGGCGCCGGGGTCGCGGCGGGTTCCCCGGCGGGGGAGTCCTCCGCGCCGCCACAGGACGCCAAGGCCGACGCCAACGCGATTGCCAGCGTGAAGACGAGCCGATGCATCAGCCCGGGTCCCCGGGAAGGTAGTCGATCGGCAGGCGCACGAGCCGGTCGCGCGGCGCCGCGAGCACCGCCCGCGCATCCACCGAACCGTCCGCCGGGAGCACCACCGCATCCGCGTGGACGCCATGCAGCGCCGGCAGGGCAAACGGCCACGGATCCACCCGCACCGCCCAGTCGCCATCGCGCCAGGCCCGGAGGGAAAGCGGTTCGCCGCCGTCCCGCGGCAGTTCGAACGGGAGCGGACCCTCCCACCCGGCCAGCGCCATCAGCGACAACGCGTCGCCAAAGAAGAGCGGACGAAAGCCGGCCTCGAGGCGCCGGGTGCGCTCGTCCTCGGCGACATCGGGCCAGGCCCTCGTGGCGAGTGCCGCCAGCAACTCCCCGTGGTGCTGGCGCGATTCCTCGTCATGCTCGGAAAGGAAAGGCGCGGCGTGGCGGGCAATGATGGCCGCCGCCTGTGCGCCGAGGGTGTGGAGCGCGAGAAAGATCGTCCGCTCCCAATTGGTCCGGTGCGCCGTGCGATCGATCTCGGTAAAGTTCACCGGCAGGCCGTCGTCGCCGATCCGGGGGTCCGCCTCCCAAGCCACCCATCCGTCGTCGTGACGGGCCGTTGCGCGGAGCAGCAGCCAACGGTCCTCCGCCGCGCCAAGGAACTCCTCCCGCAGGTGCGCGGTGATCACCGCCGACTGCCGAGCGTGTTCCGGCTGGCGCGTGAGGTACGCCCACGGTCCGAGCCGGCGCACGATCATCCCGGGTACTCCTCGCCGGCCAGCCGGTACAGCAGCGCGAGGTTCTCCCGGTCCTCCGCCAGGTCGTCCCCCTTGTCCGTCTCAAGCGACATGGGAATCTTCGCCAGCCGCGGATCGGTCATCACCTGGCGGAACGCCTCCTCGCCAATCTCCCCCCGGCCGATGTGCTCGTGCCGGTCCTTGCGCGATCCCAGCCCGTGCTTCGAATCGTTCAGGTGCACGGCCTTCAGCCGCTTCAGCCCGATCACCCGGTCAAAGGTCTCCATCGTCTCGCGGTAACTCGCCGCGTCGCGGATGTCATAACCCGCGGCAAAGATGTGGCACGTGTCGAGACATACGCCCGTCCGCGTGCCGTTGCCCGTCTGCTTGAGGATGTCGGCGATGTCCTCGAACGGGCCCCCGAGATTGTTGCCCGTGCCCGCCGTCGTCTCGACCTTGAGCGAGAAGGTCCGCTCCAGGTTGTCGATCGGCACCGGGTTGCATGCTGCGACGAAGCCAAAGGCGGCCAGCGTCAGCAGGGGCAAAGCGATTCGGCGAAGAGTCATGTAGGGCACCTGTCGGTC
>CAYQTO010000140.1:0-10048 GCA_964420455.1 uncultured Candidatus Sumerlaeota bacterium | reverse complement strand
GGGATGTTTCCCGCCACCATCAACGTCGCACCAAAGTCGCCCACCGCCCGGGCGTAGGCGATCGTGGCCGCCGACAGCACGTGGGGGCGGATCAATGGCAGGTAAATCCAGAGGAACAACCGCGGGCCGCCTGCCCCATCGAGCCGCGCCGCCTCGATCACCTCCGGATCGACGCTCGCCTCGAAGGCCGATGCCAACTGGCGCGTCACGATCGGGATCGTGGCCACCGACGCCGCGAGGATCGCCGCCCGCGTCGTGAACACCAGCGGTTCGCCGGTTAACGCCGCCCACGCCTCCCCCACCGGCCCCTCCCGACCGACCAGAACCAGCAGATAATACCCAAGCACCGTTGGCGGCAGCACCAGCGGCAGGAGCACGAACGCCGACACGACCCCCTTGCCGGGAAAGGCGTGGGTCGCCAGCCAGTAGCCCAGCGGCGCACCAATCAGAAGCGCCAGCAGCGTTGAGGCGACCGCGACGCGAAAGGTGAGGAGAATCGGACGCCAGTCGAAGGGCCGGGGCGAGGCAGACGTCGGAGGGGTGCGCAACTCGGCTGGAATCCGGTCGGCCGGGATGCCGTATCCGAACCGTTGGAAGGTTTCCTCCGACTCGCGGGTTTCGAGAAACGCGAGGAAACGCCGTGCCTCCGCCCCGCGCGGCGTCTCCGCCAGTATCCCCATCGCCTGGAGGATTGGAGGGTACTCGCCCTCGGGAATCTCGACGTAATCCTCCCCCGCGCGCACCAGCGACAACGGAACAAACCCGATGTCTGCGTTGCCGGATCGAACAAACTCGATGGTCTGACCGACGTTTTCGCCAAGCACCAGTCGCTCCTGCACGCGCAGCCCCAGGCCGCGGCCCTCGAGCCAGGCGCGTGCGGCCACACCATATGGCGCGTGCTCCGGATTCGGCAGGGCGATCTTCCAGGCGTCCTCCAAAGATTTGGCGATCTGTTGGTCCGATGCCGTCGCCCGGGGCGCGAAAAGCGCCACAAGGCGTCCGGAGGCATAAAGACGCACCGTCTCGGGATCGATCACACCCTCCCGGGCGAGCCTCACCACCCTTGCCACGTCCGCGGACAAGAACACGTCGTACGGTGCTCCACTGCGGATCTGGCGCTCCAGAATCCCCGACGAGGTCGCTATCAGCTCTACCGTAACATCCTCCGTGACCGCTTCGAAGGACGCCGCCAACTCCTCGAGCACCGGCGCCGCGTTCGAAGCCACCGCCACCCGCAGCGTCGTTCCTCCCCATGCGGTGCCGGCAGAAACGGTCGCCGCCAGCGCCAGGACAACGATCCGGCCGAGTGTTTGCAGAAGAGTCAGCGAACGAAACCCCTTACGGTTGTCCTCACTATACCACCATGCAGGAATCTCGCTCGATCCCCACCTGCAACGTCAATGAATTGAGCACGCAAGCATTCCTTGCGCCCCCGGCCCGGGGGACCGCTGCCCTCGTCTCGCCGAGAGATTTCGCCTCCACGATGGAGACTGCACCGTGAGCCTTCGTTCCACCGCCCGGTTCGTCTGCCGACACCCGGCCTGCCTCGCGGTCGTGCTTCTGATTGTTGCCAGCGGCCTCCTCCACGGCGCCCAACTGTTCTTCGGCCCCGGGATGCACACGGCTGTCCTCTCTTGGACCGGGCTCGGGCTCGGTCTTCTCGGGCTGTTGCTGGCTGCCCATGCCATCATCGACCTGCAGAAGCGGGTCGCCTCGGTCCGGCGGGGGCCCGACTCCCTCAAACGTCTCCAGGATATCATCGAATCGCTCGACGCCGTCGTCTGGTCCGGATGTCCCGCCACCGGTTCGATGCTGTACATGAGCCAGGGCGCCGAGACGCTCTACGGCTACAAAGTCGAGGACTTCTACCGCAACCCACGGCTGTGGTTCGAGGCTGTCCATCCCGAGGATAGGGAGCGGACCCGCGAGTTTACCACCCTCCTGACCCGCCACGGCCAGGTCCAGATGGAGTACCGCATCGTCCGGTCCGACGGGGCGATCCGATGGGTCCGCGACAGCGGCCGGGTGATTCGCGACGACGATGGAAATGTGATCCGCCACGACGGCATCCTGGTCGACATCACCAAGCAGGTCGAGCAGCAGCGCCAGCTTGAGCAGACGGAAAATCGAGTGCGCCAGATCCTCGCCGGCGCGCCGGTTGTGCTCCTGTCGGTGGACCGCGACGGCGTCCTCGACTTTGTCGGTGGCCGCGGTCTCGAACACCTGAGTGCAGGCGACCAGTTTAAGGTGGGACGGCGCATCTGGGACATTATCGGGGAAAACCAAAGCCTCGTCGAATGCTGGACCAACGTTCTTAACGGCAACACCTTCACCACCATCAACGAGTTCGAAGGGCTGGTGTTTGAGACCAACTTCCTGCCGATCCTCGACATGAATGGCAAGGTGTCCGGCGGGATGGCCATCGCCACCGACATCACCGCCCGGCAAGTGGCCGAGGAAGCCCTCCGCGAGTCCGAGGAACGGTTCCGCCGCCTGGCCCGTTCGACCAACGAGGGCGTTGCCATTCACCGAAACGGCCGGATCCTCGATGCCAACGCCCGCTTTGCCGACATGCTCGGCGAGCGGGAGGAGGACCTGTTCAATCGCGAGCTCCATGAATCCGTGAAGCCGGAAAGCACCCCCTCCGTCTCCGGCCGCGAGGCCTTTATCTCCCGCGACAGTTACGAATGCCGCTTCTTTGCCCGCGACGGCCACGAGTTCCTTGCCGAGTTGACCGACCGCCCGGTGCGCTATCGCGGCGAGGACGCCATCGTGACGACCATCCGCGACGTCACCGAGCAGCGCGAGATGGAGAAGCAGATCTGGCGCGCCAAGCTCGCCGCCGAAGAAGCCGCCCGCGCCAAAACCTCCTTCCTCGCCAACATGAGCCACGAAATCCGCACGCCCCTCAATGCCATCATCGGCGTCGCGGACCTCCTTACCCTGACCCGCCTCGACCAACAGCAGACCGATTACCTCCGCGTCGTTCGCTCCTCCGGCGAAAGCCTTCTCACCATTCTCAATGCCATCCTCGACTTTTCCAAGATCGACGCCGGCCGCCTCGAGCTCGAGTCCGCCCCCTTCGACCTCTCCCGCCTTCTTTCCAGCGTGGGCCAACTCTTCGAGTTTCAGGCCAGCCGCAAGCGCATCTCCTTCCGCGTCGATGCCCCGACCACGTTCCCCCACGCCTTCGTCGGCGATTCCGCCCGCCTCCGCCAGGTGCTCTTCAACCTCGTCGGCAACGCCATCAAGTTCACTGAGGAGGGATCGGTGGTCCTCCACGTCCGGGATGTTCCCCGGACCGACGGCCACTCCAGTCTTCGCTTCGAGGTTACCGACACCGGCATCGGCATTCCTCCGCATCTTCTCAACCGATTGTTCAAGCCCTTCAGCCAGGTGGACTCCTCGACGACCCGTCGCTTCGGAGGGACCGGTCTCGGGCTCGCCATCAGCCAGCAACTTGTCGAGGCGATGGGCGGAGCCATCACCTGCCACTCGATGCCCGGCAAGGGCACCACGTTTGCCTTCGCCATCGATCTCGCCCACGGCGACGCCGGCGATATTCCCGAGCCAGAACGCGCCTCCGGCGAAGTTCTCCTGCTGCCCTCCTCCGCCCTCGCGCGAGCCCGACGCCCCTACCGCGTCCTCGTCGCAGAGGACAACCCCACCAACCAGCTCGTCCTCTGTGAAATGCTCCGCCGTCTCGGCCTTGGATATACCTGTGTGGAAACCGGCGCAGCCGCTGTCGATGCCTACCACGCGGATCAACCCGACGTGATCCTCATGGATTGCCAAATGCCAGAGGTCGACGGCTTCGAGGCCACCCGCATGATCCGCCGGCTCGAGGCCAACCAACGCCGCCTCCCGATCATTGCCGTCACCGCCAACGCCCTCGCCGGCGACCGCGAACGCTGCATCGCCGCAGGCATGGACGACTACCTCGCCAAGCCCATCACCCTCGGAGCGCTCCAGAACGTTCTCTCCAGGTTCCTGGATTTCCTCCCGGCGGAAACGCAGACCGACGAAGCTGCCAAAGGCACCCAGCCTGCCCCAGATCCCCCTTCGCTTCCCACAATGGTGCCCCTCCCCAACAACACCGGGAACGGCCAGGAGCCCGTGCTCTTCGACCCCGCACGGCTCCGCGCGATTGACGGCGGCGACAGGACCTTCATGAACGAAATCCTTAACCTCTTCCTTGCCGATACGGCATCGCGGCTCGAGGCAACCCGCCAAGCAGTTGAGCAATCCGATGCGGACCGCATCCGGCGCGAGGCCCACACCATTAAGGGAGCTTCCGCCAACATCGGCGCCATGGCCCTCCGCGAGGCCGCCTTCGCCCTCGAGACCGCCGCCCGCGATGGCGACTCGTCCACCTGCGGGGAACTCCTCGCCCGGGTAACCTTCGAGTTCCAGCGTCTTGGGGAACATCTCCGCGAAACCGTCGTTACGCCCTAAGGTCCCCACCCACCGGAATCCGCTTGTTCCCCCCCGCCCACACCGCCATCCCTGATTGCAAGCGAGACTGCCCGAAGGTGATGGACCAACCATGGCAGAAACCGAAGCACTGATCGAAGTCGAAAACCTGGTGGTGGACTACGGGCGGGGCGCGAAAAAGAACCGCGCCGTCAATGGCCTCTCCTTCAAGGTGCACCGCGGCGAGACCGTTGGATTCATCGGCGCCAACGGGGCCGGCAAGTCGACCACCATGAAGGCCCTAATGGGCTTCCTCTTCCCCACCAGTGGCACCGTGCGGATGTTCAACGCACCGTGTGGCACCGTTCAAAGCCGCCAGCGAATCGGCTACCTGCCCGAGGTTGCCCTGTACTACCCGTTCATGAAGGCCCGCGAGCTTCTCGAACTCTACGGCGGGCTCCAGGGCCTGTCCCGCGCCCAACTCCGCGAGCGCATTCCCGGCCTCCTCCGAAAAGTCGGACTCGAGGGAAAGGGCGAGATCCTCCTCAAGAATTTCAGCAAGGGCATGCAGCAACGCCTCGGCATCGCCCAGGCCATCGTCGCCGAACCGGAACTGCTCATCTTCGACGAGCTGTCGAGCGGGCTCGATCCCGTCGGCCGCCACGACCTCCGCGAGGTTCTCCTCGAGCTCAAGGAGCAGGGACGCACCATCTTCTTCAGTTCCCACGAGCTGACCGAGGTCGAGTCGCTCTGCGACCGCGTGATCATGATCCACAAGGGCAAGCTCGTTACCGAGGCCCCCGTTGCCTCGCTCATGAAGCCCCTCAACCAGTTCGAGCTGGTGTTCCGCCTCGCCGATGGCAAGGCACTGCCCGAATCTCTCGCCGGTCTGCACTGCGAGAACGAGGGGAACCACTACCGCGTGGTGATCGACGACCTGGACGTCTATGCGAGGGCGATCGGGGAACTCTCGCGCGACGGCGCCGAAATCCTCACCGCCTCGTCCAAGAGTCGCAGCCTCGAGGAATACTTCATCGACCTCGTCCAGCAGTCGGCCGCGCGCTAGCGCCCGGCGGCTTTCCCGTCGTCCCGCCCACCACCAAGGTGCGGCCGCACATACACGTCGTGCGCCACCACCAGGAACGTGAAGGATACCGCCCACGTCACCGCGAGGATCGTCACCCCGTAGGCCGGCGTCTCGGCGAAGCTGATCGCGCCGATCTTGCCCCCCGCCCAATAAGCCAGTGGTCCGCCGATCCCCCCAAACAACGCCGCCGCCCAGTAACGTCCCGACATCCACCCCAGCGATGTCGACAGCGAAGTCGACAGGTTTGCCCACAGGGCCACCATCCACAGCGGCGAGAGATACATCCATGCCCCCTCGCCGGGGAAGTGAAACGCCCCGGCCACGGCCATGGCCGTATCGATCACCCAGCCGAACGCGCTCGCCCCCGCGATGAAGGCCATCTCCGGCGGCCGCCAGCCATTCAGCGCCCCATGGAGGGCCAGCAGCCCCGCCACGGTCGCCACTCCGATCCATCCCATCCCCATCGCGGCCCCAACGATGCAGGCCGCCCAGCCGATATCCACGGCGAAGAAGTTCACCACCGCCGCCAGCCACCCGGGAACCCGCCGCCCTCCGCTCATGCCGCTGCCTTTCGCCGGCCGCCA
The DNA here is from genome assembly GCA_964420455.1 of uncultured Candidatus Sumerlaeota bacterium. GTDB lineage: Bacteria > Sumerlaeota > Sumerlaeia > SLMS01 > SLMS01 > CAYQTO01. The sequence goes on along the minus strand of CAYQTO010000140.1, from coordinate 3,964 downwards.
TTGCCCGGATGCGGTCTATACGGCACCTTCTTCAACCAAAGCTTCAACGCCTGCCAGTGGATCTGGCCGACCACCTCGGCCGTCATCATCGGATGGCGCAGGAGGCAGGCCGCCAGCCGCGGGCCGCTGATCTCGCGCCGTTCCATCGTCAGCGTTGCGTCGAACACCTGCTTGCCCTCCTCGAAATTCACCATGTGCACACCCAGCCGCCGCCCCGGCGCCGTGAATCGCCAGTCATAGCTTTGCTCCATCCCCATGAACGGCGACACGTGGAAGTCCTTGCGAAAGCGCCACCGCCAACGGGTTGCTCCCCCGCCACCCGCCTCCACCGGCAACACATACGCGTGGCGCTCGCCCCAGGGCGTGTTCGTGATGTCCGCCACGATGGACTCCACGCGATCGCCCCTCTCGTCGAAGCAGTAGTAAAAGCTCACCGGATTGAAGCAGTAGCCAAAGTACCTCAGGTGCGTGAGGAAACGGATGGGCCCACGGGGGCGCCTCCCTGTCTCCTCCTCGACCCGGTCGCGAACGGCCTCGACGAGTGGCACCTCCGTCGGGCGGAGGTAATCCTCCCGCCGAAAGCTCGCCACGTTGGGCCGCCCCGCGGACCACAGCCATCGGCCCCGGAACACCCGGTCGATCTCGTCCAAATCAAGGTACATCATGAACAGGCGGTACCGGAAATCGTTGCGCCGGGGGGCAAAGCGCCGGTGGCGGATCCATCCCGTATAGACAGCGCTCGCGAGGGAAGGAGCCATGCCGTCAGAGGCGCGCCTTGATCCCGCGAATCACCGAACCGAGACCGGGCACGCGCTCGTAGATCAGCGCGCCCATGTCGAAGTAATCCTGATGGTGCGTCACCTGATCCCCGAACCGAATCAGCGACAGGCCTGGCACGCGCACCCGCTTGCCTTTGCGAAACCGCGCGTGCTCGACCTCCATGATCCACGGGACCGCCGCGCGGTCATCCTCGCGCACCACCGGCTCCCACTCGAAGTGGCAGTGGGCCACGCCGTCGTAAAGACCCGCGAGGTATTTTTTCAGCAAGTCACGCCCCTCAAAGGAGTGGATCGGATCCGCGAACACCACGTCCGGCGCGTAAATCTCGTCCACCAGGTCGATCGTGTCGATCGACAACCGGTTGTAGTTATCCTGAAAGAGGCGAACCGGGTCGGTATCCATCAGCCCTCGCTCCCGCCGATCGGGTGTTCGCCCGCACATGGGCGGGCACCGGCTTCAGGTCCCAGATGATGCCAAGGAAAGACATCATTTTGAGCACGTAATAGGTGATGTCGATTTCATACCAGAAAAAACCCTGCCGCGTCGATGCCGGATAGAAGTGGTGGTTGTTGTGCCACCCTTCGCCAAGCGTCAGCAAGGCGAGCAGCAGGCTGTTGCGGCTGTGGTCGCCCGTCTCGTAGCGACGACGGCCCACCAGATGCGCCATCGAGTTGACCAGAGATGTCCCGTGGAAGAGCAGCACCGTCGAGACAAAGAAGCCCCAGATCAGCATCTGCATCGCACTCGTCCCCGACTGGGGGAAGTAGTAAGAGATCGCCATTCCCAGATAGAACATGGCGAAGCTCATGGCCACCGGGACCCATACGTCGTACTTGTTGAGCAGCCGGAGTTCGGGATACTTTGCCAGGTCGCGAACTGCCTTCATCTCCGTCGGGGAGTTACTGGGCGCGGTAATCCACAGCATGTGACTCCACAGCAGGCTGTGGGAGTGGGGTGAGTGAACGTCTTCAGGTTTGTCGGAGTGGCGATGGTGGTGCCGATGGTGCGCCGCCCACCAAAGAGGCCCGCGCTGCGCCGCCGTCGTCCCCCAGACCGCAAACACAAATTGGAAGAACCGGCTCGTCTTGAAGGTCCGGTGCGAGAAGTAACGGTGATAGAATCCCGTGATCGCGAACATCCGCAGCACGTACATCAGCACGCACACGATCACCGCCGGCCAGGACCATCCCACCCAAATGACACCCAGACACATTCCGTGAATCAGCACAAACGGCCACAGTCGAAACCAACTGAATGTTTCCTCGGCTCCCTCCGGCGAATGACCGTACTGGCGGTTCAGGTAGTTGACCATTCTGTTGAGCAGGCTGGAGCGGGGATAAGTTGCAGACGTTGACACGAATCATTCCTTGGTTTGCATGGAAGCGGGCCGCATGCCCTGCTTTGTCCAGATTTGAAAGCAAGCAAGAACCCTGACGGAACCACGAGAAGCAAGTCGATTTCTTCGAGGCGAGGATGACCATCCCTTCAGATTCCGATCGAGGCATCCCCATTGCGGCCCCCGGTTGACAGAGCCCCCGCCCCCAACTACACGAACACCTTCCGGCGCCCGCCCACACCAACCGCAGGACCCTCAATGAGCCGCACCTACCACGTTATCACCTACGGCTGTCAGATGAACGAGCACGACTCGGAAATCATGGAGGCGCTCCTCGCCCAACGGGGCTATACCCGCGCCGCCACCGAGCACGAGGCCGAGGTGGTCATCTTCAACACCTGCTGCGTCCGGGAAGGGGCCGAAAGCCGCGCCATCGCCCGATGCGAGTCATTGAGCGCCGCAAAGCGGGCCAACCCCGCCATGGTCGTCGTCATGTCCGGTTGCGTTGCTCAGGACCAGGGCGCCCGCCTCCTCGAACGCATCCCCCACCTCGACATCGTTGTTGGCACTAGGGACTATATTCGCCTCCCCGAACTCGTCGAAAACTACCGCGTCGATGGCCAGCGCCTCGTCGCCACCGAGGACATCGACAAGCCCTTCTCCGTCAACGTGGTCCCCCTCCGCGAGAACCGCCTCCGGGGCTTCGTCAACATCATGTATGGGTGCAACAATCGCTGCACCTTCTGCATCGTTCCCAAGACCCGCGGCGTCGAATACAGCCGCCCCATCGCCGACATCGTCGACGAAGTCCGCCGAATGGTCGATCAGGGCTTCCGCGAGGTCACTCTCCTCGGCCAGAACGTGAACTCCTACTCCACGGAGGCCCGGGAGGACTTCCACGATCTTCTTCACGCCCTCGACGCCATCGACGGCCTCTGGCGCATCCGCTATACGACCTCCAACCCCAAGTCCGCCCGCGACCGCCACATCAGCGCCGTCGCCGACTGCGCCAAGGTCATGGAAAACCTCCATCTGCCCGTCCAGTCCGGCAACGACCGCATCCTCCGCCTCATGAAGCGCGCCTACAACATCCGCCGCTACCACCAGCTCGTGGCCATGTTCCGCGAGCAGAACCCCCTTCACTCCCTCAGCACCGACATTATCGTCGGCTTTCCCGGCGAGACCGACGAGGAATTCGAGGACACCCTCCGCCTTGTCGAACAGGTCCGCTACGACAGCGCCTTCATGTTCATGTACAGCCCCCGCGCCGGCACCGTCAGCGCCGAGACCATGGCCGACGACGTTCCCCTGAAGACCAAGAAGGAGCGCCTCCGCCGCCTCATCGACCTGCAGGAAGCGATCAGCCTCGAGAAGAACACCGCCGAGATCGGCCGCATCCACGAGGTGCTCGTCGAGGGGCCTGCGCGAAAAGACCCCAGCATGCTTCAGGGCCGGACGCGCACCGATAAGATGACTGTCTTTCGCGGTCCCGCCCGCCTCGCGGGCACCCTCGCCCAGGTCCGCATCACCGGATGCACATCCCACTCGCTCCAGGGCGAGGTCCTCACCCGCGAGCCCGAATACGCCACTGTCTAGCGATCTGTCTTTATAGACACGTCGCGGTCCTCACCGGCCGCGGGTCGTCGCCAGCTCCATCAGCACCAGGTTGTTCCGGTGGATCGCCTCCGACCCGTCCGCATCCGGCACCAGCCGCCGCACGTCCTCCGCCTTGCAGCGGACGATCCGCGCCATCTCCTCCGACGAGAAGTTCACCAGCCCCTGCGCCAACGCCCCCCCAACTCCGTTGCGCACGCGCACGATGTCCCCCCGCCGGAACGACCCCTCCAC
>CAYQTO010000139.1:0-10217 GCA_964420455.1 uncultured Candidatus Sumerlaeota bacterium | reverse complement strand
GGGTGATGGCGGAAACGCCCTGCTCGTACTTGGCGGTGTCGGGGAGGGGGAGGGGCTTGGCAAACCAGAGTTCGGTGGGGGTTTCCGTTGCGGGAAAGGCGTGGGCACGGGGAGCGGGGCCACGGCTCAGCTGGCCATAGATCGACGCCCTGGGGGCATCGACGCGGCGGATCAACTCGGCGATGACTTCCTCCCGATGGGCTCGCGGGTAGGGCGAGTCCAACCGAATGCCTGAGGCGCTGCGCTCCCAACGGTCGAGATGTTCCGCCAGCAGGACCGGCACGCCGTCGTACGCCGCGATCACTTCGTAAATACCCTCGCCGAAAAGGAGGCCCCGTTCCTCGACGGAGACGGTGCCTTTCTCGAGCGTGGTGAATTCTCCGTTAATCCAAAGAGGGTTCAAGCACGGCCTCCGTTGCGGGGCACCCGGGCCCTAATGACAAAAGAGAAAGCTGGCCCACGGGTGCTCTCTTGCGCAATCGCTTAGTGGGCGCGGGCGGTCACCCGACTTTGATTTGGAGCGGCGGCAAACGTCGGGTCGTGCTCCTCGTAGTACCGCACGATCCCTTCGTAAAGGTACCGGGCGATGCGCTCGCGAAAATCCTGGCTAAAGAGGAGTTTCACCTCCTCGGGGTGGGTCATGAAGCCCATCTCGACCAGGATGGAGGGCATGTCATAATTCTCGAGCACCTTGAAGCGGGCGCGCTGGATGCCGCGGTCGTAACGGCGAAAGTAGCTGTCCTGCATGAAGGTGGAGTGGACGCTTGCGGCGAGGCGACGGCTGACAAGCGCCTGGGATTCGAGAGCGTCTTCCATCATGCGGGTGATGAGTGTCGACCCGGCGCGTTTGACGCCGGGCTCGGCGTTTTCGAGGCGGGCCACCGCCCGGGCCGCCGCGCTATGGTTATTGTCGCGGTTCCAGGTCCAGATTTCGAACCCCCGCGCGCGCAATTGGGCGCTGCGGCCCTCTACTGCATTCGCATGGAGCGACACGAACAGGTCGCCATTCAGGGCTGCCGCGCGTTCCGTCCGCTCCAGAAGCCCGACGTACACGTCCTCGCGGCGTGTCAGGCGCACATCGAACCGAGGGTCCGCCTTCAGGTGGCGCTCGAGCATTTCCGCCACGGCGATCGTCACGTCTTCCTCATACACAGTGCGGCCGCCGATCTTGCCGACGCCTCCCTTGTGGTGGCCGCCGTGGCCGGGATCGATGACGATGGTCCGGCGCCACGGTCCGCCGGCCCCCTGCCCCGAAAGGCTGGCCGGTGCGGAGGACCGCGCGATGTCCACCACGATGCGGTCCGGCCCCTCGAGGGTGAAGTCGCTGAGGGCCACGTGGCCCTCCGTGAGGAGATGGAGCTCGAACTGATCGCGTGCGGGGTCGTAGCGCCGCTCGGCGCCGCGGACGTGGCGCTCCTCGCCGGTGAGGCGGATGGCCTCCGGGGCCGAGGCGATGCCGTCGATGCGGATTCCGATGCGGCGGCTGGTGGCGGAGTTGTTGACGAGGCTGTAGGGGGCCGGGGCGTCGAGTTCGATGACCGCCCGGGTGAAGCTGCCGTGCTCGGCAAGGCGGATTTCGCGGACGGTGGCGGCGCGGGCGGCCAGGGCCAGGAGCGGCAGGAGGAGCAGGGCGACAACAACGAGGGGGCGCATGATCGCCTCAGGATGCAGCCCGCAGGCGGGCAGCAGGAGCTGGTAGCTGACGCCGACGGCAGGCAGCCTGACTCGCGCACGCTCGCCCACGGCCGCACAACACTGTCAACATCGAAGGCGAAGAGGCGTGCGGCCAGGCCCCTGCCTCGGCGCGTAGACGCCTGTGCCTTTCCGGTGTGCGAGGCGTTGCCAAACCGGTCGCCTCGGCGGCGGGGACTGCCCGCGGCGTGAAAAGGCAGTTGCACATCCCACCGGAAAGTTGGAGCGTCGCCAACGTCTGGTGCTTTATGATACGTGGTTTTTTTTTGACGAGTCCTTCCAGGGAGCACCTTTTCGTGAGCATCATGGCGGAACAGAGGCCGGACTCGGAGGGGATTGGCCCTCTCTCCGGTAAGGAGGGGAGGGCCCGTCCGCGAGGCGGCGATGCCCTCGAGCGGGAAACACACAAGGTCGGGCGCAGGATCTTCCGTCTCATCGATCGCCACAAGCTTCCGCCATGGCATCCGTCGAACATGACGGAAATCCTTATGGGGTTGATGATGAAGGACGAGGACCTGCGCTATCGGATGCTCCTCTTCGTGGACGTCTTTCCGGCTCTGAGGAGCTCCTCCGCGGTCGCGTCCCACCTGGAGGAGTACCTGACGAGCAGCCATCTCGCAACCGGCGCCCGGCCAACTGGCCTGTCGACCTTCGCCCGCCAGGTGGGCCGCCAGCGTCCGTGGACACGTGCAGTGATCCACCTGGCTGCGAGATTTGGGATCGCCCGGATGGGCAACAGGTTCATCGCCGGCCACACCCCGGAAGAGGTGGCGGTAACCATCCGCAAGCTTGAAGCACGCGGTTTCCGCTACTCGCTCGACCTGCTGGGCGAATTCGTTGTGAGCGAAGAACAGGCGAACGACTTTCAGCGACGTTATCTGGAAATGGTCCGCGGTTTCGGGGCGATTGTCGGCTCGGGCGCATCGGAGGACTCACTCACCGGACCCAGAGTGAATATCTCCGTCAAGTTGAGCTCCCTGACCAGTAAGTTCGATCCGATGGACCTTGAAGGTACCAGCCTAGACGTCCGCTCGCGCCTCAGGCCGCTGTTCCGGGCAGCTCGGGAGAATGGCACCTTCCTGAACATCGACATGGAAAAGCTGGAGTACCGCGACGCTACCTTGCAGATCCTCCTCGACCTGCTCGATGAGGAGGAATTCCAGGGCTTCGAGAACATTGGCACCGTCCATCAGGCCTACCTGCGGGATTCCGATGAGACGCTGGGCTGGTTTCTCGCCGAACTTGTCCGCCGCAATCAACCGATGACGATCAGGCTGGTGAAGGGGGCCTATTGGGATAGCGAGCAGATCTGGGCACGCCAGCGGGGGTGGCCTGTGCCCGTCTATACGAACAAGGCGGATACGGACGCCGCCTACGAGCGCGCCCTGCGGATTCTTCTTTCCAACCATCGCCATGTCCGGACCGCCGTCGCCAGCCACAACGTGCGCAGCCTTGCCCACGCCATAGCCCTCGCAAAGTTCCTGAAAGTCCCAAAGAACCGGTTTGAGTTCCAAATGCTCTACGGGATGGCGGGTCCCATCATGGATGGGATCCGCGAGTTGGGTTACCCCGTCAGGATCTATACTCCCTGCGGGGAACTGATCCCGGGCATGTCATATCTTGTTCGGCGCATTCTTGAGAACACCAGTAACGAGAGCTTTCTCCGCCGGCGCTTCGCCGAGCACGCGGACGAGGGGGATCTGCTCTCCAATCCCAAGGAATCGATTTCACCAGCGACCGGAGGTCGATCATGAACGCCACGGACCCGTACGGGGCCGGGAACCTCGTCCTGCGCGAGTTCAGGAACGAGCCCACAACCGATTTTTCGCGCCGGACGGAGCGCGAGGACTTCCTCCGCGCGCTGAAAGCCGCTCGCTCAACCTTTCCCGCAGACGTTCCTTTGGTCATCGGTGGCGAACGCGTCTCCACGCCCGACCAAATTGATTCTTTCGATCCTTCGCAGACCGACCGCCTCGTCGCCCGAAGCGCGTCCGCCACGGAGAAGCATGTCGACGAGGCCGTCGCCATCGCCCGCAAGTCCTACGAGCAATGGTCACGGACGCCCGTCCACCTGCGTGCGGAGGTCCTGCTGGGGGCCGCCCGCCACCTTCGCGAGGAGAAGCACTTTCTTTCCGCCATTCAGGTCTACGAGGCCGGCAAGCCCTGGCGCGAGGCGGTTGCCGATATTGATGAAGCCATCGACTTCATCGAGTATTATTCCCGGGAGGCAATGCGCCTCGCGGAACCGCAGAGGCTTCAGCCATATCTCCTTGGCGAGCACAACGACCTGACCTACCACCCCCTCGGTGTGGTGGGGGTGATCGGGCCGTGGAATTTTCCGATGGCCATCCCCGTCGGCATGAGCAGTGCCGCCCTTGCCGCCGGCAACGCGATCCTTCTCAAGCCCGCCGAGCAGACACCGCTCATCGCCTCCTTCTTCATCACCGCTCTCGAGAAGGCGGGACTCCCTCCCGGCGTTGTCGGCTTCCTTCCGGGAAAGGGGGAAGTCTGCGGGGCGCGCCTTGTCCAACATCCCCTGGTAAACATGATCGTGTTTACCGGGAGCCGGGATGTCGGCCTCATGATCGCCCGGGAAGCCGCCCGCACCCACGAGGGCCAGCCCTTTGTGAAACGCGTCGTTGTCGAGATGGGCGGCAAGAACGCCATTATTGTCGATTCGAGCGCGGATCTCGACTCGTCCGTGCCTGATACACTTTATTCGGCGTTCGGATTCTCAGGTCAGAAATGTTCCGCCTGCTCGCGCTTGATTATCGTCAAGGACGCCTACCGGGAGTGTGTGAAGCGGCTGAAGGAGGGGATCGAGGCGTTGAAAATCGGGGCCGCGGAAAATCCGGGAACCCAGGTTGGACCCGTGATCGACGGGGACGCGGTGGAAAAGATCGGTTCCTACATCGACCTGGGAAAGAACACCGCCCGCCATCTCTACAGCGCTGACATCGGCAACCTTGCATCATCCGGAAACTTTGTGCCTCCTTCCCTGTTCGAGGTGGATTCGGAGACACACCGGCTGATGCAGGAGGAAATCTTTGGCCCGGTGCTGACGGTCATGGAGGCGCGGGATTTTGAGGAGGCGCTGCGGATCGCCAATTCCACGCACTATGCGCTCACCGGTGGCGTCCATTCCCGGACGTTGTCGAATTTGGAGCGCGCCCGCACCGAGTTCCAAGTGGGGAACCTTTACCTGAATCGGACCATTACCGGTGCGATCGTTGGCCGCCAGCCCTTCGGAGGGTACCGTCTTTCCGGAATTGGTTCCAAGGCGGGAGGCCCCGATTACCTCAAGCAATTCACGGTCGCACGGGTTGTGAGTACCAACATGATGCGCCACGGAATGGCCTCGCTGAAGGAGATGCCGTGAGCCGCCGTCAAGGACCCGCGATCCGGTAAGTGGCGATCCGGTCGGTTCCCCGAGTTATGGCGCCTAATCCCTGGCGGCGGCCTGAAAGTCGGGGACCTGATCGGGCTGGGGCGCGGCGGGGATGGTGAGGGTAAAGCGGGCGCCGTCTCCAATCTCGCTTTCGACGTCGATGCGGGCTTTGTGCTGCTCGACGATGCGGCGGACCACGGCGAGGCCGAGGCCGGTGCCATGGGCACCCTTGGTGGTGGAGAACGGCTCGAAGAGGCGGTCGCGGATTTCCTCGGGGATGCCGGGGCCGTTGTCCTCGATAATGACGAGGACTTCGCGACGGCCGGGGGAGGCTTCGGTGCGCAGGGCGACCTGGCCGCCGGAGAGCCCCTGGAGGGCGTCGAGGGCGTTGGCGACAAGGTTGAGGAGGGCGTCGTGGAGGCGGCACGGGTCGGCGAGGACAGGGGGAAGGTCTTCCTCGAGTTCGAGGACGAGTTGGGCGTTGAGTTCGAGGGCGCGCCGTTCGCATTCCTCGCCAATGGTGGTGAGGAGGTCGTTGAGGGAGGTGGGCTGGAGCTGGAGGGGGGCCTCGCGGGCGAGCGCCAGCATGTCCTTGACGAGCTTGTTGATGCGAATCATGGAGCGGCGAACGGCGGGCCAGACCTGTTTGACGACGGCGTATTCCTCGTTCTGGATTTTGCGGTCGAGGAGGTCCTGGCTGATGGTAAGGGTGGTCTGGATGTTCTTGATGTAGTGGGCGAGGCCGGAGGCGGTGAGGCCGAGGGCGGCCAGGCGTTCGTTGCGGCGGATGGCGGTGACGTCCTGGGTGTAGAAGGCGAGGCGGTGGACGCGGCCGCCGCAGTCGATGACGGGATAGACGACGGAGTCGCAGACGGCGCCGTCGCGGGTTTCGTCGGTGAAGCGAACCGGCTCGGCGGTGTCGACGGCCTTGAGGGCGTTGCGCAGGCGGATGCGAGTGACCTCCGGGGGGAGGATCTCGTAGAGGTTCTTGGCGAGGAGTTCCTCGACTGATTGGCCGAGGCGCTTGGCGTATTCCTCGTTGATGTTGAGGATGCGTCCCTCGATGTCGAGGAGGACGGACATGAGTGGGGAGGCGTCGAGGAGGGCGCGGCTGGTTTCCTCGGATTCCTCGAGGGCGCGTTCCTTGAAGTCGGCCTCGATGCTGGCGGAGAGGACATTGGCGGCGGTTTTGAGGGCCTCGATTTCAGCCTCGGACCAGGTGCGGGGGGTGGAGCAGTCGTCGAAGGAGAGGCAGCCCCACCAGGCTCCGGCGACGCGAATGGGGATGGCGAGGAGGGAGCGGACGCCGTTCTGGGCGAGGGCGTCGCGCTCCTGCGCAGGGAACTGGTCGATGGAGCCGACGACGAACTGGTCGTCCTCGAAGCGGCGGGCCCAGCGGCCAAAGCCCATCTCGGCGTAGGACCGGGCGCGCCCGGTGAGGCGTGTGGTGGGCTCGATGCCCGGGGCGAGCCATTCGAAGATGCGTTCGGGGGAGACGCCGCCCTTGTCCGCGGGGATATTGCGGCAGATGGAGACGCGGTCGACGCCGACGGCGGTGCCGAGGGTGTGGAGGACGGGCTGGATGCTGCGGTCCCAGCGGCGGCCACGGAGGAGTTCGGCGGCGGAGGAGCTGACAGCGCGAAGGATGTCGTCGCGGCGGCGGGTTTCCTCCAACTGGCGGCGCCGGTCGGTGATGTCTTCCTGGACGGCGATGAAGTGTGTGTGGTCGCCGTCCTCGTCGACGATGGGCGAGATGGTGGAGCCGACCCAGTAGAGGGTGCCATCGCGCTTGCGGTTTTGGAATTCTCCGCGCCAGACGCCGCCGTTGAGGATCGTTTCCCAAAGGCCGGCGTAGGTCTCGGGGGGCGTCTTGCCGGACTTGAGGAAGCGGGGCTGGCGGCCGAGGACTTCCTGTTCGCTGTAGCCGGTGGTGTCGAGGAACTGCTTGTTGATGTATTCGATGCGGCCACTGGAGTCGGTGACGATGACCATGGAGGCGGACTGCTCAAGGGCGCGGCTGAGGCTGCGCTGGCGCTCGGAGAGACGCAAACGAACCATGGAAGCGGAGGTCTCGCGGGCGATCTCGGCGAGGTCGCGGAGGTCCTCCGGCGCGTACTTGCCAGGGGTGTAGCTTTGGACGGAGAGCATGCCGACGATCTGGCCGTTCCACACGAGGGGGCAGAACATGAGGGAGCGGGAGAGGCGGGATTCGTCGCCGAAGGGGTCGAGGGAGTGGCTGGTGTCCTCGGCGGCGCGATTGATGAGGCGCGGTTCCTCGGTGAGGTTGCGGCGAACGATGAGGTTACAGCGGACGGGTTCCGGAGCGGAGGCGCGGAGGGGGGTGTCCTCGGCATAAATGGGGAGGAGGACGCCGGTGGTGGGTTCGTAGCTGGAGAGGGAGAAGGCGTCGTATTGGAACCGGTTGCGGCACTCGCTCGTCAGAATACGGATAAACCCTGACTTGGAGGCAGCGTTTCGGAGCGACGTGCGGAGGGCCACGGTGGGGGTTTCCCGGGGTTTTTGACGTGAATTTAAGGGAGCACCCGTCAGGGTGGCTGTCGAGCCAAAAAAAGTTGCGTGGCGATCCAAAGCTTCAAAATACCTCATCAAAAGAATCCTATGAATACTGTTGTTGTCTTATATATCGAACTTTCTAGCGGGCCGAACGGGCGTTGTAAATGAGAAACTTCCCTCCGTCGAAGAGGAGGTCTCCCTGACGGGGGGCCCAGGCGGCGGCGTCCTGGTAGTTCTGGACGAGGAAGTAGTCGGCTTCGTGGGCGCGGAGATGGGCGAGGAACTGGCGCTCGGTGGTGGGTTCACCGTAGGCGTAGGTGCGATTGTGGAGGTCGTGGCGATAGAAGTAGTAGGGATAGATGCCGGCCCAGTAGCCATGGAAGTAGACGAGGGTGGTGCCGGGGGGAAGGTTGTTGCGAACCCAGAGGTAGGCGGCGCGGTCCTCGGGATCCTCCCAGAAATGGCGGACGCGATAGCCGTCGAGGGAGTGGAGAAACCAGCCGGGGGCTGGGGCGAGCCCGGAGGGGATGTTGTGGCGGCGGTAGGCGCGATAGGACTCGAGGGCGTTACCGGTTGCAAGGGCGAGGAGGACGGCGGCGACGGCGCTCCGCCAGCGCGGTCGTGGGACCGCCTCCAGGGCGATACCCGTATAGACCAAGGCGAGGCCGAAGAGGTACAGGCTGAAGCGCGACCACCAGCTGCCGGGGACGACAAACATCAGGAGAACCACCACGCCACCGAGGATCGCCAACCAGCCGCGGCGGTGGCAGGACGCGATGGCGATCCCGGCCAGCATCCCCGGCAACAGGCCGAACATCCACAGGAAGCCCCAACCGCCCACGCGGAGGTCGTCGTAGACCCAGTGACGCGCGAGAAGGACGGACCAGGACCGGAGCACCGCGAAGGGATTCGAGCGGGTGCCGGTCGCCTCCTCCGTCCCCACGAGGTCGTGGACGCTCTTGAAGGCGCCGTCGAGCAGCACGGTGCCGAAGGCCTTGATGCGGATCGGCTGGAAGGGATTGCCGAACCAGGCGATGTTCTGGATATATGTATAGCTGCCGACGAGGAGGAGGATGAGCGCAGCGTGGGCGAGGAAGGTCTTGAGGACGTGGGTACGGCGGGTGGGGAAGGACACCGCCAGGCGGATGGCGAGATAGAGGATGGGCACCCCGGCGAGGAGGAGGCCCTGGCTCTTGGTGCCGATGGCGAGGGAGGCGATGAGGGCGGCGAAGAGTGCCCGCCGGAGGGCCCCGCGCTCGTCCGGAGGAAGCCACAGCACGGTCGTATAGACAAGGATGAGGAGGATGTGAAAGACGAGGTCGATGGTCCCCCAGAGGACCATCGGTTGCGCAAGGACGGCGGGGGCGAGAAGGAAGGCGGGTGCGAGGACGCCGGCGGTTGCGCGACAAAGGCGGAGGTTGCGCATGGCGGCGTAGAGGGCGAGGACAGCGAAGAAGCCCCAGGCCCACTGGAGGGGGCGGATGGCGCGCTCGTCGCCGCCATGGGCAAAGATGCGGGCGAAGGCAAAGTGGGCGTTCTTGGGGAATTCGTTCACGTGGCCGCTGCGCGTGGCGTACCACTCGAGGCCGGCTTCCTGGTTGAGATAGACAGCGATGGGGAGGTGGTAGGCGACAGCGTCGAGGCCGGGAACGGGGGATTCCCAGGCGAAGGCGAAGGCGGCCCCCCAGGCGAGGAGCGCGGCCGCGGCGGAAAGGAAGACGAGCGGGCGGAGGGGACGGGTGAGGACGTCCGCCGCGGCCCGGGCGGCGTCGCGAGCCTCGCGCCATCCGTCGCGCGCGAGCCATGGCGCGAGGCCCCCGATCATCAGCACTTCCAGGAGCGCCAGGTTCCGGCCGGTGTAGCCATTCCAGAACAGGCCGAGGGTGAAGGTCTCGAGGACGATGAGGGCGAGGCTGGTGGCCCAGGCAACGGCGAGGCGCTCGGCGAGGTGCCCGGGGAAGTACCGCCGGACGAACCCCATGGAGAGCAGCACGAGGGCGGGGGTCAGCAGGCCGTAGAGGAGAAGGAAAGGGCCGTCCATGATCAGGGCGAGGTTTGGTGGGGGGGCGGGAAGGGACTCAAATGCTTTGTGGGGCGAGGGGGGCGAGGGCGCGCAGGAGGGCGCGGGCGCCGGCGGAGAAGGTGCGGCGCCCCCGGACGAGATCGCGCCGGGCCTCGGCGAGGGCGGGGTCGTGTTCCACGATCGCCGCGGCGCAGGCGCGGGCAAACTCCCGCGGCGTTGCGGCGAGGCGGATCGTGCGGGGGTCCGTGGCCTCGGCGGCGACGCGGGCGATTTCCGGCAGGGGGACGGAGACCACCGGCCGGCCCGCGGCGAGGTACTCGCTTAGCTTTGCCGGATACATGGCGGTGGTGAAGGGGATATGCCGGTGGGCGAGGACAAGCGCGTCCGCATGCTGGTAGAGGGCGGGATAGGCGGAGTAGGGGACAGGCCCGAGGGCGTGGACCCGGGGATGGCGGAGGAGGCGGCGGAGGGCGGGTGTGATGTTGGCCGCCGTGCGGCCGAGAAAAACGAGACTGGCCTCGGGGATGTGGTCGAGGGCGGCGCGAAAGAACCGTGCGTCCAGCCGGAGGTCCACCGCGCCGCCATAGACGATGCGGGGGG
>CAYQTO010000138.1:0-10265 GCA_964420455.1 uncultured Candidatus Sumerlaeota bacterium | reverse complement strand
GAAGCGCGCTCCTCCCCGTGCACCACCCCACGAGGGGGTGTCTTCTCCACCCCCTTGGGGTTTCTGCTCGGCGGAGCCTATCGCCCGGGGCACCATGTTGTACGCGTCCAGTTCAAAGGTCACCGGCCTGTCGATGGAGCGGATCGAAAGTGAGGCCGTTCCCCCTGCCGGGATCACCACCTCGTCGCGGATCGGGTCCCCCTCCGTGGCAAGAATCCACGGCACCGGCAGCGACCCGGCCCCCTTGTTCGCCAGTTCCACCTCCGTCCGGTAGACGAGGTCACGGGTCTCCTCGTCCTCGAAAAGGAAGGCTTGTGCGCGGGTCATCTCGTAGCGGGGGAGGAGGCCCTCCGTCAGCCATTCGGCAAACAGGTCGGCAAAAGGCATTCCGGAGGCGTCCTCGAGAGCCTGGCGGTAGAGGTCGAGGGTCAGGACCTCGCCGCGGTGTTCCTGAAGGAGAACGCGCACGGCCTCGGCGTAGGCGCGGTCTCCGGCGACGTGGCGGCAGATGTGGTGGAAGGCAAGGAGACGCTTGCGGGCGGCGGCGACGGCGTCCGGCTCGTCGAGCCGGTCGAAGGCGAAGGCGTCGCCCTCCCAGTGACGCTGCTCCTTGCTTTGGACGAGGAAGGGCTTGTTGCCATTGGCCGCGCGGGAGAAGGGGACAAGGATGGACTCGCGATAGAGGGGGGTCAGCTGGCTTCCGCGGGCAAGCGCGTGGGTGTGAAGGTAGTCGATCCAGGCATCGCGGAGGAGTTCGGGCTGCTCAAAGCCGGCGAAACTCTTCAGGACGACATCGCGGACGATCCCCTCGTGGAGGCGGGGAAACAGGTCGGCGAACTGGCGGCGGCCGGGGCTGCGGTCCTGGTTGTACTCGCGGAGGTAGATACGAAGGTCGTCGACGAGGGAGGCGGAAAGGGCGAGGGGATCATCGGGGCTTGTTTCGGGGACTTCGTAGACGACGATCGGTTGGGGGGGCGTGCCAAACAGGCGGCCGAGGCGCTTGAGGGGTTCGGCGTAGATCGCGTGGAGATTGCGGCCGAGTTCCTCGCGGCCGGGAAGAAGGAGGAAGCGGACGTCGATCTGGTCGGGATCAGAGCCTTCGAATTCGGTGAAGTTCGCCGCGACGAGATTGCGTGGGAGGGACGGGTAGGGCTGGGCGAGGCGGATCGTGCCGTCGTTGAGGAGGGTCCCTCGGGCGGAGCCGGCGAGCCACGTGAGGCCCTCGCGTTCCGGGACCACCAGATCGAAGGAGGAGGGCTGGTCGAAGTATTCGAGGCGACGCTGGGTGAAGTCCGCCACAAGGGAGCGGCCCCAGAAGGGACCGACGCGGGCGAACTGGTGAAAGCGGGGGTGGAAGGCGAGGGACCAGTCGCGGGCTCCGCGGGCGGTGGGTTCGAGGGCGAGGGCCAGCTCGACGTCGCGCCCTGGTTCCAGCGGAGGCACGAAGTGGAGAATCGCCTGGCCGGTGGGGAAACCGAACCGGGTGGGATCGAGGAGGCGGACTTCCCCCGGGGAGCCGTCACCAAGGTGGGCGCCCGTCACACGGAGGGTGTTTCCAAAATCGAGGACTGCCGCCCCCTGGGCATCGAGGAGGGGGCTGGCGGTAAGAGTGATGGTGAGGGGTTCGCCGTCTGCGGCGGAGGGGAGGGCGACGCGCCGGTGGCGGATCTCGAGGGGGGCGAGGTAGCCTTGGGCGGTTCCGGGAGGTGCGGAGACGCGGGCGGCCAGGTCGTCCTGGCGGGGGAGGGGGGGGAGTCGCCGGGCCAGTTCGGCCCACGAGGACAGGCCGGTGACGCCGGCAAGAAGAACGAGGGCGACGAGTCCCGGCCCGAGGAGGCGCGCCCGGGCGAGCATGGTGCGGGCGAGGGCGCCGGTAAGCCCAAGGCGGATGCGGAAGAAACCGGCCCGCCGACCCGCCCGTGGACGGATGGGAAACACGGCAAGGGAGATCGAGAGAAAGAGGACCGCCGCGCCAAGGACGATGAGGGCCTCTGCGGCGAGCGCTGATGGGGGAACCAGCACCCCCAGCGCGAAGGAAGCCCGCAGGAAGAGGTCGTCGGCGGGGGCCGCGACCAACCGGTAGACCAGCACGGGGGCGAGGGCGAGAAGGCCGGCGGCGAGAGCGGGGGCCTCGCGTGTAAATACGGCCCTGCCCGCCAGACCCGCGGAGGCCCCGGCAAGGATCACCGGGGTCGCGACCATGGCGAGATAGAGCCACGAGGAGCTCCAAAGGACGGGATACTGGGCGCGCCAGGCGCCCACCGCCGGCCAAAAAGTGGCCACCGCCGCCAAGGGAAGGAGCGCAACGGCAATGGCCACCACCCGCGACAGGAGGAAGGCGAGGGGCTGGCGGAGGCGGGTCTCGAGGAGGATGCTCGCCCCACGGCGTTGCCAACCGCTGACGGACTCGACGCCGAGGATCAGGCCCGCCACGGCCCAGGCCACCGTAAACCCGGTGATGCCGGGCCGGGCTCCCGCGAACCAGGCGACGCTCCCCTCGCTGAAGGTCGCCGTCCGCCCGAACCAGTAGGAGGCCGCAAAGGTGGCCAGCACCAGGGCCCGCCAGCGCCATCCCCGCAGGATCCAACGCACCTCCTGCATCGTGAGGTAAAGCAAATGCCGCAGCCAGTCGATGGGGGACCCGGTGGGGGTGTTCGGGCTCAGGGGAACAGGCCTCCTCCGCCTCTTGTCGGAAACATCAAGTTGGGAATTCTCACGCTTTCTCCGCAGGCAAGTCGAGGCCAAGGACACGCAGCCATCATGATTCATGGACGCGATTTTCCGGGCCGATATAGGACTTGCCCTGCTTGGGGAGCGTTTTTAACTTCCCGGAACGCAACACACCATGGGAAGGGCAGCCCGACTAGGCTCTGGCATTACTAGGGTTAGCCCCAAGCCCCGACCTCCGAGGATCCGTATGATCTGCTTGCGCAATGTGGTGGTGCCCTCCGCTCTGTCGGCGGCCCTGATCGTCTCGGGTGCCCAAGCCTCCACTCCCCCGGTCGAGACCGCGCGGCCAGCGGGAATCTCGCCCCTGAGCAACGAGGCAGTTGGGGCGTTGGTCGCCAGTACGCGATTCACGGCCATCCGCTACGATGACTCCGTCGGCCAGAAGGCCCTGATGGACCGCGCTGCCGGCGACGCCGAAGGACTCGGATTCCGCCTCGTCAAGGTTTTCCCGGATACCGGCCTGGTGGTGCTCGAGGCACCGCGGAGGGAACTCGCCCGCGCTCTCGCCTCGTCGGAGTCGCTCCCCGTCACCGGGTTGCGCACCGTCCTCCACCCCAATGCCAACCCCCACCCGGACCTGATGACTGTCTATACGGACCGGTTGCTGGTCGAGTTCGATCCAGCGACGACCGAACGCGCCAAGACGGAATGGTTCGAGGCGACCGGCTTCGAAGCCGTCCGAGAGCTTCCCTCCGGCCGCGTCATCCTCAGGACTTTTGAAGACCCGGACGTCCTGCGCGAGGGCGGCCTCAATGGCCTGGTGGAGGAGAACGCCTTCCTCCGCACCGCCATCCAGGAAATGACGCTGACGGGACGCCCGGCCCTCTCGACGAACTCCCTCGAGGTCACCGATCCTCTCTTTGTCGAATACCAGTGGTACCTTTGGAACTCGCCCACAAATACCAACTTCGGTTTCGGGACGCCGGACGAGGACATCGACGCTCCCCGCGGGTGGATGTACAACCAGACCGCCGGGGTGTCGCCCTTCGGGAGCGACACGGTCACCGTCGCGGTGTTCGACTCCGGCATCGAGATCGCCCATCCGGACCTTGCCGCGGCCTTCGGCGCGGTTGCCGGCTTCGACGCGATCGACGCCGGGCTTCCCAACCCCCCGCTCGCCAACACGGCAAATCTCCTGAACGTGCATGGGACCGCAATGGCCGGCCTTATTGCCGCCCAGGTCAATGGGCTGGGGATCGTTGGTGGGGCCCCCGGTGCGAGAATCTACGCCTCCCGCGTCTTCTCAGAATCCTACACAACCACCAACGTGCAACTGATTGCCGCCTTTGAGGATTCGACCTTCGGCGACATCGATGTGAATGTGCACCCCTATGGACTTCTGACTCCTGACGGGTTCGCCGCGCTTGCAGAGGTGGAGGCCGCCCTGCGGGCGAGCTTCGAGTCGGGCCGCAACGGCCTTGGAACCACCAATGTGGCTGCAGCGGGCAACCGCTACTCGCAGGTGGAATACCCGGCTTCCTCCCCGTGGACGCTTGCAGTCGGCGGCGTCACGTCGGAAGGCAACCGGGTGCCGCAGTCGAACTTCGGAGGCGCCGGGGTGGACTTCTCCATGCCGGGCTATGTGGGCGACACCACCGGCTTCCCGACGCTGGGAACCGGGATGGTGACAACGGACATCAGCGGACGGCGGGGGATTTCCGTCGGCTCGGCGGACCAGGAAGGGAATGAGAGCGGCGACTACGCGGGGATCGGATCGGTCCTCGGCATCGAGGGCATCACGACCGCCGTTGCGGAGGCGTGGGACGGGACGAGCGTCTCCACCGCGCTGGCAGGTGCCGTTGTCGCCCTCATGTATTCGGACGCCCGCTACGACGACGAGTTGGTTCCGCTGAATCGCGACCCGCTTACGTTCCCGGACCTGACGGGTGCCTTTGGCCCCGAGAACGCCCTGCGCGAGAGCTATCGCGCCCGCGCCCCCTTCTTCCGTGACCCCAACAATCCCGCAAACAGTGTCCTCGCGGCGCTGAAGAATTATTCCGACCTGCCCGGCCGCTTCCCCGCCCCCCAAGGTCTCTCCCGAGATGCCATCATCGACGAGAACGGCATTGTAAACTCGGACCTGCTCGATCAGCTGGTGTATATCGATCAATACGACGTGTATCGCGGGTTCGGCCGTCCAAACGTGGGCCGGCTCCTGGCACGGCCCGAAGGCCTGACAACTCCCGACTCCGCCTATGAGTCGACTCTCATTCCGTTTCTCAATTATGAATGGGGCCAGATCGGTCCCGCCGGTGCCTCGCTCGATCCCGAGCAGGTGGGTGCCTTCGATCTCGGCTGGTTCCCCGATCCGGAAAACAGCATCGTGACCACCTTTGGCGAAGGCGAGGACGAGGTCGAGGCCGCCATCTCCCCGTTCCTCGGTGGAGTGACCACGATCTACGAGGAGGACGGCACCCCGGTTGTCGCCGTGCCCGATGAAGAAGGAAACCCGACGGAGATCTTCGTTTGGACGGACAGCCTGGCCCTCGCCGATGGCGACCAGGCCGACCAGGACTCGCCGAACGACATTCTCTTCAATCCCGGCGGACGGTACCTTCGCGGTCAGACCATCGGTATCCTGAGCCCTGACATCAGCCTCGACGATCTCCCCTCCACCGGCACCATGGGGATCGATCCGGTGGCTGGCGTGCCCGCCGGCGTCCCGATCGTCGTCGAGATCGAGGTCGCCCACGAACTGGGTGTTGAGAATAGCTCCAATGTTACCACGACCCAGGAAGGGGTCCCGAACGCCAAGTCCCTTGATGTCGATCCCCTTGTCATCGAGGTCACCTTCTTTGGCGAGGAGGAGGGCGACGAGGTAACCTACGAGGCCGGCCGGATCACCGGCGACAGCCTGCTGGAGCCCAAGACGCCACTCGTCAATTCGACCACGGTCAATATCGGTGACGAGGCCAACCCAATCTTCGCACCCTTCTGGGGCGAGGGCCTCGATGCCTACAACCCCTTCCCCCCTGCATCCCAGGTCGTTCTCCGGACGTACCGGTTCATGGTGCCGCCGGGTAAGCCGAGTCAGCGCAATGTGCGGTTCAACGTCCAGCTTCGGCCGGGAAATTCCTACCTCCCGACCTACTCGATCGAGGACGACCCGGAGAACCGCTCGCAGCAGAACAACGTTTTCCGCGACCACCTCGGCTTCCAGATGCGCGCCTTCCGCACCTACTTCATCGATCCGGGTTATGTGGCCTATCTGAACGAGACACGCCAGGATATTGGCGACGGCTTCTTTCCCACGTGGTCCGTTTCCAAGAACGACGTGATCATCTCGCAGCCGGGTGACTTCCTCGTGGCGCTGGAGCCCTTCCGCAGCTACATCCCGGACCCGGCGGACATTACCGGGGGGACGGCGACGCGGCCCGTCGTGAACCGCTTCCTGAACCTTGGGGGAAGCTTCACCGGACTTCGCGCCCATCCGACCGAGGAGCGGCTCGTTGCGACCGTGGACCAGGACGGCGGGGCCATCTTCACGCTGACGAATGACGGCCTGAATGTGACGGAAATCGTCGATCCAATGATGGCCGCCGGCGCCCGCGACCCGAGCTGGGCCCAGAACGGCAACCAGGTCGTCTATACGGGGCCGGACTACCTCCGGATCGTGAACATCGATCCGGACGGCAACAACGAGGTGGAAACGGTGCTCGGCCCCGACCATCCGTATCTGACCGACTTCCGCTTTCCCTTCTTCGACGAGTCCGCCGGCCTCATCTACTTCGCCGCCCGGCTCAAGGATCCCCAGCCCGGCGAGGACGCCAGCCTCAACCTGTATATCTCCACGCGCAACGGCCGCATCTTCGGCTACCAGGTGGCGGAGAACCGGGTGCTGCCGATCCTGGACGGATGGCAGAACATCGATCTCTACGACTTCGATGTGGTCTATGCGGACGGCCGTCCGCGGGTGATCTTTACGGCGAACGCGTCGGTGCCGCCCGCCTATTCGATCATCCCCGGGCCGGATGGAAACCCGGTGGTGGACATCCCCGCCCAGCCATCAACCGGCTCGCGCCTGTTCATCCTCGAGAATCTTGACACGGTGACGTCGGTGAACGACACGCCGATTTTCAGTCAGGTTCTCCTCCAGCCCCAGTTCGCGGGCTTTGACGCGTCGGCGCGCTACGGGCGGATTTCTCCCGACGGCCGCGACCTCGCCTGGGTCGGCTTCACCGATGAAATCAACCTCACGTCCTCGCCGAACATCGGTAAGGTCTTCCGCCAGCCCCTTGCCGAGCGGCCGGAGCTTCCGGATCCGCCGGAGATCATCATCACGCCGGCCCCCAGCATCACCCCGACGGTCACCCCAACCCCCGTCAATGATGCCCAGGCGATCCTGGTCGGCGGACTCGATTTCTCCTCCGGCACCGAGGGATGGGAGTTCAATCCGGGCGGATATGTCGATCCGCAGGCGATCTCGCGCTATACGTCCGTTTCCGGCACGCCGCGCGAAATCGAGGACGACGTGATCGGGTTCCTTGTGGGGAGCAACCGCGTGGTGGTGGATCCGGACTCGCTGGTGGCCACGCTGCGGTTCGTTGGGATCGGCTCCGGCTCGCCGAGCCTTGGGCTCGAGGGCATGGCCCCGCGGGAGACCCGCGTCCTCGATGGGCTCGGGAACGCGCTTCCCACCATCCTCGGGACCTCCGGGGCGCCGGGCGGCTCGTCCCGCGTGTTCCTCTCCGGTGTTCCCGCCTCGGTGGCGCCCAACCAGCAGGTTACCATTACGGTTCGCATCGATCCAAACGGACAGCCGGTTCAGGGCATCGAGGGGTACGTGACCTTCGATACGAGCGTGCTGCGGTTTGTGTCGGGGACCTCGCCGAGCTTCTTCGACCGGGCCCTGAGCCGCAGTGCTCTGACGCTCCGCTCGCCCGGCAACAACAACACCTTCGGCTTCTGGGGCTCGCCCGACAGCCAGCTCCAGGTCAGCCCGGACTCGCTCTACCTGTATCGTGCGCATGTCCGCGCGAGCGCTGGCACACCCGCCGCCGAGGTCCCAACGGTCCGTATGCGTCTCAACAGCCGCACTTTCGAGAGCGCCTTCACCGTGGAGACCAACAGCCGGGGCGACCTGTCACTGGCGCCAAATGTCGATGCGCCCAAGGCCATCGACCTCCTCTTCAAGCCGCCCACGGAACTCTTCCAACTCCCCGTCGAGGACAGGAAGTACTTCCTGTCCTTTGATCTGCTGAACTTCCTCACGGAGGACGCGGCCAACGGCGGCATCGCGCTGGAGGAGATCGAGATCTACCGCTTCGACGACGACCGGGCGAACGACCTGACGGTTATTGAGGACACGAACATCATCTATAACGCGGACCTCAACGTGCAGGAGAACCGCGACCAGTTTCTCCAAGGCCCGACGGTCACGGCGCTTTCGCTGCCGAACTTCCTCCTCACTTCCAACGGTCTGGGCATGTCCGTGGTGGACCGGGCGGAGACGTTCGGCTTCTGGGGCACGGACCCGTTTGTTCCCATCACCGACACGGCGCTGACGGAGGACTCGCCGACGGCGATTTATCGCGGCCTTTTCCAGATCCGCGTCGATGGCGAGTCGGATCCGATGAGGATTCCGGACCTCCGGCTGCGGCTGAACACGAGCGACTTCCAGCGGTCGTCGACGGCGATTCTCGTGGCGAACCGAGACGCCGTGGTGGTGCCGACCTCCGGCGATCCGCGGCTCGTGGAGGTCTATCTCGTCCTCGAGGAGGTGCCCACCTCCTTCGCCGGCCTCTTCGCATCCTTCGACCTCCTTTCCTTCTATCCCGCTGATGCCTTCCCCCAACGGACGGTGACCAACGCGGGGATTTTCCTGGAACTCGTGCGGCTGGAGCGGGTCGATATACCCCTCTATCCCCCGACGAGATAAGCCCGTGGGGGCGCGAGGCCATTGGTCCTTGCTTCCCCCTTCATCAACTGCAGGATGATGCCGCCCCAGGGATCGACCCCGGGGCGGTCCTCATTTTCTCCCCCCCCAAAAGCATGATGTTCCGCACCTCCTTCCTCCTTTTGTTATCCGTTTGTCTGATGGTTGCCGGGCTGGCCCCGGCCCAGATGCCAATGCCGACGCTTGCTCCGGCCACGGAGTCCACAACCGCTCCGGAAGGCGTCGACCCGTCAGCCACTCCGACACCCGAAGGTTCCGGTCCGACCCCTCTCCAGATCGAGCGGTTCGGCACCCCGCGGGCCACCATGGATACCTTCCTGACGTACATGAAGGCGTATAACATGGGGGACGACGAGAGACTCGCGGTCGCGATTCAGGCGCTGGACCTTGGCGACGTCGTGGAAATCAACCGGGACGAAATCGGGGCGCAGCGGGCCCAGAACCTGTACTCGATCTTCAACCGGATCGAGTTCGTTGTGATCGAGGATCTCCCGGAGGAGGTGGAGGGGGGCGAGTGGACGTATCCCGGGGATCCCTCCGGCCGGATTATCCTGGTCCGAAATCCCGACGGGCTCTGGCTCTTCAGCAAGGAGACGGTCGCCAGTATCCCTGAACTCATGGACGAGTATGGTCCCCGCGAGACCGTCGCGGGGGTCAGCGCCGACACGACCGAGTTCCGCATACGTCAGCTGATTCCCGAGGCGCTCAAGCGGCGAACCTTCGTTCTCCAGGACTTCCAGTGGATCGCGATCTTCCTCCTGATCCTCTTGGGCATCATCATCGATCGGATCCTGCAGGGCATGATCCAACTGATGGTGACGCGGTATCTGCGCGAGGAACGGGTGCGCTTCGATACCGGGCAACTCGTGCGAATGGCCCGCTGGATCGGGCTGACGGCGGCAGGAATTTTCTGGTTTGCCACTCTTCGCGTCCTCGGCATCGAGGACTGGGTTTTCGCGATCCTCAACGTGGCCACGGTCTTCGTGATCGTGCTGGCGGGAATCCTCGCCGCGCTCGGGATCATCGACTTCGTTTCCCGCATCTACGAGAAGCGGGCGGCGAGGACGAAGAACAAGTACGACGAAATCCTGATCCCGCTGATTCGCAAGGCGGCCAAGATCTTCGTCTTTGCGTTCGGGTTGGTCTTCGTTGCGGACAACCTGAACGTGAACGTGGCGTCGTTGCTGGCGGGCCTTGGCATCGGTGGCTTGGCCTTCGCCTTCGCCGCAAAGGATACGATCGAGAACCTTTTCGGGTCCATTACGGTGCTGGTGGATCGGCCCTTCGCGCCGGGCGACTGGGTTGAAGTCGACGGCCGCCATGGCACTGTCGAATCCATCGGCCTGCGGTCCACCCGCATCCGGACCTTCTACAATTCCCTTCTCTCCGTCCCGAACTCGAACCTGATCAAGGCCATGGTGGACAACTATGGCGAGCGCCGCTATCGCCGCATCAAGACCCACATCAACATCACCTACAATACGCCGCCGGAGCGTATAGACACCTTCTGCGAGGGCATCCGCGAGATCATCCGCCAGCATCCGTATACACGGAAGGACTACTACCATGTGTGGCTGAACGAGTTTGGGGCGCACTCGCTCGATATTCTGGTGTACTGCTTTGTGGAGACTCCGGACTG
>CAYQTO010000137.1:0-10280 GCA_964420455.1 uncultured Candidatus Sumerlaeota bacterium | reverse complement strand
AGGCCGGCAGCGTCGTCGTCGACCTCGCCGCGGCCTCCGGCGGCAACTGCCCCCTGACGGTCGCCGGTGAAACCGTCGAGCGCCACGGCGTCCTCCTCGTCGGCGAGACCAACCACCCCGCCAAGATTCCCACCCACGCGAGCCAGTTCTTCGCCCGCAACATGGTCCACCTCCTCGGGATTCTGGTCAGCGAGCCGGAGGGTGGCGAACCCACGCTCGCCCTCGACCTTGAGGACGAAATCCTCGACGCCGCCATCGTCACCCATGGCGGCGAGGCGCGCTGGCCCCGCGAGCGAAAGGCGGTCAAGGCATGACCCTGCTCCTCCTCGCCGCCGGCAGCCCCGCCATGTCCCCCGTCATGGCCAGCGTCTTCATCTTCGTCCTCGCCTGCTTCGTCGGCTACCACGTGATCTGGAACGTGACCCCGGCGCTTCACACGCCTCTTATGTCGGTGACCAACGCGATCTCGGGCATCATTCTGGTCGGCTGTCTGCTGATCGTCGGCAGCGAGGGCCCGCTCCTCGGCCGGCTCCTTGCCTTCGTCGGCCTCGTCATCGCCTCCATCAACGTCTTTGGCGGCTTCACCGTCACCCAGCGCATGCTGGCCATGTACCGGAAGCGGGGCTGACGTCATGAGCATGGACGCCTTTGCCGCCGTCTATCTCGTGGCGTCGGTCTTCTTCATCCTCGGGCTCAAGGGCCTCAGCTCGCCGGCCACCGCACGCCGCGGCAACAGCTACGCCATCGCCGGCATGGCGCTGGCCATCGGGGCCACACTCTTCGATCCCTCCATGCGGTGGCAGTACATGCCGTGGGTCTTCGCGGGGCTCGCCATCGGGGCCGCCATCGGCATCCCCCTTGCCCGCCGCATTCAGATGACCGCCATGCCCGAGCTGGTCGCCCTCCTCCACAGTTTCGTGGGCCTTGCCGCGGTCCTCGTCGGATTCGGCATGTATATGCGCGAGGTCGCCACCGGGGGCGCCGTGCCCCTGATCTCCCGCATCGAGGTCTTCATTGGCGTCTTCATCGGGGCCATCACCTTCAGTGGCTCGCTCATCGCGTTCGGCAAGCTCAGCGGCACGCTCCGTTCCGCGCCCGTCGTCTTTCGCGGCCAGCATACACTCAACCTTCTCCTCGCCATCGTCATGATCCTCTCCGGCATCGCCTTCGCCGCGACGGAGAACCTCCTCTGGCTCGATGTCATGACGGTCATCGCCTTCGTTCTCGGCGTCACCCTTATCATCCCCATCGGCGGCGCCGACATGCCGGTGATTGTCTCCATGCTCAACTCCTACTCCGGCTGGGCCGCCGTCGCCACCGGCTTCACCCTCAACAACAACCTCATGATCGTGACCGGCGCCCTCGTCGGCTCCTCCGGCGCCATTCTCTCCTACATCATGTGCAAGGCGATGAATCGCTCGTTCCTCAGCGTCATCCTTGGCGGCTTTGGCACCGACGAGCAGTCCGCCGCCACCGCCGGTGCTGCCGACCGCCACCACAAGGAAGCCTCCGTCGAGGACGCCGTCTATATGCTCGGCAACGCCGCCCGCGTCATCATTGTCCCCGGCTACGGCATGGCCGTCGCCCAGGCCCAACACGCCGTCCGCGAACTCACCGACGCCCTTATCAACAAGGGGGTCGACGTCCGCTTTGCCATCCATCCCGTGGCCGGGCGCATGCCGGGCCATATGAACGTCCTTCTTGCCGAGGCCGATATCCCCTACGACCTTGTCTTCGAGCTCGAGGACATCAACAGCGACTTTTCCGACGCCGACGCCGCCCTCGTCGTTGGCGCCAACGACGTCGTCAACCCCGCCGCCAAGAGCGACCGCTCCAGCCCGATCTACGGCATGCCCATCCTCGAGGCCTATCGCGCCCGCCAGGTCTACTGCATCAAGCGCTCCATGCGCAGCGGCTATGCCGGCGTTGAAAACCAGCTCTACTTTGCCGACAATTGCATGATGGTTTTTGGTGACGCCAAGAAGGTCGTCGAGAAGATGGTGTCCGCATTGAAGGAATGAAGGAGGCCCTCTGTCCCATGCGGATCCTTCTCGCCGAAGACGAGGAAAAGATGGCTCGTGCCATCGCCGAGGCCCTGAGCCAGGAAGGCCACGAGGTCGTCTCCGCCCGCAACGGCCGCGAGGCTCTGGACGCCGTCGATGCCGGTCCCGAGTACCACCTCGTCCTCCTCGACTGGATGATGCCGGAGCTCGACGGGATCGAAGTCCTCCGCACGCTCCGCGGTCGCGACAGCGGCGTCCCCATCCTCCTCCTCACCGCCCGCGATTCGATCGAAGACCGCGTGGAAGGGCTCGACGCTGGCGCCGACGACTACCTCGTCAAGCCCTTCGCCATCCCCGAGCTGTGTGCCCGTGTCCGCGCCTTGGCCCGCCGCGGCCGCTCCGACCCCGAGCACCGCCTCGCCGTCGGTGACATCGAGGTCGAGGTCCTCCGCCGCCGCGTCACCCGCGCCGGCCAACCCATCGAGCTCACCGGCAAGGAGTTCGAGGTCCTCCAGCTCCTCGTCGAGAACGCCGGCCAGACCGTCTCCCGCGAGATGCTCGCCCGCGTCGTCTGGCGCGGCGTCCCCCGTGCCACACCCCTCGACAACGTCATCGACGTCCACATCGCCCGCCTCCGCCGCAAGCTCGACGACGCCTTCGACAAGAAGTGCATCCGCACTGTCCGGGGCGTTGGCTTCGTCCTCGACGCCTGATCGCCCCGCCGCGTCATGCGCCTCCCCCGCCTGGACTTTCGCACCAAGCTCGCCCTCATGTACGTCGTCCCCACGGCGTTCCTCCTCCTTGTTTTCTTCGTCGAGACCCTGGTCATCGTCCGCGCCGGTCTCCGCCAGGAACTCAACCGCGCCCTCAACCAGGACTTCGCCACCCTCGAACTCGTGATCCGCAGCGACCCCTCCAGCCTCGGCGCCCTCGCCGACACCGGCGCCATCAGCTTCTTTCGCGTCGAGGAAGCCCTCGACACCGTCTATACAACACGCCAGTGGCGCGAGGCCGGCCTCGATGCGGCCCTCCCCGGCCTCCAACAAAGCGACCCCCTCTACTGGACCAACCCCGACGGCGACTACTTCAAGCTCCGCGCCGCCACCACCGGCGACGGCCGCCGCTACATCGTCGCCCGCGACGCCAACGAGGCACGCGTCACCCTCAACTCCTTCCTGCTCACCCTCCTCATCGGTCTCCCCAGCTCGCTCCTCTTCGCCGGCCTCGGCGGCTATTGGCTCGCCGAGCGCGCCCTCCGCCCTGTCAGCCTCATGGCCCGCCAGGCGCGCCGCATCACCGCCGAAAGCCTCTCCGCACGCCTCGAGGTCCCCAATCCCGACGACGACTTCGGCCAGCTGGCCACCGTCTTCAACGAGACCCTCGCCCGCCTCGAGCAATCCTTCGAGCAACTCCGCCGCTTCACCGCCGACGCCTCCCATCAGCTCCGCACCCCCCTCGCCACCATGCGCACCGTCGGCGAGGTCGGCCTTCGCGCCGAGGCCACCCCCGAACAAACCCGCGACTCCATCGCCAGCCTCCTCGAGGAAGTCCGCCGCATGAGCGCCCTCGTCGACGACCTCCTCACCCTCACCCGCGCCGAGGCCGGCCAGCTCCCCCTCCGCCTCGAGCCCGTCCCCCTCGCCTCCCTCGCCGAGGAACTCCGCGAGATGCTCGAGCCCCTCGCCGAGGAAAAGTCCATCACCCTCGCCTGGGACGCCAAGGCCGAGGCCACCGTCCATGCCGACCCCGGCCTCCTGCGCCAGGCACTCCTCAACATCCTCGACAACGGCATCAAGTACACCCCCGAGGGAGGCGTCTATCTTTCTATAAAGACAGACAGGGCGGCGGGAGTCGTCATGCTCGCCATCCGCGACACCGGGCCCGGCATTCCCCCGCCGGAGCGCGAGGCCGTGTTCCGCCGGTTCTATCGCGGCCGCACCGGCGAGAACGCCGGCCATGGCACCGGCCTCGGCCTTGCCGTCGCCCGCTGGGCCGTCGAGACAAACGGGGGCCAGCTCCACCTCGACGAGCCCGCCGGCGGCGGGTGCCGCTTCATCGTCGAACTGCCCCTCTACTCGTAAAGGCCCCACTCCTCCCCCACCGCCGTCGTCACCGCATTCAGCACCCCCACCGCATCGATGTCCACGCCCCCGCTCCCCGATGTCGGCCACGGGTCAAACACCGCCCGCCCCATCGCATCGGCAAAGGACCCATCGCCGGGAATATCGACGATCCGCACGAACCGGATCGCGCCGGGGTCGACCGCGCCGGAAACAACCTCCGGCGCGCCTGCCAGCTCCGCCAGGTCGAACGGCGTCCCCCACGACGCCCCACCGCCATTGAGGTGCTTGCCCGCCAGGTTGTAGATGTCCGTGGGATCGAGCGTGGTGAAGGGCTGGGGCGGCCCCGCGGTGTCCGCCTCCGCGGGAAAGCGGGCGAACACCGACCCGTCCGACGACACCTCGACAAACGCCAGCTCCGCGAACAGCAGCCCGTCTGTGAGCGCGATGAAGGAGTTCTCGAACACGGCGATGTCCGGCCCGGGCCCGTCCGCGATCACCACATCGAACCCGAGCGTGAGCGTGCCTGGCTCGCCTCCGAGGTCCGCCAGGTCCGTGGTCAACTCGCCGAGGGACACAACGTCGAGCTGGTCGCCGGTGGCGGAGCCAAGGGCGAGCGCCGGGTCGTTGTACGGCGGCTGAACCGCTTGGCCCGTCGGCGCGTAGTCCACGACGCGGCTCGCCCAGCCCACAAAGTCGGGATTCAGCGTGTTGGGCGGTTCGACGACCCCCGCGCCGTTGGGGCCTACGTAGCCCGCAACGGGGGGATCGAAGGGGTTTTCGGAATCGCCGGAGGCCGCCGAGAACGGCCCGGCAGGCAGGACGGAGGCAACCACCACGGCACCGGCCGCGGCCGCCCCCCGCAGGAAACGTACAGACATGGAAACGCCCTCGCGTGTCCCCGCCAGGAGGGCGGGGGAATCACCGGCAGGTCTTCGGACTTGCGGACGGTCCCGGCATCGCGCCGGGGAGGCCTATTGGCCGCGGCTTCCCAGCCGGGTCCGCCCGGCCAGTGCCATCGTGCGGCGGTCGTTTCCGCTTACCGCTGCGGGGCAGTTCCGGATTCTCACCGGATTCCCTCTTTCCTCGCGCGGGCGGGCTCCCGCCCCCCCGCCGAACCGGCAGCCCCCATGCACCCCCACACGCCACCGCGATGGCAAGATCAAACCCCCACCTTGAATCTCTTTGGAGCATCCCGCCCGGCGGAAAGCTTGCACACTCCCCCCGGGCCGCCTAACCTGCCTCATCACCCGTTTGGGAGCCGCACCCCCGTGATCAACATCCGACGCGCCGCCATCTTCGACCTCGATGGCACCCTCATCGATGCCTTCTCCGACATTGCCAACGCCGTGAACCACCCCCTCGCCGCCCGCGGACTCCCCACCCACACGGTCGCCGCCATTCGCACCTTTGTCGGCGACGGCGTCGGCAAGCTCATGGACCGCGCCATGCCTCCCGGCCTCCCCGAGGAGGAGACCGCCGCCATCCGCGCCGAGATGATGACCTACTATCGCCAGCACCCCGCCGACAACGCCACCGTCTACGAGGGCGTCTTTCCCCTCCTTGAATCCCTCAAGGACTGGGGGGTCCTTCTCACGATCCTCACCAACAAGCCCCAGGCAATGACCGACCGCACCTGCGACCAGCTCGGCCTGACCCGGTATTTCGACGATATTCGCGGCGAGAACGGCGACCAGACCCCCCGCAAGCCCGACCCTCGCGGCCTCCTCGAGCAACTCGCCGACATCCGCGCCGAGCGCGCCCTCATCATCGGCGACGGCGTCCCCGACGCCCAGGTCGCCCACGCCGCCCAACTCCCCTTCGTTGCCTGCCTTTGGGGCACACAGACCCGAGACCAGCTCGCCCCTCACGAGCCCGTCGCCTACGCCACCGCCCCTCCCGACCTCGAAGGCATCGTCCTCGACCTCCTTCGCTAGGGCCGCCCCTCAGCCCCCCGGCGCCAGGTTCCTTAAAACTTCGCGCGAACGCAGCTCCGGCCGCAGCCGAACCGCCTCGCTGTAATGGCTCGACGCCATCGTCGGCTGGCCCATCGCCCGATAGACGAGCGACAGGTTGTAATGCGCCTCCGCGCTCTCCGAATTCCGCCGCACCACCGTCTCGAAGTGCTGCGTCGACAGCGCGTACATCTCCATCTTGTAATACGCGATCCCCGCCACCATGTGCGCGTCCAGATCGTTGCGGTCCAGGTCCAGCACCTCCTTCGCCATCTCCACCGCCTCGCGATAGCGCCCCGAACGCAGCAGGGTATTGGCCATGTTGAACAGCAGGTGGGTCGAGTCCGGGGCGAGCCGGAGCCCCTCGCGGTAGATCGGCTCCGCCTCCAGGTAACGCCCCTGATCGCTGTAGGTATTCGCCAGATTGTTGTACCCTTGAAAGAACGAGGGGTCGCGCTCGATCGCCTCGCGGTACACCTGGCGCGCGCCGGCAAAATTCCCCCGCTCGACGAAGGTGTTTCCCCGCTCCTTGAGACGCACAACCTCGGGCGATGGTGCCGGACGCTCCTCGGGGGACGAGCGCATCGGCGGCGGCGTGGATCGCCGGGTCGCCTCCGCCATTACCACCGGCTCCGGCGTGGCGTCCGGGGTCGGCTCCGGGGTTGCCGCGGGTGCCGGATCTGCGGCCGTCTCTGCCTGCACCGCCGCCGCAAACGGATCCTCCACCGCCGGCACCGGTTCCACGCCGGCCGCCGCCACGGCCCGCGACCCAGCCGCCTCCTCCTCACCCGACCTCAGGGTCAGCAGCGCCCCCGTCACCACCAGCATCGCCAGCAGCGTCAACGCGGCCAGAATCGCGACCTCGCGCCGCGAGACCCCGGACCCAACGGGCTCCACGATAACCGGGCTTTCGACCGGGCGGGGCGCTGGAGCCGCCTTGCGTTCCGCCCCGACCTCGTGCCCGTCCCGGTCCAGCTTCACCCCTCGGGCGATCTCCGCCTCCGCCCGCGTTCGCGCCGAACGCGCGCACACGCCCCCTTCGCACGTCAGACACGTGCACGTGATCTTGTAGACTTCACAATACTGGGCCATGGCACGCGCGCCCCCGGGCCTTTGGACGATTCCTCAATGAACAAACGAGGTGCCGTTCCTGCCCTTCTGGCAACTGGAAACGGCCCGCCGGGGAAACCCTCCGTTACTCCCCCAGCACCCGTCGGACGGCCTCGGCGGCGATGTCGGGATCATGGCCCCGCCGCGCGAGGAAGCCAAACGCCGCACGGCGCCGTGCCAAAGCGTCACGGGGCATGCTCCGACGGTTCCACTTTTCCAGTAAAGCACACGCATCGGCGAGCGGATCCCTGGCGGCGGCCGCCTCCTCCACCGCTTCCGCCGCCACTTCCGGATCCAGTCCCCGCCGGGCCATTTCGCTGCGGATGCGTCTGGGACCGAACAAACGTTCGGTCAGATCCGATACAAGATCCCGCGCCACCTGCCGGTCGTCCAAATAAGCCCGGCTTTCCAGATCAGCGATCAATCGGTCTACGAACGAGTCTCGGAAACGCCGCTTGCGCAATTCCCTGCGCATTTCCTCCCGGGAACGGCCCCGGATCGCCAGCAGCCGCCAGGCTGCCTCCCGGCACCGGAGTTCCTCGTCCTCGTCGAGCACCGCCTGCCAATCGCCCGCGGCCAGCCGGGAACCCTTCCGCAGGGCTCGCGCCTCCACCGTTGCGGCCAGCAGCCGGACCTCCTCGCCCGCCTCCAAGGTCAACAAAATGAAGTGTCCGCGTCCGCTCCGGCGGAGCCCCGTAATGTGGACCGTCATGGCTGCCTCCGGGCATGCTGGGACGTGTCGTCTTTCAAGAGGGTATTACATTTCAGCAGCAATCGCGATTTTCCGATGTTTCTATCGGTAATGTCCCTGATTTTTCGGTAAGGCGTCAAAGTGGCAACAGTTTCGCAAACCAACATCATGATTGGTCGAGACCATCCGCCTGTAAAGGTAGATTGCACCGATCCGGCCGATGGATAAATCCGAAAGGATTTGCATCACCAACCGACTCTCCGCGAAAACTCCACGAGATCGAATCCGGAGAACCACACCAAGGATAAAGAAGATGCAAAAGTTCACCCAAGAACTCCCCCCCGTTCATGACCTTCCCCAGGAGCTTAGCTGCTACCTGCTCCTGATTCAGGACCTTCTGAACGAGAAAGGATACGTGCGCGGCGTCGAGCTCGCCGAGCGGCTCCGGATGAGCCGCCCCACGGTCACCCGCGCCATGCAGCGCCTCGCCGCCCTTGGCTACGCGTTCTACGAGCGCTACCGTGGGCTCACCCTCACGCCTGCGGGCATCGATGCCGCCAACAGGGCCCGCGTCCGCTTCGACATCATCGAGGGATTCCTCATGAAGTCCGGCGCGGAGTTTGAGGATCTCCAGCTCGAAGCGCGGCGCCTCGAGAGCTTCGCGAGCCCGGAACTTATCGAGGCGTTCCGCCTCGCCGGCGAGAAGATGGGTGTCTCTTTTTGAGTCCCGTTTTTGGACGAGTGTGAAGTTTCTCTCCGGCATGGTATTCCCCTGAACGAACAACGTGCCGAACAGATACTAAAGTAAGGCCTAATCCGGCTCCCTTTTCCGGGCGCGCCTTTCACATCGGAGGTGCGCCTTTCCTTCTCCCCAGTTTGCCATTTACACGCGGCAACGAGCGGCCTTGTCTGCCCGCCGACAGGGCTGCATGCGCCCCGAGCACTCCCCCCCGCCCAGGAGTTCCCCCCCCCGATGATCAGCATTGCGATTCTTGGCGCCACGGGCGCCGTCGGCCAGGAAATGCTCCGGATTCTGGAGCAGCGCCAGTTCCCCGCCTCGCAGGTGAAGTTGCTCGCGTCGGAGCGCTCCGCCGGCCGCAGCGTGGCCTACCGGGGGCGCCTCCTGACGGTGGAGGCGGTCAGCCGCGAGGCCTTCGAGGGAGTCCAGCTCGGACTTTTCAGCGCGGGCGCCTCCATCTCGCGGGAATGGGCACCCGTCGCCGTCGAGGCCGGCGCCATCGTCGTCGACAATACCAGCCAGTTCCGCATGGAGCACGACGTGCCCCTGGTCGTGCCGGAGGTGAACGGCGACCTCCTAGGCGAGCGGCCCCCGCGCGGCATCATCGCCAACCCCAACTGCTCGACGATTCAACTCGTCCACGCGCTCCGGCCCCTGCACGAGGCGTTCATCCTCCGCCGTCTTGTCATCGCGACCTACCAATCCGTCAGCGGGAAGGGCACCGCCGCGATCGAGGAGATGGAGGAGCAGACCGGCGACCTCCTCGAGGGCCGGCCCGCCGACGAGCTCGACCGCCACGAATTCCCCCATCAGATCGCCTTCAACGTCCTCCCCCACATCGACGTCTTCCTCGAGAATGGCTACACGAAGGAGGAGATGAAGATGGTCAACGAGACGCGGAAGATTCTCCGGACGCCGGACATCGCGATTACGGCCACGTGCGTTCGGGTGCCCGTGTATCGGGCCCACAGCGAAGCCGTAAACGCCGAGTTCGAGAAGCCCGTAACGCCGGAGCAGGCGCGCGAACTCCTCGCCCGCGAGCCCAACGTGGTCGTCGTCGACGATCCTGCCAACAACCACTACCCGCTGGCTGTTTACGCCGACGGGCGCGACGAGACCTACGTTGGGCGCATCCGTCAGGATATCAGCAACCCCGCGGGCACGAGCCTCGACCTGTGGATCGTGAGCGACAACCTGCGCAAGGGGGCCGCCCTGAACGCGGTCCAGATCGCCGAGGCCCTCCTCGGGAAAGGGGTCCTTGGCGCCTGACGGTGCCGACTCCGCGATGTCCCGCGAGATGACCCCGCCCCCGGACGAACGCCCAACCCTGAGGAGCCTCCTGGAGCAGGTGGCCTCTGGCGCGCTGACCCCGGAAGAGGGCGAGCGCGCCCTCCACGAGGCGGAAATCCGCGAGATGGGCTTCGCCTCGATTGACCTCCAGCGCCAGGCCCGCCGCGGCCGCCCCGAGGTGATCTTTTGCCAGGGCAAGACATCGGAGCAGATCGTGGCGATCGCCGGCGCCATGATCGAGGCGGGGCAAAACGTGCTCGCCACGCGCATCGAACCCGCCGCCGCGAATGCGGTGAAGGACGCCTTCCCCACCGTCGCGCACATCGAGTCGGCGCAGGCACGCCTTCTTCGCCTGGAAACCACGGCCCCGCCCCGCCGGGAAGGCCTTGTGGGCATCCTTGCCGCGGGAACCACGGACATCCCCGTGGCGGA
>CAYQTO010000136.1:0-10287 GCA_964420455.1 uncultured Candidatus Sumerlaeota bacterium | reverse complement strand
GTAGTTCTCCACCGGCACATAGTCGGTGATGGAGTTGCCGCTGCCAAGGCAGTAGCCCCCCCGGGGGTGGCAGGCCTCGAGCGTTGCCCGCGTCCGCGCGCGCACCTCCTCCGCCGTGGCCCGCGACAGGAAATCCACGTCGATCCCCCCGAGGATCGACGTCCGCCCGCCCCATTTCTCCGACGCCTCCACCACCGGCAGCGCCGCGTCCTCGAACGAATGCTTCGCGTCGATCCCCACCACGTCGATGTAATCGTCCATCAGCGCGTTCACCTTCCCACAGGAGTGGAGGAAGTAGAGCTTCCCCTTCCCGTGGGCGATGGCGGCGGCCTCCCGGTGGAGGGGCAGGATGTTCTCGCGCAACCAGTCCGGCGGAACGAGCGTCCCTGTGCGGAATCCCATGTCATCCGCCGCCCAGATCGCCCCGATGCAGTCGAAGTCGCACAGAAGCCGCGTATAGGCGAGGTAGGTCTCGCCGACGCGACGGAGAAGCTCGTCGACGAAGTCCGGGTCCTCGTACATCAGCGTGAAGAGCGACTCATAGCCGAGGAGCCAGGTGCAGGCCTCGAAGAACTGGGCGGAAAGGTCGTAAGCCTTCATGCCGTCGGGGAGGTTCTTCTCGGCCCATTCGAGGGGCGAAAGGTCGAGAGCCTCGATGCGGGGCCATGGGTAGGCCTCGAGGTCGGCCTCGTTCTGGATGGGGCCGGCCTGTTCGTGGACAATGTAGCCCTGGCTGGTGCGGGCGAATTCCTCGGCGGCGGGCGCGGCGGAGGAGCGGACATCCATGCGGAACTCGCTGTCGGTGAGGTGCACACGGACGAGGTCGTAGCCGAGGGCGGCCATGAGGGGGGCGTCGCGGCGGGCGGCGGCGACGGGTCCCTCGCCTGCGGCGAGCTCGATGCCGAGGCGGCCGGCGATCTCGATCTTGACCGGCTCGTCGAGATAGAGCTCGGCAAAGAAGACGCGGCCGGGAGGATCCTCGCGCCGGAGGTGACGGGCAAGGGCCGGGAAGTCGGGCGCGGGGGTGGGGAGGGAGAGGAGGCTCACGGGGATGACTCCGGTGAATTGGGGATGGAATAACGGGTTGGAGGGTAAAGTTCAAGGCAAACGTAAGCGGTTACGACATCCCCGCCGATCCTTTTCTCTTGAGACTCCTTCAACCCCCTTGGACCGTTTACGTCCTTCCTCCCCAAACCCGTCCCCAAAAGGGCCCGCCGGTGAAGAACGACGTCCACCTGACCATCCGCGACATCGCCCAGATGGCCAACACCTCCACCGCCACCGTCTCCCGCGTCCTCAGCGGCAAGCCCGGCGTTTCCGAGGCCAAGCGCAAGGTCATCCTCGACCTCGCCCGCCGCGTCGGCTACTCGCCCAACCGCATCGCCCAGAACCTGGCCCTCCAGAAGAGCCACGTCCTCGGCTTCGTCGCCGCAGACCTCGTCAACACCATCTATGTCAGCTTCTTTCGCCTCCTCCAGCGGGCCGCCGAGGAACTCGGCTATCAGGTGCTGATCGCCGATTCGAGTCAGAGCGTTGAGAAGGAGCGCTACAACATCCAGGTCATGCGGGCTCACCGCGCCGAGGGCCTCATCATCTTCCCGGTCCGCGACTGGCATCGCGAGTCCGCCATCGACCACCTCCTCGAGCTTCGCATCCAGCGATTCCCCTTTGTCCTTATCGGCCACATCCCGTCGACGGATTTCGACTCGGTGACGAACGAGGAGGTGGAGTCGGCGCGGCGGCTGGCGGAGAAGCTCATCGACCGTGGCCATCGGCGCATCGGGTTCGTGGGATCGGACCCGGAGAACCGCCCGGCAGAGGACCGGCTGGCGGGGTTGCGCGCCGCGCTCGAGCAGGCGGGCCACCGCCTCGACACCACCCACGTGGTCCCCCATGCGGAGGGATGGCAGTCCGCCATGGTAGCGATGCTGCGGAGTCCCGGCGCCCCGACAGCCCTGGTATTATTGAACGATGTGGTGGCGCTGCTTGCCCACCGGGCCCTCGTCGACGCCGGATTCCGCCTGCCGGAGGACCTGTCCCTGGCAACCTTTGGAGACGGCTTGTGGACCCGCCACCTCAAGCCCTCCCTCACGACGACACGGGAAAACAACGAGGAGGTCGCCCGCATCGCCATGGACCTTCTGCTCAAGCGTATAGACGAGCCGAACCGCCCGTCGGAGCAGCACTTTGTCGCCCAGGAAATTGTCGAGCGCGAGTCGATCGTCTAGACGCGGCAGCGGGGCGCCCTCGCCGGCTTACTGGGAGGCATGGGCCTCCGTGCCCGCATCCTCCGCGGCGACGCCACCGTTCCCTTTTCCCGGTGCGGCCCGCTCCGTGGGAGCGCGCCGGGCTGCCTCCCCCACGAACCCGAGAAACAGCGGGTGCGGCGCCAGCGGCCGGCTCTGGAACTCCGGGTGGAACTGGCACCCGATGAAGAACGGGTGCCCGGGAAGCTCGATCATCTCGACCAGGTCCGTCTCCTCGAAGGTGCCGCTGACAACGAGCCCCATCTCCTCGAAGCGCGCCCGATAGGAGTTGTTCACCTCGTAGCGGTGGCGGTGCCGTTCGCTGACCTCGAGCTTGCCGTAGAGCTCCGCCGGGCGCGTCCCCGGCCGGATCACCATCGGATACGCCCCGAGGCGCATCGTCCCGCCCAGGTTCAGCACCGCCTTCTGGTCGAGCATGATATCCACCACGGGATTGTCGGTCTTCTCGGTAAACTCGGTGGAGTTGGCGTCCTCAAAGCCACAGACGTGGCGGGCGTATTCGATAAGGGCGACCTGCATGCCGAGGCAGATCCCGAGAAAGGGGACGTGTTTCTCGCGTGCGAACTCGGCGGCGAGGATCTTGCCCTCGATGCCCCGCTGGCCAAAGCCGCCGGGGATCAGGATGCCGTCGACCTCCTCGAGGGCGGCGGTGCCCTCCTTCTGGAGCAGCTCGCTGTCGACGCGGACGATCTCCAGCTTTGCCCCGTGCTCGTAGGAGGCCGCATTGAGGGCCTCGTAAATCGAGATATACGCATCCTGGAGGTCGATGTACTTGCCGATGACGCCGACGCGAACGCTGCCGGTGCAGGAACGGATGCGCGCCACCAGGTTCTCCCAGGGCTCGAGCGCCGGCTCCGCCCCCTCGATCTCCATCTTGCGTACCACCCAGTCGTCGAGCCCCTGGCGGTGGAGCATCATCGGCACCTCGTAGATCACGTCCACATTCACCGACTCGTACACCGCACGCTCGTCCACGTTGCAGAACATGCCGATCTTCTTGCGCTGGTCGCTTTCCATTCCGCGCTCCGTCCGGCAAATCAGGCCATCGGGTTGGATACCGATCTCTCGCAGCGCCTTCACGCTGTGTTGCGTGGGCTTGGTCTTCAGTTCCCCCGCCGCGGAGATATACGGCAGCAGCGTGAGGTGAAGGAAAAGGCAGTTCTCGCGTCCGACGTCGTACGGGATCTGGCGGATCGCCTCGAGGAAAGGCAGCGATTCAATGTCGCCGACGGTGCCACCAATCTCGACGATCAGGACCTCCGCCTTGTGCTCCCGCGCCAGCGAGAGGATCCGCCGCTTTACCTCGTCGGTAATGTGGGGAATCACCTGGACGGTGCCGCCGAGATAATCGCCCCGCCGTTCCTTCTGGATCACCGCATGATAGACCTGGCCGGCGGTGACGTTGTGGAGCCGTGAGGTGGGCTTGTGGAGAAAGCGCTCGTAGTGGCCCAGGTCCAGGTCCGTCTCCGCCCCGTCGTCGGTCACGAAGACCTCGCCGTGCTGGAAAGGGCTCATGGTTCCCGGGTCGATGTTCAGGTAAGGGTCGAGCTTCATCAGCTCGGCGTTGATGCCGCGCGAGATCAGCAGCGACCCGAGGCCCGCCGCGGCGATGCCCTTGCCCAGCGACGACGCCACGCCCCCCGTCACAAAGATGAATTTCGACGATTTGCGCGACGAGCCGGACATGGAGGGCCTCCGCAGGGCGGGAAAGTGGGTGCTGGGTGGAAGGAGCCGGGGAGGGCCTTCGAAATCCCGGACTCATCCCGTAGGCGCCGCCCCGCATCTGAGTCAACCCAAGGGAGATTCCAGTGGAAGACCCGCACGATTCCTGAACAGGGCCCCCGGCGTTCCCCTCCGGGAACTTTTTCCTCGACATCGACTCGCCGTCTTCATCCACTCCGGATGGGAAAAGAAAGCGGGACCTTGACGTAAAGCCGTTCCTTGGAGGTCGCACCATACTGTGGCGTGACGACCGCCGAGGATTGAGTGTGTTTAAGGACCTCTTCAAAAAAGACAAGTCGGGCGGCGCGGACGCCCAGACACCGCCCAGCCAGGAGCGTTCGGCCGAGTTCGCACGGCCGGAGGTGCCGGCAGACCCGCCCTCCTCGAGCGGCATCGCCGGACTCCACCAGCGCCATGACGACGAGGGCGCCCCGCCGCCGCGCTCCGGCGTCGTCCAAAACGATGTGAACGACAGCGTCTACAAGATGCGGGCGGAACAGGTGGCCCGCATCGACGCCATGTTTGGCGAGTTCGGCCCCGCCGTCAGCTCCTACCTGCTGACCCAATCGCTGATGCCCGGCGGCATCAAGCGCCTGGTGCAGAAGCTCGAACTCCAGTCACGCGGCCGGGAAGGCGCGGACCTCGCGCTCATCGCCAACTGGATCACCGAGGCGGGAACGGCCACCTTCTGCCAAAAAGTCGGCCTGCGCCAGCACGTCCCGACCCCCAGTCAGCAAATGAAGCGTCCTGATTCCGTCGCCCCCATGCGCCGCGACGGAACCAACGTCCGGGCCTCCGCCAAGGGGCGGCCCGGCCCCGGCTCCGGCAAGGGAGCCTCCCTGACCACGAGCTCCAACACGGTCAAGCCCCTCGACCTCGGGAAAAGCGACGAGGCAGACGAAAGTCAGGACACGGCTGCCCGCGACATTTCCCGCAACGCCCGCAAGCCCAAGGCTCCGGATCTGGACGACATGCCCAGCACCAACCCGCCACAGTTCATGTTCTCCCCCCGCAACCCGAAGAAAAAACCCGAAGGCGGCGCCTGACCCAGATCGTCTCTTGCCCGTGAAGTGGGCGCGCAGCCATTCGCTGCGCCCCCACTTCGCCTTCTGTTCGTCGCCCCTAATCGCCGCCGCGAATCAGAGGATGCGCCGGACGGCGTCCTCGCCGAGCTCCTGCCATGCGAGCGGCTGCGCCTCAAGGTACCTGCGAAAGCGGCCTCGTGACTCCTCGTCCGTGAACTCGAACGCCACCAGCGCGCGCCCCACCCGCTCGCCCGTATAGACGTAGTTGAAGTAGCAGCAGTTCGCCTCGCCCCGCAGGCCCGCGAGGAAGTCGCGCAAGGCGCCGGCCCGCTCGGGGAACTCCAGGCGAAGGAACATCGGCAGTCGAAACAACTCGCCCCGGTAATGGATCAGCCGGAACTCCACGTCCTCCTGCGACGTGACATCCTCGGCGGCAATGCCATGTGTGGTGCAGCGCTGGCCGATGGAGGCGAGCTCCTCCGGCGAGGCCTCGAGCCCCAGAACCGGGAACGCCTCCTCCTCCGCCGTCTTGCCATACTGGAACTCGATGATGTTGATGCCGGCGAGGACGTGCTCGAGGAGATCGATGAGGGTGCCGGGGCGCTCGCCGATGTGAAAGCGGAAGTAGCGGCGGCGGCGCGCGCCGATCCCCGCATGGCGGGCAATCCAGGCGAGCTGGCCAAAGTCCACGTTGGCACCACACAGGATTACGAGGGCGCGCTGGCCGACGAGGGCGTCCGCCTCGCGGAGGAGCCCCGCCAACCCCATTGCGCCGGACGGCTCCGCAAGGCAGCGGGCGCCCTCCCAGATCGCCTGGATCGCCGCACAGACCTCCTCGTTCGTCACCGTAACAAACTCGTCCAGCAGGTCGCGGCAAAGCGGGAACGTCAAATCGCCCGCGCGACGCACCGCTGTCCCATCGCAAAACACGTCCACATGCTCGAGCGTCACCGGCGCGCCCTTCTCCACCGCGGCGGCCATCGACGCCTGACCCACGCCCTCCACCCCCACCAGCCGGATCGACGGGTAGAAATGCCGAAGCCAGCATCCCACCGCCGCCGCCATCCCCCCGCCGCCGATCTGCAGGTAGGCCACGTCGAACGGCCCCTGGCCCGACATCACGACCTCGTCCGCGAGCGTCCCCTGGCCTGCCATCGTATAGACGTCGTCGTAGGGATGGATGAACGTCAGCCTTTCACTGGCGGCGTGGGCGAGCGCCGCCTCCGCCGTGTCGCTGAAGGAATCACCGGTCAGCACCACCTCCACCGCGTCCCCCCCATGATGCCGCACTGCCGCCTGCTTGGTGTGGGGCGTGCTCAGTGGCATGAAGATCCTCGCGCGGACCCCCATGTGCCTGGCGGCGAGGACGACCCCCTGCGCATGGTTTCCGGCGGAGGCCGCCACCACGCCGCGCTCGCGCTCCTCCTCTGTCAGCATCGCCATGCGGTTCCGGGCACCGCGCCACTTGTAGGCGTTGATCGGCGAGAGATCCTCGCGCTTGAGGCGGATGTCCACCGGGAGGTCCAGGGGGAGCCGCTCGAGCGGGGTCGGCGGGGCCACCGTATAGACACGCTGGCGGGCATGGAGGATCTCGCGAAACAGGCGG
The DNA here is from genome assembly GCA_964420455.1 of uncultured Candidatus Sumerlaeota bacterium. Taxonomy (GTDB): domain Bacteria; phylum Sumerlaeota; class Sumerlaeia; order SLMS01; family SLMS01; genus CAYQTO01. The sequence continues at coordinate 3,667 of CAYQTO010000136.1, read as the reverse complement.
TCCTTCATGGCTGGGCGGTGGTGCGTGGGGCGGGGAAGACCAGGTCGCCGAGGAGCGCCGGGTCCGGCTCGTCCACCGGTGCCCGCGGTACCCAGGAATGCACCGTCACACCGTCCTCCGTCGCCCGCCGCCGTACCACGTTCAGGCCCCAGCGCTCGCCATGGGGAACACCGTCATACCCCAGCGAGCGAAAGGGCACGACCACCGTGGCAACCCAGCCGCGGCCCTCGTCCACATAAGAGCTGAAGTGAATGCCGGCAAGGTCCGCGGCGGGCAATTGGCGTGGGAAAATGCAGAACGCATCGTAGGCGGATCCGTCGGGCGAGAGGGCAAGCCGCCAGAACTCGGTCCGCGAGCCGCCGGGATCCAGGTGGATTTCGATGGTTTCCGCGTCCGGGCGGAGGACGTCGCGGCGGGGGTCGCCCTCCGGGAGGACGAGCGCCGGGTCGGCCGTATAGACACCGATGTGGAGGCTGCCGGAATCGAAGGCCGCGTGGAGGCGCGACGTCACGACGGGGCTGGTCCCCTCGTCGGAGACGCGGAGGAGCGGCGGATCACCTTGCGGGTCGGTGCCGGGTGCCCCGGAAGGATCAAGCGTCCACGCGTCCAGCAGCGGAAACGCCTCGAGCCGCTGCCCCGGCAAAGGGGCCGCAAGGACGGAGAGTAGCAACACCGTCATTAGGACCTTCACAGTCATCCTCCGTCACTGCGGTATCGTTGGGTGGAGCATCGACGGATGGAGCCGCACGGGCAAGGGTGACTCTCTCCCATTCTGAAAAGAGAGTCAGTCGCCCGCCGACTGGCCCGCGCTTCGTTGCAAGAACGCTCGGCATGACGGGCAAACGCCCAACATCATCCATCCATCGAAAGGGTTGAGAATGAACAAGAACACCATGCTGACCGGAGCAGTCGTGGCAGGAGCGGCTGTCGCCGGATTGCTCGCGCTGGCAACTCCGCGCGCCAGCGCCGACGAAATGGCGACTTCGGAGGCGATCACCATCGAGGAGATCGAGACCGCCCAGAAACTCTGGGGTGAGGGCATCGTGGCCATCGGCGAGGCACACACCGCTGGTGGCGACCCGCGATCGGTCGCCGACGAAATGCTGGATGAACTCTACGCCTTCGACCACGGCCCCGTGCTTTTCAAGCCAACCAAGGCCGCCGAGCAGCCCTTCCGCAGTTCCAAGCGCGATGCCCTCTCCTACTTCGTCACCGGACACATCCCCGAGGACGGCGGCTTCGCCCTCAACCCATGGACCGACGTCCGGTTCGAGAACGATACCCTCTTCATCGACAGTGATTCGGCGCTTGCCATGGGTCACTACTTCTTCACCGATCCGGAGGGGAACGTGGCCAAGGTGGAGTACACCAAGGGGTACATCCGCGGCGACGATGGCGGTCTGAGGCTGATTCTCCAGCACTCGTCCCTGCCCTTCTCGGCCGACTGAGCAGCCCGCACCTCCGGCGAAAAAAAAGGACGCCCCGCCTTCGGGCCGCAGGCGGGGCGTCGGTACCTCTGTCAGAGGGCTGCCGCAGGACGGCCGCTCAGAACATGTCGGTCTTCATCTGGCCGGACTGGCCGGCGGGTGGGGCGGTGTCCGCCGGGCGCGACTTGATCCACTCGCCGGTCTCCATCTCCTTGTAGCCCTTGCCGGGGCCGACCATCGGGAACACACAGGCGTCCGGATCGATCATCACCTCGAGGAAGGCCGGGCCCTCGTGCTTCACAAACGCCTCGAGCACCTCGCGGAGCTTTGACTTGTCGCTCAGCCGCTCCGCGAAGGTGTAGCCGTCCGCCTTCGCCGCCAGGATGAAGTCCTTGCGGTGGAGCGTCTTGTCGGTCCCCGAGAAACGGAAGTCGTACATCATCTTCTGCCACTGGCGGACCATGCCGTCGCCCTGGTTGTTGAGCACGAGCACCTTCACCGGCGCGTCGTAGGTGGTTGCGGTTTCGAGCTCGCCAAGGTTCATGCGGATCGAGCCGTCGCCGTCGATGTCCACCACAAGGCGATCGGGACAGGCGAACTGGGCGCCGATGGCAGCCGGAAGGCCGAAGCCCATCGTCCCCATCGACCCGCTCGTCAGCCACGACCGCGGGTTGCGGTACTGGTAGTACTGGGCCGCCCACATCTGGTGCTGGCCCACGCCGGTGCTGATGATCGCGTCGCCGTCGGTGATCTCCGAAAGCACCTCCACCACCTGGTGCGGCTGGATCAGCTCGCTTTCGTGGTCATAGTTGAGCGCGTATTCCTTCTTCAAGTTGGCGAGGTGCTCGTGCCAGGGGGTGAAGTCCTTGCGGAAGGAGGTCTCGCCGAAGTCGATCAGCCCGCGCAGGCCCGTCTTTGCGTCGCCCACGAAGCTCCAGTCGATCGCCTTCACCTTGCCGATCTCCGCCGCGTCTATATCGATATGCGCGATATGTCGGGCATTGGGGGCGAATTCCTTCACCTTGCCCGCCACCCGGTCGTCGAACCGCGAGCCCACGGCGATCAGCATGTCGCAGTCCTCCACCGCGTAGTTGGCGTACGCCGTGCCGTGCATGCCGAGCATGTGGAGCGAGAGGTCCGAGTGCACGTCCACCGCACCCACGCCCATCAGCGTCGTCACCGCCGGGATGCGGAAGCGCTCGGCGAATTCCCGCAGCTCGTAGGCCGCGTTGCCGTTGATCACGCCGCCGCCGCAATACAGCAGCGGCCGTTCGCTCTCGCCGAGCATGCGGAAGAACTCCTCCGCCTGCTCCTCGCTCATGCGCGCCTCGTTCGCCTTCTCGAGCCGCGTCTCGTAGCCGCGGAAATGGAGCAGCCCCTCGCCGCGGAACATGCCCACGGCATTCTGCACGTCCTTCGGCAGGTCCACCACCACCGGGCCCGGCCGGCCACTCACCGCAATGTCAAACGCCGTGCGGATCGTCGCCTCGAGCTTCTCCGGATCCGTCACCAGGAAGCAGTGCTTCGCGCAGGCGCTCATGATGTTCAGCACCGGCGCCTCCTGGAACGCGTCGGAACCCATCGCCGCCCGCGGCACCTGGCCACAGAGCAACACCACCGGAATTGAATCCGCCATGCAGTCACGGATCGGGGTGACCGAGTTGGTCGCCCCCGGACCGGACGTTACCACGAAGACCCCTACCCTGCCGCTGGCCCGGGCGTAGCCGGCGGCCATGAAACCTGCTCCCTGCTCGTTGGCGGGAACGATCAGCTTGATCTCCCCGCCGACACGCTCGGGATTCGCGTTGTAGCGAAAAATCGCATCATAAGTCGGCAGGATCGCCCCGCCGCTGTAGCCGAAGATCGTGTCCACTCCCTCGTCCGCGAGGACCTGGACGATCATCTCGCCCCCGGTCATCGTCTTGCCGGCCAGCGGGTGTTGCCGCGGACTCGTGTTCGGTCGGGTGATGGTTGCCACACTCATGCTTCTGCATCCTTTTTGGGTTGGGGTATCGTGGTGGCGGAAAAACCACCGGGTGCCGTCCCGCGAGGGTATGGCCCTGCCCGTGGGCCCACGGGTCCGGCCCCATGGGTGCGATCAGGCTCTCGCCACCAACCGGTCGTCAATCGGAGGGTTGCCGAACGACAGGATACACGCCAGGCCGGCAATCAAGTCGCCGGGGGGAACTTTACCACGAGGCGCCCGGAGACCACTTCTGTGCACCGGAAAGCAAGGGGAC
>CAYQTO010000135.1:0-10292 GCA_964420455.1 uncultured Candidatus Sumerlaeota bacterium | reverse complement strand
GCCTGCGGGCGTGGGGGCGGGCCCTGTGGGGGGCGCGGGGGGCCGCCGACGCCGGGACGCGGCGGTGTCGGGGGCATTGCGGCCGGCGCCTGCGGTGGAGGCGTCGCCGACGCGGAAACCGTCTGGATCGGACGTTCCCCAGTGCCCGACTTCTCGTCGTCGAACACGAACTCGATCTTGGCGACATCCTCCCGGGAGGCCGCCGACTGCATCCCCGGCAGCGAAGCCACCCCCTCGTTCGTGTACATGCCGACTGCGCTCTGGTCCTTGAACTTCTCGTGGTAACCGGTCTGCGGGAGCTCGAAGTCGTCGCGGATGTTCGCCCAGGGGTCCGAGAGGTCGGTCCAGGAGGAGCCGGGCTCGATGCCGATGCCCTTGAGCTTCAGTTGCAGGTCGTTCGGTGATTCGGCCGCCTGGAGGGCGTCGTTCTGGGTGACCTGCTTGGTCATGACGAGCTTGTAGAGGGACTTGTCGAAGGTCTGCATACCTTCCTGGTTTTCGGCGGCGAGGGCGACACGGATCTCGTTGAGGCTGCCCTTGCTGACGAGGTCGGTGACGCGGGGGGTCATGACGAGGATTTCGACGGCGGCAACGCGGCCGCCGCCGGACTTGGCAACGAGACGCTGGCCGATGATCGCACGGAGGTTCAGCGCCAGCTGGGCCAGGACCTGGTCCTTGAGCTCGCGGGGATAGAAGTTCAGGATGCGCTCGATCGCCAGCGTCGTGTTGGTGGAGTGGAGGGTGGCGAAGACGAGGTGGCCGGTCTCCGCCGCATGCATGGAGAACTGGACGGTGTCGGAATCGCGCATCTCGCCGATGGAGATCACCTGGGGCGCCTGACGCAGGGTATTCTTGAGCGCTTCGTGAAAGCTCGTCGTGTCGATGCCCACCTCGCGCTGGGTGACGATGGAGCGCCGGTGCCGGTGGATGAACTCCACCGGGTCCTCGATGGTGACGATGTGGCCGGTGCGGATGTGGTTGCGATAGTCGATCATCGAGGCGAGAGAGGTGGACTTGCCGCTGCCGGTGGAGCCGGTGACGAGGACAATGCCGCGGTCCCCGAGGGAGATGTCGCGGAGGACCGGTGGCAGGCCAAGCTTGCGCAGGGTGGGGATATCCATGACCACGCGGCGGGCGACGACGGCGATGGAGCCCCTCTGCCAGAAGATATTCACGCGAAAGCGGTTCGTTCCCGGCGCCATGAACGCCAGGTTCATCTCCATCTCTTCCTGAAAGTGTTCCCACTGCTTGTCGGACATGGCCTCGCGGGCGACCGCCGTGGTCTGGTCCGCGCTGAGCCGTTGGCCGTCGTTCGTGGTCATCGGCTGATAGACCCCATCGATGTTCATGCAGGGGACCGCGCCGGCAGCGAGATAGACGTCGGTGGCTTCTTGTTCGGTTGCCTCGCGGAGGAAATCCGCGAAACTGATGATCTTGTTGGCGGCCACTGGGGGTCCTTTCCACACGCAATGTTGACGGAGTCAGCGAAATTAGCCAATGGGGGCCGGAGGATCAAGGTGATATGCGGTCGCCATTCGGGGCGATGGTGGCTTTTGTTGGCTCTGGCGGGGCTGCTCGGATTGGGGCCCTCCGGGCGGGCACAGACGTCGCCGACGCTTACCCTTCGGCTTGGGGATGTTTTTGAGGGGCCGATGGGCGAGGGGCCGCTGGTGGCGGCGCCTCCGCGGCGTCGCCCCGGCGGGGCGCTCCTCTGGCTGCCGGACACCCGTCTGTGGCGCGCACCGGTCAACCTGACTCCGGTGCCCACGCCCACGCCGGACTACAGCCAACTGGCGGTGCTGCCCGGTGTTCCCCGGCTCGAGTTCGCCCGCGACCGTGATTTTGTCGAAATGGTGGCGGAGCCGTTTCGTTTCCGCGGACGGCCGATGGAGCGCGACCCCCCCGGCCACGCCCATCTGTCGCTTGCCACGCCTTACACCGCCCTGCGAGCCGAGTTGCGCCTTGAGCCCCTCGAGGGAGATGCCCGCGGGGAAGGCCTTCGGACCGTCCACGGGCCGGGCACCGCCGAGCGCTTCTCGGTTCCCGCGGGGATCTATCGGTTCGAGCGGTTGCTCTGGCGGCCGGAGGACCCCCAAGCGGTCCGCCGCGAGGTGTATCCCGCCCAGCGATTGTCCGACGGCGGCGAGTACGACTTTGCCCCGGACAAGGCGGAGGAGCCGGATCTGGTCCGTGATCTTCGCCGCAGGCGGTAAGATATTCGACCCGGTGCCGGAATTCGCCCTTGCCTTCATTGAAGGAACCTGCGGACCGTCGCGCCTGTAGGCGGTCCGGATCCCCCGCGTCCCCGGATGCGATTCCTCACCGCGCCAGAGATTTCGTGCGCCCTCGATGGCTTCGAACACTCCCCAGACCGTTCCCCCCTTCCGCCTCCCACCGGGCAGCACCCTCGGCCTCAGGCCCCTGGCGTTGCGCTCCGGGGCGGCGCCTCCCGAAAGGATTCCCACTCCCAGATGCCCACCACACGCATCCTTGTTAACCGCGAGGACGGAGAAGTCCGCATTGCCTTCCTCGAAGATCGCGAACTCGTAGAGCTTCATACCGAGCAGACCGACCACCTCACCATCGTCAACAACATCTATCGCGGCCGCGTGCAGGACGTGGTCCCCGGGCTTCAGGCCGCCTTCATCGACGTCGGCCTCGAGCGGAACATGTTCCTCCACTTTATGGATATCCGGCCCGAGTCCCTTGTCTTGAGCGAGGAGGACCAACTCGACGCGATCCGGGATGCCTCCGAGGAAATCATCCCGGGCCGTATCGAGCGTCCCGGCCGCCGACCCCGCCAGGATCCCCGCGCCCCCCAGGCCGCCCCCCCCATCAGGCGCGGAGACGACATCATCGTCCAGGTCATGAAGGACGAGATCGGCGGCAAGGCACCTCGCGTCACCACCAACCTCTCCATCGCCGGGCGCTATGTCGTCATGCTTCCCTTCCCGAGTCAGGAAGGGGGCGTTTCCCGCAAGATTGCCCTCGGCCAGGATCGCTACCGCCTCAAGCGCCTCCTCTCCCGGCTCAAGACGGAGGATCACTCCTTCATTGTTCGCACTGCCGGTCTGGACAAGGAGGACGAGGCGATCACCAAAGACGCGGAGACCCTCGAGGAAACCTGGATCAACATCCTCGAGCGCTACCGCGACAAGAACGGCCCCGGCCTCCTCTACAACGATCACGACCTGATCGCCCGAATGGTCCGCGACGCCTTTCCCTCCGATTTCGAGGAGGTGGTCTGCGACCGCCCCGAGGACGTCCAGGAGGTTCGACGTCAGCTCGAGGAGCATCTCCCGGAAATGGCCGACCGGGTCTCGCTCTTCGAGGGGACCGAATGCATCTTTGACTTCTATGGGGTCGAAGCGCAGATCGACAAGGCCTTCCAACCGAAGTACTGGTTGAAGTCCGGCGGATACCTGATCGTCGACGAGAACGAGGCGCTGACCGCGATCGACGTGAACACCGGGCGCTTCACAGGGAAGCGGGATCAGGAAAAGACGAGCCTGAAGACGAACCTCGAGGCGGCGGAAGCGATCGCTAGGCTGATTCGCCTTCGCGATCTCGGGGGGATCGTTGTTATCGACTTCATCGACATGCTTTCGCGGTCGCACCAGGAAAAGGTCTCGGAGGAATTCCGCCGCCACCTGCGGCACGACCGTGCGAAGGCGGCGATCGGCCGGATGGGCGAGTTTGGCCTCCTCGTGCTGACTCGCAAGCGTCAGCGCGAGAGCCTCCAGAAGCAACTCTTCGAGGAGTGCCCTTACTGTCTCGGCACGGGGTATGTGCGCCAGCCGGACCAGGTGTTCCGCCGGCTGAAGTACGACGTGCTGCGGGCCCTTGAGCAGACGCCGGAGGCGGCCGCGGTCATGGTTTCCGGCCATCCCAAGCTCCTCGACCACCTGACCAGCAAGTACCGCATCTTCTTCGAGGCACTCCGCGAGACCCACCGCGTGGACGTTGTCTATCGGGCGGACCCGGACTACCACCTGGAGGACTACCAGATCACGCCGGTGGCGGCCTCGCCACGGGCCGCGCTGCGGCTCGGCGGGGATCGGATCGACCAGGAGTCGGCGGTGGCACCGCTCGTCGAGGAGATCGAGGTGGACGTGATGCATCGGCTCGTTGCGGAGCCAGATGGGGCTGATGAGGAGGCGCCGGAGGAGCAGGAAGCCCCCCCGCGGGAGGGAAGCGGGGAGGCGAAGGAAGGGGGCCGTTCGCGCCGCCGGAGGGGGCGTCGCGGCCGGGGCGGTCGCGACAAGCAGGACGATCGGGCAGCCACCGCACCACCGACAGCGCAGGCCGAACCAGAGACCGCGGACGTCGAACCGCCAGCCGCGGTGGTGACCGCCTCGGCGCAGGAGCCGCTTTTCGTCGAGGATGAGCCCGTGGATCCCGCGGCTCCCGGAGTCCCTGCCGCCGAGTCGAAAAAGCGCCGTACCCGGCGGGGAACTCGTGGGGGGCGCGGCCGCACCAAGAGCCCCGCCGAACCCCTCGCCACCGCTCCACCCCTGCGGGTGGCCGTCAAGGCCACCCCCGAGGCGGATGCCCTGCGGTCGCTCCTCGAGAATATCGAAAAGGAAGCCGAATCGGCCGCGGTTCCCGCACCGAAGCCTGCCCCGCGGAAGGCTCCACCCGAGCCCGTCCCCGCTGCCACGCCGCCGGTGGACTTCGCCGCCCTTCTCGACCAGATCGAGCAAGGCGTGACCGGGCTGGAGGCCGACAAGCCCCGGCAGACCACGCGCCCCCGAAAGACTCCTCGCAAGGCGGCGGGCAAGGCCCCCGCCACCACCGCCAAGACGCCCACACGAAAGACATCGGCAACCGCCAAGAAATCCTCGACCTCGGAAGAAAAACCGGCCAAAAAGCGCACTGCCAAGTCGGAGGTCGAAGCCAAGACCCCGGCACGCCGCGCTAGGAAAAAGGCGGATGAAGCTCCGGCGGCGGAAACGCCCAAGCGCACCACCCGCCGCACGACACAGGCGCGAAAGAAGAAAGGTACTGACGAATGAGCGATCACCAGGTGCCAGACCCGGACTGCGAGCGGCGAATGAAGGCCGCGGCCTCGGCGATGAATGCCGCCATGGCGGTGGGCGTCGCGCTGTCCATTATCGCCACCATCGCGCTGTTCGCGACCAAGCTCTAGGCGGACAGGAGCGCATGTGAAGGCGCTGCTCGTTGGTGACCGGGCGGACCGCCTGCTCCCCGAGCTGGAGCACGCCGGCATCGACGTAACCGAGGATCCCGCCCAGGCGGATGTGGTCTTCAGCTACGGGGGCGATGGGTCACTCCTTGGCGCCGACCGAGCCTACCCCTTGCTGCCCAAGGTCGCCATCCGCCGCAACAGCCCCTACGAAAAGTGCCCTCGTCATCGCACGACCGATGTCCTCGCCCGTCTGGTCAACGGCACCCACGATCGCGAGTATCTCCCCCGGATCATTGCCGAGACCGCAGGCCGGCAGTTTCGCGCCCTCAACGATATCGTCATCCACAACGCCAACCCCGCCAGCGCCCTGCGCTATCGCATCTGGATCGACGATGAACCGTACAGCAGCGAGATCGTTGGCGATGGCATTGTCGTCGCCACGCCGTTCGGCTCGTCCGCCTATTACCGGAGCATCACCAACTCGGTCTTTCGCATCGGGATGGGGCTCGCGTTCAACAACTCCATCGAGTCGGTGACCCACCTGGTGCTGGACGTGGATTCCACCGTGGAGTTGGAGGTCTGCCGCGGCCCGGCGGTCGTTGTGGCGGATAACTTCATCGATGCGCGGCACATGGCGGCGGGCGACCGGGTGCGGATTTCCATGTCGGAGGAGATGGCGGAGATCTGGGAGCTGGGCACGTTGCTCTGCCGGGAATGCCGGGAAAAGGAGTCCGGCCGACACGCCGGCTGGCGCCATGTCTAGCCGCCTTTCCGTCGCCCTCCCCTTCTGAACGATGTCTGGGCGGCACCCCTGCAGGGTGCGGGCGCCGGCATGATCCCAACCCAGGGTGGCTCGGCGGTTGCCGCTGACCCCGGGCTGTTTTGTGGGCGCACTTTCAGCGCGCCTTTTCCCTCGCAAGGGGGCATGTGTCGGCGTCGGCAGACCTCTGGAAATGCATCGCCCCCCCCTCCTTTCCTCCTTACCTCATTGTGGATCCCCCCTCCTGGTCTCCCGGCCTCATCGTATGATCTCGGCGCCCTTCTCCTTCGCCTATTTTTCGCCTTGATGGTGTGGGTATCGGGATTGACCGTGGAATCCATTCCGTCCTTGGAGGGGTTGCCGTGGCGCGTCCGTCCCATTCGTTTCCGCAAGAGCCGGTACTGACGCCGGGGGGCGAACGGGTGGTGCCGCGCAAGGGGGTGCGGGCGATCCTGGAGGACCTGATGGCCCACCCGGGTTTCGGGCGGGGGGTGGCGCATGTGCACAAACTCGGGCGGATCGAGGCGCGGCACGGCGATTGGCCGGAGGGGCTGGCGCCGGGGCTGCGGGAGGCGTTCGAGGCGCGCGGCATGCGCCGGCCATACGTCCACCAGTCGGTCGCGATGGAGGCGGCGCTGGCCAGTCGCCACTTCGTCGTGGTCACGCCGACAGCCAGCGGCAAGTCGCTCTGCTACAACGTGCCGGTGCTCGACGCGGTCCTGCGCGATCCCCAGGCGCGCGCATTGTACCTCTTTCCGACGAAGGCGCTCAGCCACGACCAATACGGCGAGTTGTACGCACTGGCGGAGGCGGCCGGTGGCGGCATCCGCATCTATACCTACGACGGCGACACGCCCCCGGCAACGCGCCGCGCCCTGCGCGACAACGGCCATGTGGTCGTGACCAACCCGGACATGCTCCATGCCGGGATCCTTCCCCACCACACCAACTGGGTGCGCCTGTTCGAGAACCTGAAGTATATCGTTATAGACGAGCTGCACCAGTACCGGGGGATCTTTGGCAGTCACTTGGCCAACGTTCTGCAGCGGCTCCGGCGCCTGTGCGCGTTCCATGGGTCCAACCCGACGTTCCTTTGCTCGAGTGCAACGATTGCGAATCCGAAGGAGCTGGCGGAGAATCTCACCGGCGCGTGCTTCGAGGTGATCGAGGAAAGCGGCGCCCCCCGCGGCGAGAAGACCTTCATCTTCTACAACCCGCCGGTGGTGAACCGCGAGTTGGGGGTGCGGCGGAGCCCCCGGCTGGAGGCACAGAAGCTCGCCCTGCGGTTCCTCGCCCATGACCATCAGGTGATCGTCTTTGGCCGCTCGCGCATGGACGTCGAGGTGATGACGACGTACCTCAAGCGGGGGATGGGGCGGCTGAACCGCGATCCCCAGCTGGTGACCGGCTACCGGGGCGGGTACCTGCCGACGGAGCGGCGGGCGATCGAGCAGGGGCTTAAGAACCGAGACATGCTGGGGGTGGTGTCGACGAACGCGCTGGAGCTGGGGGTGGACATCGGCTCCCTCGACGTGTCGATCCTGGCGGGGTGGCCGGGGACGATTGCGAGCGCCTGGCAACAGGCCGGCCGCGCGGGCCGCAAGACCGCCGACTCGGTCTGCATCTACATCGCCGGCAGCTCGCCCCTCGACCAGTTCCTGATGAACCACCCGGAGTTCTTTTTCGGGCGCTCGCCGGAGCACGGATTCGTCCAGCCGGACAACCTGGCGATCCTGAGCGAGCACCTGAAGTGCGCGGCGTTCGAGTTGCCGATCGAGGACGGAGAGGCCTTCGCCGGGGTGGATCCCGGACCGGTCCTCCAACTGCTGGAGGACGAGCGCCTCCTGCGCCATAGCGGACGCCGCTGGTTTTACAGCAGCGACGCCTACCCGGCGGAGGACGTCTCCCTGCGCCGCGCGGCGGGCGAAAACTTCATCGTGCTCGATACCGGCCGGAACAACGCGGTCATCGCCGAGGTCGACTACGACTCGGCGCCCTTCCTCGTCCACGACGACGCCGTGTATATACACAATGGGCGGACCTTCCTGGTGGAGAAGCTGGACTGGGACCGGCGGACGGCCTTCGTCCGCCACAAGATCGTCGACTACTATACGGACGCCCAGTCGTCCTCGACGATCCAGGTGTTGGCGGTGGACGCGGAGGAGCCGGGGTGCGAAGGGGGCGTGCTGGGGCCGCGGCGCTTTGGCGAGGTCGCCGTCACCACCGTCGTCACCAAGTTCAAGAAGGTGAAGTTCGAGACCCAGGAATCGATCGGCTACGGGCCGGTGGCGACGCCGCCGCTGGAGATCCAGACGGAGGCGGCGTGGTACACCTTCAACAAGCCGGAGGTGCTGCCGCGGCTACACACGGCGGAGTTTGGTGCGGTGCTCAACGCCGTCGGCAACCTGCTGCGCCACGCGATCCCGTTGTACCTGATGTGCGACGCGCGGGACTTTGGGGTGACGGCCATGGCGCGGTCGCCGTTCGACCAACTGCCGGCGGTGTACGTCTGGGACCGTTATCCGGGAGGAATCGGCATCGCCCGCCGTTTGGGCGACTTCGACCGTGAGGTGTTTGCCGCGTGCCTCAGGATGGTGTCGGAGTGCCCCTGTGAGTCCGGCTGCCCTGCGTGCATTGGGGCACAACTCGAGGGAGAATCGCCCCTGAAGGGCGTGGCGCGGGAGTTCCTGGGGTTGCTGACTGGCGGCTGAATCAGCCGGTGCCGGTCCGCACGATGGAGGGCGATCCGGCCTCGAGGGTGGCAACGGCCAGACAGGCCCGAGCGACCTCGTCGGTATAATCCTCAAGACTGCCGGTGAGGCGGCCGTCGCGGTGGGCGGCGGCACATTGGAGGATGATCCCGAGCGTGAGTTGCGTCAGAAGGGCGGGGTTGGCTGCGCGGATTTCGCTCCGGTCAACGGCCCGGTTCACCAGCCGGTCCAGGAGTTCCACCGGGTTCTTGTCGCCGACACGGACCTCGTCGAGCAGCTTGTGCCGCACGAGCATGACGAGTTGGAAGGAGTAAGGATCCTGATCGTAGAGGCAGAAGAAGGCACGAACCAGTTTGGGGAGGAGATCCTGATAGGGAGCGGGGCTGCCGTCGATGTTGGCGATGAGGCCGGCGAAGTCCTCGTGGCTGCGAAAAAAGAGCGCACGGACAAGGTCATCCTTGCTGCGGTGATGGCGGTAGAGAGCGCCTTCGGTGACGCCGGCGCGTTCTGCGATATCGCGGATGCTGGTGCCGTCCACACCCTTTTCCACGAAGAGCTCGAGAGCCGAGCGTTCGATCGCTGCCTTCTTCAGTGGAGGACGTCCCATGAGTACCCCGTTCCTTTCTGGCGCCGAGCCTAGCCGCCGGATTCGGTGATATTCCACAGGTGGTTCACCGGTCCGACGCCTGCTCCGACGCTGTAGGCCTCCTGCATTGCTCGACAGAGATACATTTTGGCCTTAGACACTGCAGAATCCAATTCCATGCCTTGACTCAGATTTGCACAGATGGCGGCGGAAAGGGTGCAGCCGGTGCCGTGGGTGTGGCGGGCCTCGAGACGGGGCGACGGGAGGTGGATGATGGTGGCCCCGGTCCAGAGGACATCGGGGCTGGACTCGGCGTCCGTCAGGTGACCTCCCTTGACGAGCACCGCCTGGCCGCTCATTCGGCCAAGCTCGCGGGCGGCGTCTTCCATTTGGGAGGGGTCCGAAGGCTTGGTGCCGAGGAGTTCACCGACTTCCTCGAGGTTCGGCGTGATGAGCCGGGCGAGGGGGAGCAGCTCCTCTTTGAGCGTGACAATGGCGTCTTCGGAGAGGAGCCGGTGCCCGCTCTTGGCGACCATGACGGGGTCGACAACCAGGTTGCGAACATTGTATTCGCGGAGTTTACGCGCGACCAGCCGGATGGTGGAAGGCCGCGAGAGCATGCCGGTCTTGGCGGCGTCGCAGCCGATGTCCGACAGGACCGCGTCGAGTTGGGCCCCGATCATCTCTTCGGTGACGTCCAGGATGGCGGTGACGCCGAGGGTGTTCTGTGCGGTGAGGGCAACGATGACGCTGAGGCCGTAGACACGATGGGCGGCGAAGGTCTTGAGATCAGCCTGAATGCCGGCGCCGCCTCCCGAGTCCGATCCGGCGATCGTCAAGGCCTTCGCAGGGGTGTTGGTCATGGGGTTTGCTGACTCCGGAGAGAGGTTTTTGCATTGGAGGGGTAGTTGATCCTTGCCAGAGGGGGCGGGAAGGCTATATCAGGACATCAAAATGCGCTGATATGTGACGCGCCAACAAGGACCGCTTATGCCGACGAAGCCGGAAACGCACCCGATTCACGACCTCCTGCGCCAGAGGATCCTCATCGTCGATGGCGCCATGGGGACCATGTTCCAGCAATAC
>CAYQTO010000134.1:0-10367 GCA_964420455.1 uncultured Candidatus Sumerlaeota bacterium | reverse complement strand
CTCGCCTTCCCCTTCACCTTCGCCGAGCCCTTCCCCCTCCCCTTCGCCGATTCCCTGCGATCAGGAGGCCCTCCTGGCCCGGCTCCTCGGAAGCGAAACGCCCGCCTCCGATTGCAACGGAGACGGGCGCGTGGACATTGCGGACCTGCTTTGGGACGTCGTGCTGACGCTCCCCTAGGCGGTCGGCTCGTGGTCGCGCTGAGCTACCAATCGCGGCATCGCCAGATCCCGCGGCAGCAGCCCCATCGCTCCCAGCCGTTCCTTGTAGGCGACCAGCCCCTGCCACTCGCGCTCGCCAAGGCGGTAGCGGATGGCACTGCCGAGATATTGGCGGAGGCTCTCGCGACCGCCGTGACTGGCGGCGGTCTTCTCGGAAAGGCGCCCGACGATGGCGTCCACGGACTGCTCGCCGCGGCGGCGTGCCTCCGTCAGGGCGGCGGCCTCTTCCGGCCGAAGCGCCAGCCCGCGTCGAACGAACCAGGCGGCAAAGACAAACGGCAGGCCGGTCATGTCCTTCCAGGCGGCACCCAGGTCGAGCCGGTGGGGGAAGGCCTCTTCCCAGGCGAGGGCGGTGTCGCCGATGGCGAGATAGGCATCGTGGGGGTCGTGCCGCCACTCCATCGCGGGATCGAGGGGCTCGGGGGAAAGGGCGTATTCGGGATCAAGCCCGAGGTAGTCATGGGCGAGGACACGCAGGAGATGGACGCTTGTGAGCGATGCGCGGTCGAGCTGGATGGTGCGGATGCGCTCGATGGGGACCTTGGAATAAAGGGCGACGCTGCGGACGGGTCCGTCGCTGCCGATGGCGGCGCCGCCCACGACGGAATACTCGTCGCCGCGGCGCAGGGCTTCGAAGGTCGACACGGCGGCCAGGTCGACTTCTCCCGCGGCGAGCAGACCCGCCAGTTCCCGCGGCGTCGCCCGGATCCAGTTCTCTTCGGGAAAGTCGCGTTCCAGTCCCTCCACGAGTGGGAGCATGTTCAGGTAGGGGACAATTCCAAGGCTGAGTGGTCTGGTGTTCACGGTCCAATCTCTCCTGCCTGATACTGTTGCAAGGTGGAGGCCGTCATGTCGTCCCGCGGGAGCGCCTGCGGTTTTTTTTCCCCGTCGCCCGCTTTTGCGCCTCGATGGCACGCCGTGCCCACTGGGCCAGCTCCCCGCGGTCCTCCAACACTTCCAAGGGCACCTCGTAGTAGGATGCGAGCGTCTGCTTGTCGTTCGGGCGAAAGGGGCCCATGTCCGCCGCCTCGAAGTCGCCCCGGGTCTGGTCGTCGACCTTCAGGTAGAGGCGTCCGGCGCTGACGATGGCGAAGTGCACATCCCCGGCGTAGAGGCCCTGGCTGGCGAACATTGCCCTGGGGGTCACCCCGCCGAGGGAGTCAAGTTGCTCGAGGACGAAGGTCAGGAACGACGGGTCGGCCACGTGGTTCAGGTGGTGGGAAGCGAGCGGCGGCGTTCGGCAGTTATGACCCCCGGCTCGTTGCGCAGGCTGTCGAGCACCCGGTCGAGTTGCTTCGTGTCCTGCACCTGGAGTTCAAAGTTCAGCGAGGCCACGCCGCGGGACGCGTCGGACTTGGTGGCGGATCCCACGATAAAGAGGCCGTTACCGGTGATGATTCCGGTAACCGCGTTGAGGAGGCCGGTTCGGTCCTCCGCCTCGATGCGGATCGCGACTATGAAGCTGTCGACGCTGTCGTTGTTCCACCGGGCGGGGAGGAGGCGCTGGCTCTCCTCCGTATCGTGGCCGAGGCGCTGGATGTTCGAGCAGTCGCGGCGGTGGATCGTGATGCCGCGGCCGCGGGTCACGTAGCCAACAATCGGGTCGCCGGGGATGGGCCGGCAACAGTTGGCGACCTTGGTTGGGGCTCCCTCCACCCCCTCGACGACGATGGCGTCATTGGGGCGCTTGCGGGGTGCCGGGGTCCCCTGACGTTGTACCGCAGGTCGGCGCGGCTTGACGCCCCAGTCCGCCCGCGCCCGCACCAGCGCCGCGTGGGGGCTGATCGAGCCGAACCCGATCTCCACGTACAGGTCCTCCAGGCTCGACAGCTTGTACGCCGGCAACAGCTTCTTCAGCTCCGCGTCCAGTTCCGCCTGTGGCACGTGGAGTCCACGCTCGCGGAGCTTGTCGGTCACCGCCCGCCGCCCCGTGTCGATCCAGTCCTCCAGGTTCCGCGTCTTCAGCCAATGCTTGATCTTCTGCTTCGCGCGACCGGTCTTTACGTGCTTCAGCCAATCGCGCGACGGGTGTCCCGTCGGCGAGGTGATGATCTCGACCACGTCGCCATGCTGAATCGCCGACCGCAGGTTGACCATGCGGCCGTTGATTTTTGCCCCCGTACAGGTTTCGCCGACCTGCGTGTGAATGTTGAAGGCGAAGTCGATGGGGGTGCCCCCCGCAGGCAATTCGACGACCCGCCCCTTGGGCGTGAAGCACAACACGCGATCCGCGAACACGTCCTCCTTCAGCGCGTCGAGGAAACCCTCGGGCTCGTTGGGGTCCGTGATCCATTCGGTCAGCTGGCGCAGCCACACGAAGCGCTCGTCCTCGAGCACCTCCGGCCCCTTCTCCTTGTAGTGCCAGTGCGCGGCAATGCCCAGCTCCGCGATCTCGTGCATCTCCCGCGTGCGAATCTGGATCTCCGTCCGCTCGCCGCGCAGGCCGATCACCGTCGTGTGGATCGACTGGTACTGGTTCTTCTTCGGCATTCCGATGTAGTCTTTGAAGCGGCCGGGAATCGGCGACCAGATGCTGTGGATGTGCCCGAGAATGTCATAGCACTCCTGGTTCGAGTTGCAGATCACCCGCAGCGCGTTCAGGTCGTAGATCTGTTCGAAGGTGAGCCCATGGCGCTTCATCTTGCGAAAAATCGAGTAGAAGTGCTTGGGCCTCCCGGTGATTTCCAGTCCGTCCACCAAGGGCGACAGCCGGTCATAAAGGAAGTCGACCGCCTCCATAACGAGCCGCTCGCGCTCCTCCCGCTTCTTCGCCACGTGCTCCGCGAGCTTTTTGTATTCGGTGGGGAAGAGCCACCGCATCGCGAGGTCTTCCAGCTCGCTCTTGATGGCCGACATCCCCATGCGGTTGGCCAACGGCGCATAGATGTCGAGCGTCTCCTGGGAAATGGCGAGGCGCTTGTGGGGAGCCAGCGGCTTGAGCGTCTGCATGTTGTGGAGCCGGTCGCACAACTTGACAACCACCACGCGGACGTCCCGCGCCATCGCCAGAATCATCAGCCGGAGGTTCTCCACCTGAGCCTCGCGGTTGGTGGCAAAGCTCATGCGGGAGATCTTGGTCACGCCCTTGACCAGGTGCACGACCTGTTCGGGGAAGGAAACAGCGAACTGTTCGTCGGTGATTTGCGTGTCCTCGAGGACATCGTGGAGGAGGCCGGCGGCGATTGTCTGGCCGTCGAGATGCAGTTCCGCCAGGTAGCTGGCCACGATCAGCGGGTGTTGGATATAGGGTTCGCCGGACTGGCGCTTTTGGCCCGTGTGGAGCCGATCGGCAAAGTCGTAGGCCTGGCGAATGAGGTCGCGGCTGCCCTCCGGGGAAAGGCGCAGGAGGCGTTCGAGGCTCACATCCTTGGGACTGAGGTGGAGAGCGCGGGGATCTCCGGCTGGCCGTTCGGCCTGGGGCCGCAGGCGCGCCTCGGCGGGAGGAGCGGCAGCATCGGCCTTTCCGGAACCATTTGTCGTTAACGCCATCAGAGCGCGCTTGCCAAGCGATCGCGATTGAGATTCACTGGGTTAAGCAGCAATGCGATCATCCACAAATGGTATTGAAACAAGAATCTCGCCTGTCAAAGGCAATCGCCAAGCAGTTGGAAGGCGTTACCCAGCACGCGCTGCAAACTCGTGCCTGGCAATTACCCACCGGATACCTCGAGGATCGCGCCGCCCTCGAGGACGTCGTCTACAAGATGACCGTCCGCGGCTACAACACGGTCCTCGTCCCCCTCTTCGCCGAGGGCGAGGTCTTCCTCCGCCATGAATCGGAGGGGTCTCTCTCCCAGGCTCGGTGCCAGGCGCGCGAAGGCCTCGGCTTCCTCCGCCACTTCCCCTCGAGCACCTGGCTCTATGTCGATCCGATCCTGGCCGGTCCTCCCGGCGATCTCGAACTCGGCCCCATCGCCCACGACAACCCAACCTGGCTCATGCGCACCGCCGAGGGCACCCACGCCAGCCGAACCCCCGAAGTCCTCCCAGGCCGCTTCTGCTGGACCTCCCGGGAGTATCGCCGGTTTCTCGGCAACCTCCTTGTCAGCACCCTCGAGGCCACCCCCACCGACGGAGTCGTTTTCGACCTCCGCCGCCTCCCCCGCACCACCGACGACCCCGCCACCTGGACCCATCTCGGCGAGACCTGCCTCGCCCGCCTTCGCGACGAACTCCGCCTCGATCTCGAGGATTTTCTCACCCAGCCCAGCCGCGCCGAGTTTCATGCGGTCGAGCAATGGCGCCTCGAGGAACTCCTCCAAACGTTCCAAATTCTCAAGGCACGCATCCAGAAAACACGCCCCCACGTCGTCGTCGTCCTCCTTGTTCCCACCCCCCGCCCCGATGACATCTGGATGCCCTGGGCCGAATCCTACCGTTCCGGCGTCTTCGACGAGGTCGCCCTTCACGGCCCGCCCGAGGCCTTCCCAGCGGGAGCTCGCGAACTCGACCGCGAGGTCCGCGAGCCTCGCCCCTTCCTCGCCTCCGTCCAGACCGAGGAAGAACTCGAGCCGCTCTGTCCCATGGTTGCCCGCTCGCCCGCCTCCGGCTTCCTTGTCATGAATGCCAACCTTAACGCGGGCACTTCTCTCCGCTGCTATGCCCCCCTCTGGCATATCGGCTCCGCCCTCGAGGCCCATCCTGTCGAGGCCGCCCTCGAGCTTCTCAACGACATCGAGTCACGCCTCGATCCCTCCGATCCCCTCCGTCTTTTCTACACCAACTTCGAGGAGTACCTCGAGGGGGGGAGCGCCAACCTCCGGTATCCCGATGTCATGAAGGTCCGCTCGATCATCGTTGATCAGTTGAAGCAATTGCAGGAATCGGAAGATTCCAGCCTTTGGGATGAGTCCCGCGAGCTCATCGTCCACGACCTGGACCTTGTGGCGCGGCTCCTCCTCCTGTCACCGGCGTCCCAGATCGACTACTGACGCCGGCACTACGGCCGTGGCGCCCGCCGGTGTTTCCCCATCCATTCCGTGATCACCCCCAACACCGCTTCCTCCAGGTGGCGGGGAAAGGCGAAGCCCCGGGGATCCTCCACCGGCGGAGGGAGCAGCCACGGGTCCAGCCGGGGGAAGTACTCGTGGCTTACGTGGTCTTCCCCGGCCGAGAGCGCGCCCCATGCGGCGATGTCCGCATCGGACCGCAGGCCATCCCGCCCCCCGAACAGAAGGAGCACCGGCCGGCGCGACTCCCGGATCGCCCCCAAGGGCTCGTAGCCGTCCAGGCTCCGCCAGAAGCTCGCCGGCGTGTCATGGAGCCGGTAGCCATCATCAAGCAGCCCCTGATCGAGCTGCACCAACGCCCCCTGGAACACCTCCCATGGATCCTGCCCGGAGACCCCCGGGCCGATGAGACCCATTTCCTCCAGGCGCCCATAGTAATGCGCTGGCGTGAAAGCCACGGGGGGCGACACCAGGACAAGCCCGCGGAGCCGGGGAAGGCTCTCGGCAACGGCCGGGGCCAGCCAGCCGCCGTATCCGAACCCGAGGAGGAAGATGCGGTCCTTGTCGACCTCGGGTACCTCGCGCGCGAGGAGCCGCACCGCCGCCTCCGCGTCGGCCAGCAGGTCGTCGCGCACCGTATAGACAGCAACTGCGGCGCCGGGCCCGTCGGGGGCCGTCCTCCGGCCGAAGGCAATCGTCGCCACCCCCTGCGAGGCGAGCCCCGCCGCCACGTCCCGCACCGGCCGCGCCTCCTCCACGATCCCATCGCTTCCCAACATCACCCGCGCCGGGAGGATCACCGCCCCGGCCAGCCGCGGGGCATCCACCCGCAGCCGCGGCACCCGCAGCCGCGCCACCAACGGGGCCTCGCCAGACCGCCTGATCTCGACCTGCCGTTCGAGGAACGAACCCGGGTCCACATAGTCCGCGTCGGCGTAGGGGATTTCGATTTCGGGTGTGTGGGGGCGGCCAGGGCGCCCGCGAAAGGGCCGGATCGCCAGCCCCCCGATTCGCCCCTCGACCAGCTCGTCCGCCCACGTGAAGACAAGCTCGACCGACCCTCGCTCCAGCATGATCGGAACGGCGGCCTGCTTCGGCCCCGGAGCGCCCGCCGCACCGCTCACGCCATAAGCCGCCTGCACCCGCACCACGCGTCCCGCCCGGCGTGTCAGGTCCCCAAGAACGGCGCGAAACCCCTCCTGCGACCAGCGATCCTCGCGCAGCGGCGGCGCCAGCCATCCCGCCAAGACCTCGAAGTTGCCGTCCGCAAAGGCAAGGGCCAGCCTTTCGACCTCGCGGATCTCGGCCTTCGTGGGCTCCTGTGCCCGTCCCCAGCCCGCGGGAAGCAGGCTGGCCAATATCAAGAGCAGGACATGCAGGTGGGGTGGGCGCACTGCTGCCGGGGCGTCAGGAGGGCTCCTGCGGCGGCTTCGTGTCCTCGGCAAGGATCTCGTCTCCGCTCCGGTCGGCCGCCGGCCTCTGTGGCAGGGGCCTCGGCTCCTCGCCAATCATCTCAAGGAATCGCGCCCGCTCGCGCAAGGCCACTTGCGCCGGGTCGACCATGGTCATGCCCATCCGGAGGTACTCCTCTTGGGGGAAGGCCTTGCCGGCGACTTCGGTCAGGATCGCAAGTGCGTCCTCGATGCGCGCGGCCCGCTCGTAACTCTTCGCAACCAGCACCCGCGCCAGCGACGCGTACGGCTCCACTTCCCCGTGGCGCTCGCCAAACCTCGATGCCAGCGCCTCCACCCGTTCCCAGTTTCCCTCCCAGGTGAAGGTGCGTATATAAAGATATTCGATGCGTGCCTGCAGGTCGCGCTCCCTGGAGGGGGCCAGCTCGTGCGCCCGCCGGAGCCGAACCCGCACGTCGGCAAACGTTGGTGCCGGGGTAACCCGCCGGTCAATCAGGTCCACAAGGAGCGCTGCCTGGCGCATCAGCGCACGTGCCCTGTCCACGTCGCGGGTCGCCGTGTCCAGCGTCTCCTGGGTGATCCGCCACGCCCCGCGCCAGTCCCGTTGCTCGCCGTAGATCAACTCGAAGGCGATTTCCCGGGCCAGCTCGTTGACAAGCGGTGCGTCCTCGCCCGCCGGCCAGGTCCCGCTTGCCACGCGGCTGGAAAGCAGCAGCGCCAACTCCGGCTGGCGCCCCGCCCGCCACAGGTTCGCCGCTGCCCGGACCGCACCCTCCGCCATACGCTCCGGCGCCCTTGTGTCGTCCAGGTAGCCGCTCACCGTCCTCGCCACCGCTGTCTGGTCTTCTTCCGGAAGGCTCGGGAGCCGCTGTCCCAACTCGCGCATCAGCCGGTCCTCGGTTGCCCGCGGGATCGCCACCTCGTACGCCCGGCTCAACGGCCCCGTGAACCCGCGCGGGCTCACCCCCGGCTCCGCCGCCACCTGCACCAGCCGGCCCTTCGCCACCCGCAGGTGCTCCAACTCATCCCGGAGGAACCACGCCGTCCCCGCATCGCTCACCTCGCCCACAAGCACCGCCACCTCGCCCCCTTGCGTCCCCCGAAGCCGAACGGGGCCCCAGCCCGCCTCCTCCAACGCCCCGCGCGTCCCCTCCGCCAGCAACTCCGACGGAAACCGCGCCACCTCCACCGCCAGCCAACCTGGCGGCTGCGCCGGATAATCCGCCGGCTCCCAGTCCGCAGGCGGCAACGCCCGGGCCGGCGTCAACCCAAGGACAAACGACACGAAAAGAACGAGAAGAGCTTTCATGACCACGATCCTTTTCACCCCGGCAGGCAACGTCCAGCGCAAAGCCATCCTCATCACTCCTAGAAAAGCGCGTACAGGAACGGGCTGACAGTTGGGTTGCTCGAGACGAAAATCAGCAGCCCAAACACAATCAGCACCACAATCAACGGCGCAAGATGCCAGGCCCCATGGGCCGGGATATACGCGAACACCCAATACAGCACCCGGGCATGGACGGACACAAAACGCCAGACCCGCTCCGGGATGCCGGGCTTAGTCGGGGGCGAATTCACGCGGGCGCTCCGGATTCAGCAGGGATGGGTCCACGCGCGCCTTCTCCACGACGAACGGCCCGATCGCAAGCACGTCCATGTGTGTCCCAAGAAAGCAGGCGATGGCGTCCGCCGGCGAGCAGACGATCGGCTCGCCGCGGACGTTGAAGCTCGTGTTGATCAACACCGGCGTCCCGCTCCGCCGCTCGAACGCCCGGTGCAGGTCGTAATACAACGGCATCGTTTCCCGGGGAATCGTCTGGAGCCGCGCCGACCCGTCCACGTGGGTAATCGCCGGCAGGCGCCCGGGCTCCCGCGTTGCCGCCGTAAACAGCATGAACCGCGCGGGCCCATCCCAATGGAACCACTCGGAAACCGAGTCCTCCGGCACGGCCGGGGCAAACGGGCGGAACGACTCGCGGAACTTGATTGCCAGGTTCACCCGGTCGCGGTTCTCCGGCCGCCGCGCATCCGCGATGATCGACCGCGCCCCCAGCGCCCGCGGCCCGAACTCCATCGCCCCCTGGAACCAGCCCACGATCGCCTGCTCGTCCAGCCGTCGCGCCACGTGCTCCACGTACCCGCTCCCGTCGATGCGCTCAAACGGCAGCCCCGCCTTCTCCAGTGCCCCCTCGATCTCCTCGTCCGTATAGACGGGTCCCAGGTAAACATGCTCCAAGGGCCGCCGCTCGAACCCCGGGTCCACCTCCCGCGACGTCATCAGTGCTGCGCCCAGCGCCCCGCCCGCGTCGCCCGCCGCCGGTTGCACCCAGATCTTCTCGAACGGCCCATGCTCCAGGATATACGAATTGCTCACGCAGTTCAAGGCCACGCCCCCCGCCAGGCAAAGGTGCCTGGAAGGAAATGCCGCATGCGCCCGCCGCGCCAGTCCCAGCATCACCTCGTTCGTGAACTCCTGGAGCGAACGCGCCACGTCCTTGTGAAACTGCTCCACCGGCTCCTTCTTCCAGTCCCGCGTCTTTCGCCCGAAATGCCGCTCCAGCCGCGCCGTCGGCATATACAGCGAACGGTGGTATCGGAAGAACTCCATCCGCATCCGGAACGACCCGTCGGGCCGCACGTCCATCAGCTCGCGAAACTTCTCCACCAACGTCGGCTCGCCATAGGGCGCCAGCCCCATCACCTTGTACTCCGCGCTGTTCACCTTAAAGCCTAGGTACGCCGTGATCGTGCTATAGAGCAGCCCGAGGGAATGCGGAAACCGGAGCTCGTGCGTCAGCACGAAGTCGTTGCCCCGGCCATGGCCGATGGTCGTCGTCGACCACTCACCCACACCGTCCACCGTCACGATCGCCGCCTCCTCAAACGGACTCGGCAGGAACGCGCTCGCCGCATGGCTCTCGTGGTGTGTCGTGTACCGGACCGGAACGCGGAATCGGCCCACCTTCTCCAGATCGTATGGCACCCACAGCTTGCTGCTCATCCACTGGGGGAGCGCCTCCAGGAACACCCGCATCGACCGTGGCCAGGTCCCCAGCGACGTCGTCAGGATCCGGTCCAGAAACTTGTACATTGGTTTCTCGTAAAACGCGATCGCCGCCAGGTCCCGCCCCTCGATCCCCCCCTCCCCGAGGCAGAACGCGATCGCCTCCTCGGGAAACCGCGCATCGTGCCGTACCCGCGTAAACCGCTCCTCCTGCGCCGCCGCCACCACCTCGCCCCCCCGCACCAGCGCCGCTGCCGAGTCGTGGTACATCCCCGAAATTCCCAGGATCGCGCCCCCGCCGCTCAAAACGGCCGATACCTGTTCGGGCGGTTCGGCGCCAACTGCCGCCAATAGGTCCGCGCCCGCGGGTCCGGCCGCGAATCCAACAAATCACCCAGCGCAATCCGCAGCGTCACCCCGTAAGGCCCGATCAGCAACCAGTACAGAAGGAAGCTCACCACATACGCGATCCCGATCCCGATCATTCTCAGAACGCGGAACAAACCACGACGCAACACCCCCAAGCGCTCTCTCATCCCCCGGACCTTTCCATCATCGCCCTCAAATGCGGACCCATCTCCGACACCAGAAAATCCGCCAGCTCCCTCAAACCCTGCCGCTCCAGGTGCACCATGTCGATATACACCTCCTTCGGGTTCGCACGCCGGTGCGCCTCCAGCAGGAAAGCCCGCGTGTCGATCACGGGCACCCCCCGTTCCTCCGCCACCTCGCGAATCGCCCGGTCGTACTCACGGACAATCGTATAGACGTCCTCGGCCT
>CAYQTO010000133.1:0-10367 GCA_964420455.1 uncultured Candidatus Sumerlaeota bacterium | reverse complement strand
CCTGACCGACGGCCGGCCGGTCCTCCGCACCACCTCCACCGACGACAAGTCGGACACCGACAAACTGCTCGAGGAAAGCAAAGGCTTCCCCTTCGGAGGCATCCGCCCCAGCATGCTGCTTCTTCCCTTCGAGCCCCACCGGTCCCTCCGCGGGCTCGTCTGTGTCCAGAGCGAGGGGGAGGACGCCTACGACACCTCCCACGTGGAGACGGCGACGGCGCTCGTCGCCCAGGCCTCCCTCGCCCTCAGCAACGCCTCGGCGTTCCGCTCGCTCCGCGACCAGCAGGAAAGCATGCGGCAACTCAGCCAGCAGATCATGACGGCTCAGGAAACCGAACGGGGGCGCATCAGCCGGGAACTCCACGACGGCGTCGGGCAGCAGCTGGCCGCCATGAAGTATGTGCTCGAGGCGATCCGTGGCGCGGCCGGTGCCGGCGACACCGCCAAGCTCCACGAGCGCATTTCCGAAGCGCGGGAACTCGCCAAGCAGATCATCGAAGACCTGCGCACCATCAGCCTCGACCTGCGACCCACCATGCTCGACGACCTCGGCCTCAAGCCCACCATGGAATGGTTCGCCCGCAAATTCACCGAGCGTTATGGCATCAAGATCGATGTCGCCTTCGAGGTGGACGAAACACGGATTTCCAGCGAGGGAGCCACGACGATCTTTCGCATCGTCCAGGAAGCTCTCGGCAACATCGCCAAGCATTCCAAGGCGACCGGGGCGACCGTCAGCCTCGCCACGCGCCGCGACGACACCGTCCGCATCGAGATCCGGGACGACGGCATCGGGTTCGATTCCTCCCGTCTCCCCCACAAGCAGGCCGCCGAAGGCTGCAGCGGCGTGCTCAACATGAAGGAGCGCGCCCACTTCCTCGGCGGCACCTTCCACCTGGATACGGCGCCCGCCAAGGGCACCCACCTCACCGTCACGATACCCCTCCTCAAGGAGACCCCCCACTAAATGGCCCAGGAACGCGACATCAGGATCCTCATCGCGGACGATCACACGATCGTCCGTCAGGGGCTTCGCAAACTGCTCGAAGAAGAACCGGGAATGGAAGTCGTCGGCGAGGCGACTGACGGCCGCGACGCCCTCACCAAGGCGACCGACCTGCTTCCTGACATCGTCCTCATGGACCTCTCCATGCCAGGACTCCACGGCCTCGAGGCCGCCCGACAGATCGTCAAGCGCCTGCCCAAGACACGTGTCCTCATCCTCTCCATGCACAAGAACGAGGCCTACGTGCTCCAGGCCCTCCAGGTGGGGGCGGCGGGCTACATCCTCAAGGACTCCGCCTCCGAGGAAGTGGTCGGCGCGATTCGTTCCGCCAGCCGGGGCGACAGCTACCTGTCGCCCGCCATCAGCCGTGTCGTCATCGAGGACTACCTGCGGCTCAGCTCGCCCGGCGCCGGCGGCGCCAAGTCCCTCTACGACACGCTCACTGTTCGCGAACGCGAGATCTTCCAGCTCCTCGCCGAGGGGCTCAAGAATCAGGAGATTGCCGACCGCCTCCATGTTTCCGTCAAGACGGTGGAAACGCACCGCGCCCACATCATGGAGAAACTGAACCTGAACAACATCGCCGAGCTGGTGAAGTACTCGATCGAGATCGGGATCGTGCAGCTCGACGCCTGACCCGCGTCGTCTGTCTTTATAGACACTCGTGCCTGCGGCAGCGCCTCAGCGGATCTCGCGGAGGCTCTGTCGCAGGTTCTTGATGTTGTCCTTCGCCTTGCCGCCCTTGAAGACCGCGCTGCCGGCGACGAGCACATCGCTCCCCGCGGCAACCGCGAGCGGCGCCGTGTCCGCATTGATGCCGCCGTCCACCTGGATGAGGAAGGACAGGCCCCGCTCCTCGCGCAGGAGGTTCAACTCGCGGACCTTGTTGAGGGTGCCGGGGATGAGTTTCTGGCCGCCGAAACCGGGCTCGACGGTCATCACCAGGATGAGGTCCGCCTGGTCGATGTAGGGCTCGATTTCCGAGACCCGCGTACGGGGACGAAGCGACAAACCCGCCTGGGCCCCTTGGCGCCGGATATACCGCAGCAGGTTTGTCGTGTCCTCGCCCGCGGCCTCCACATGGAAGGTCACCAGCTGTGCTCCCGCGCTCGTGAATTCCTTCACGTAGGCCCGCGGGTCCTCGATCATCAAGTGCACGTCAAAAAAGAGTTCGCGGCTGATGCTCCGGATGGACTGCACGACGGGGGGGCCGAAGCTGATGTTGGGGACGAAGTGGCCGTCCATGATGTCGAGGTGGATCCAGCGCAGGCCGGCCTGACGAACATTCTGGAGCTCGACCCGAAGGTTCGCGAAGTCCGCCGAAAGGAGCGACGGGGCGATGTGCACCCCCCTCCCGCGGGCAGTCGCCGGGAATTCTGGCGGAGATTTCTTCTTCGACGATTTTTTTCCCAACAGGGATCTCCACGAGACGGTGTAAGCCGGTCGTTGCAATGAGGCCAACGTAGGTGTCAAACGCGGAGAAACAGCGCAAGGACGAAACGGTGGTGTGAAAATGGTTGCAGACTGGAGCGAGGCGAAACGGAGCCGCTAGCGGCGGCGGAGCTGGCTGAGGGCCATCTCCGCGAGGCGCTTTTCGGAGCCTGAAGATTCGAGGCGGAGGATCTTCTCGTAGGTCTCGACAGCGCGCCCGCGATCGTTCTGGGCGGCGTAGACCTGGGCAAGGCCGAGCAGGGCGCTGGAATCGTCGGCCTCAACGGCGAGGGCCCGGCGATAGGCCTCGCCCGCATCCGCAAGGACGCGGCGCTTCTCCGCGGGGGAGTAGCGGTCGTCGCCAAGGATCGCCGAATCGCGGAGGGCCCGGCCCAAGTCCATCCAAGCCAGCGCGTTGCGCGGTTCGACCTCCGTCGCTTCGCGCAGCAGTTGGCTGGCACTGCCAAAGTCATTTCCGCGCATGTGCGCGGCGGCGGCCAACCGCAGCGCCTGGGAAAGAGTGGGCGCGATTTCCTCCCCGAAGCCCGGGAATTCCTCCTTCGCCTCCCGGAGGATTTCCACCGCGTCGTCGTGCTCACCGTCGGCGAGGGCACGATTGGCGTTCGTCAGCTTTTCCACGAGAGCGGTGGGCACCTCGTCGGTACCGATCTCGGCGAGGTCGCCTGGCCGAAACACACCGCTGAGGGCGCTCGCAGCCAGACCCGCAGCGCCAAGACCCAACAGGGCGATGAAGATTCCAAGCGAAAGGGCCACGGGCATGCGAACCCATCGGGGGGGTGTGGGCGGCGACCAGACGGGGGGACGTCGGCGTGGGGGCATGGTGATCCGTCCGGCGGGGGTACGGATCTCCGGCTCTTCCTCCTCGCCGTCCTCGTCCGGAAACTCGTCAAAAATCGTGCGAAAGGACTCCTCCACATCAATCTCGTCGCGGGAGGGACGGCGCGAGGAGACACCGGCACGGGCGAAGGTCTCGCGGGGGGCCACATCCTCCCCCGCGGCGAGGATCTGCCCTTCGAGGGCCTCCTCGAAGGCACGCCGGATGTGCTGGTTGAAAGGCGCCTGCTGGAGGGCGCGGCGGTAACAGACCACCGCGCGGCTCCAGTCGCCGCGCTCCTCGGCGAGGGCCCCTTCCTCACACCACTCGGCGGGCGTCTGCGGAACCCGCGCGCGGCGAGGCGGGGCAGGGCGGGTTGTCTTGCCGGCGAAGAGCTTCATTGGCACGGGAACACGGTCGCGGGGAATCCTCACTTCACCGAGGAGTCGCAACCGGACGGGAACACCATCAAGTCAAATCGGACGTTGCCGAAAGCAGCACACGCCGGCACCGGGGGCTTTTCCTTTGACCTTTCGGCGGAGCGGAAAAGAGCCTCGCGACTTGCATTGAGCCAGCTGCGGCTTTCCCCCAAATCCCCCCGAAGAAAGGCACCCCGACCGCATGAGTAAGGATCTGTTCGAGGAACTGAAGGACGGATCTCAGGAGTTGGCGGACCTGCTTGCGGATATCCGAAGCTTGGCCCCCCGGGCGAAGGAGGAAATCGCCCAGGCATCGACCCCCAAGGAACTCGAGGACAAGCGCGTCGCGTGGGTGGGGAAGAAGGGACATTTTTCGGGCTTCAACAAGCGCATGGGTGCCCTCGGCCCCGAGGAAAAGCCCATCGCCGGACGCCTGCTCAACCAGTACAAGGGCGAGGTCACCGAGCTCCTGAAGCAGCGCGAGAAAGAGCTCGAGCGCGCGGAAATCGAGAAGCGCGTCAAGACCGAAACTCTGGACATCACGCTGCCGGGCAACCGCCACAGCCGCGGCGCTGTTCACCCCCTCTGGCGGATGACACGCGTCATCAGTGGCATCTTTCGCGACCTCGGATTCCAGGTGCTTTCCGGACCCGAGATCGAGACCGAGTGGATGAACTTCGATGCGCTGAATTTCCCCGAGGTGCATCCCGCACGCGACATGCAGGATACCCTCTACGTGGAGCGTGGCCACGTGTTGCGGACGCATACCTCGCCGGTGCAGATCCGCACGATGCTCGAGGTCAAGCCCCCCATGGCGGTCATCGCCCCGGGGCGCGTGTATCGCCACGACAGTGACGCCACCCACTCGCCCATGTTCCATCAGGTGGAGGGGTTCGCCATCGCCGAGGACATTTCCTTTGGGCACTTGAAGGGCGTCATGCACGAGTTCATGCGGGCCCTCTACGGCGACGGGGTAAAGATGCGCCTGCGCCCGTCCTTCTTCCCGTTCACGGAGCCCAGCGCGGAGGTCGACATCTGGTCCAACGAACGCCGTGAATGGATGGAAGTGCTTGGCTGTGGGATGATCCATCCCAACGTGCTCAAAAACGGCGGGATCGACCCGGCCCGTTTCACCGGATTTGCCTTCGGCGCCGGGATCGACCGCCTGACGATGGTGCGCCACGGGATCACCAACATCGGTCACCTGTATGAGAACGACCTGAGGTTCCTTCGACAGTTCTGACAACGCGCCCAAGGGGGAGGGGCGGCTCCATGCGCAGGTGGATCGTCATCGGGGCCTGCTTCGTGGGCCTCCTGCTGGCCATTCTCGAGACAGGGAGGCAGTTGCTCTTCGTCGAGGAGCCCCCGCCAGCTCCCCCTCCCCCCCCTCCACCGCCACCGGTCGTCAATCAGGGGAATGCCCTCGAGCGGGCCCTTCGCGAGGGCGATTACTTCGAAGAAGGGGAAAGGATTCTCGATGCGCGTCAGGACGCTGTTGACGGCTCGCAGCAGAAGGTGCGTGATGTGTATGACCATGTGCAGTAACATACATGCGCACTGCGGAGACTGGCCATGAAGTGGATCTTTCTTCTCGTTCTGGTTTTGGATCTGGTGCTGATCGTGGGCGCGGCCATCCGCTTTGCCACGTCCGACAGTTCGACGCCCCCGCTGGTCGACGTGATGGCGCTTGTGGGTGGGGGAACGGCGGAGGACGACACCGCAACCACGACGCGCGGCGAGGGGCACGACGCCCGACAGGACTTTGTCAGCCACATGCGCGAGGTGAATCGCGTGAACGAGATCGCCGAGACCGGGCAGATCGCCACCGGGGCCGTGGGCGGTGCCGGGTCCACGGAGTACAACGTGGACCGGGCCATCGACCGGGCGTCTTCCATTGAGGAAAACCGGCAGGAAGACCTCGACAGCGCCAAGCAGGCCATCGGCCAGATCGGCAAATAGCGTCCCGGGGCGGTGACGTCGCCCCGATTGCATCTTGCCCTCGAGGGGCCTTGTCGCCTTCAAAACGTCCCCTGAAGTGCTTCCCGCCCCCGCTGCGGGTTACCCCCTCACGCCGATGGTTCCCCCATGCGCTTTTCCCTGCGTTGGCTTCGCCGCTACCTCCAGACCGACCTCCCCGCCTCCCGCCTCATCGACGCTCTTATGGCCGCCGGCCACGAGGTGGAATCGGTCCTCGATCTGGGGCTCCTGTCCGGAAACCTTGTGGTCGGCAAGGTGGTCGGCCTCGAGGCGATCGAGGGGGCCGACAAGATTCGTCTGGTGAAGGTGGACGCGGGCGAGCCGGAACCCCTCCAGATTGTCTGTGGCGCGTGGAACTTCGACGTCGGTCATACGGTTCCCGTCGCGCGGTTCGGCATGACCTTCCCCGACGGGTTCGTCCTCCGGCCGCGACAAATACGCGGGATCGAAGGTCAGGGCATGTTGTGCAGCCCGAAGGAGCTGGGGCTGACCGACGACGCCGACGGCATCTGGCTGCTCGAAGACGAGGCCAAGCCCGGCGAGCCCTACGACGCGATCGTCGAATTGTCGATCACCCCAAACCGGCCCGATGTGTTGTCGATAGTCGGTATTGCCCGCGACCTGTGCGCAAAAATCGTGGCCATGGGCGCGGGACACAAGGCCTCGATCCAGCTCCCGGACCTGCACGTACCCGAGAGCGACGAGAAGACCGAATCGGTCGCGAGGGTCACCGTCGAGGCGAAGGAGGATTGCCCGCGCTACACCGCCCGGGTGGTTCGCGGGATCACCGTCGGGCCCTCGCCTAGATGGATGCAGGTCGTCCTCGAAGCCGCCGGCATGCGCCCCATCAACAACATCGTCGACATTACCAACTACGTCCTCCTGGAGCTTGGGCACCCGCTCCACGCCTTCGACCTCGACCTGTTGGCGAATCAGCACATCGTCGTGCGCCAGGCCCGGCCCGAGGACAAACTGACCACCCTCGACGGCGAGGATCAGGCCTTGGAACCGGGCGATCTGCTCATCTGCGACGAGAACAAGCCGGTGGCCCTGGCCGGTATCATGGGCGGAGCCAACTCGGAGATTTCCGATGGGACGACCGACATCCTTATCGAGTCGGCGTACTTCCGCCCCCAGACGATCCGGCGCACCGCCAAACGGCTCGAGATGTCGACAGAGGCCAGCTACCGGTTTGAGCGCGGCACGGACCCCAAGGGTGTCACCGCAGCGCTGAACCGATGCGCCCAGCTTGTTGCAGAGATCGCCGGAGGCAGCGTATGCCGGGGAATCATCGACGCAGTGGCCAAGATTCCCGAGCCAGAGACCATCCTCCTGCGCTTTGCCACGGTGAAAAAGATCCTCGGCCTCGATCTGACCGGCCGCGAGATCGCCGACGTGCTTACCCCCCTTGGCTTCGACATCCAGCGGTCCGACCGCGAGGAGATGGTCGTCTCGGCCCCCACCCACCGCGTCGACGTCGCCATCGAGGCGGATCTCATTGAGGAGATTGCCCGGTGCGTCGGGTACGATCGCATCCCCGAGCGTGTCCTCGAAATGCCCCGAAAGCTGATCCCCCGGGAACCCCTCGACGAGGTGCGGGAGACCTTGATCGACACCGCCACCGCCCTCGGATTCAGCCAGGCCATCAACTTCAGCTTTGTCTCCTCCGAGGACAATGCGGCGGTGGGAATCAACCCCTCGGGGGCCGTTCGCGTCCTCAACCCGATCCATGCCGGCATGGCGGTCATGCGCCAGAGCCTGCTCCCCTCGCTCCTGCAAAACGTCGTCACAAACCAAAACCAGAACATCGAGGAGATAGCGCTCTTCGAGGTTGCGCGTGTCTATACGTTCGAGAAGGTGGCGGAGGACCGGGACCCGAAGGACACCACGCCCCCCGCACGGGAGGTTGAAATCTTTGCGGCAATCCTTGCCGGCGAGCGGCGAGCCACCTGGCAGGCGAAGGCCACCCCTTTTGACTTCTTTGACATGAAGGGGGCTGCGGAGTCGCTCATGGCAACCCTGGGCATCCGCAAGACGGTGGTGGAGACCGCCTCGCAGGTCCCATTTCTGCACCCGGGCCGCTCGGCGCGTTTCCTTGTGAAAGGCAAGCCGGTGGCCCTCTTCGGCGAGCTGCACCCGGCGGTCCTCAACGAGGCGGACATCCGGGGTCGCGCCTGCTACCTGGAAATTCCCCTGGCCGACGTGGCGGCCCTCGCCCTCCCGAATCCCATCTTCAGCGAGTTGCCCCGCTTCCCTGCGGTGACCCGTGACATCGCCCTGGTGGTCGACCGGTCGGTGCGCTCGCTGGACCTCGAGCGGACCATCAAAAAAGCCGGAAGGGACCTCCTCGCCTCGATCACTCTCTTCGACGTGTACGAGGGCGAACATGTGGACCCCGGGAAGAAGTCGGTGGCCTACTCGTTGGTGTACCGAGCGGCGGACCGGACCCTTACGGAGGAGGAAGTGTCCGCCTGCCATGCGGGGGTTCTGGAGGCACTGGGGCAGGAAAACGGCGCCGTGTTACGATCGTGACAGGCGGACCAAATGATTCATCGGACGATCATTGTCTGATTTGTGGCCTTTTCTGTCACCGATCCTTAAGAAACAGTCATTTTTACTTTGCCAACATCGGCGTCTCCGCCTAGCTATCTGGCAACGCCCTCTGGGAAACGGTCTCGTATCAGGGCTGAAGAGTGCCGACCCCAAGGCTAGGCACCACACTCAAAGGAGACTCGCTAATGCTGAGTCGTTACGGCATCAACCAGCCGAAGTTGTACCGCAACCTGTCGGTGGCAAAGTACTACCAGATCGCGTTGCAGCAGCCGAAGAACTTCCTGTCGAGCATGGGCGCCCTCATCGCCTACTCGGGCGACAAGACCGGTCGGAGCCCCAAGGACAAGCGCATTGTCGATGAGCCCGAGGTTCACGACAACATCTGGTGGGGCTCGGTGAACATGCCGGTTTCCCACGACAGCTTTGAGATCCTCCGCGACGAGGCCATCCTCCTCCTGAACTCCTACCGCGACCAGATCTTCGTGGTGGACGGCTTCGCCGGGTGGGATCCGAAGTACCGGGTCAAGGTGCGGGTTATCTGCGGGCGTGCCTACCACGCGCTGTTCATGCACAATATGCTGATCCGCCCCACCAAGGAAGAATTGGCGAACTTCGGTGATCCGGACTGGGTGCTGTTCAACGCGGGCCAGTTCAAGGTCAGCCCGCACATTCAGGGCCTCACGAGCTCTACCTCCGTGGACATCAACTTCAAGACCAAGGAAATGGTGGTGCTTGGGTCCGAGTACGCAGGCGAGATGAAGAAAGGCGTCTTCACGGTGCTGAACTACGAGCTCCCGCTTCAGGGTGTGCTTAGCATGCACTGCTCGGCGAACGAGGGGGAGGAGGGCGATGTGGCGCTGTTCTTTGGCCTCAGTGGCACCGGCAAGACAACCCTCTCCGCGGATCCCAAGCGCAAGCTGATCGGCGATGACGAGCATGGCTGGAGCGAGGACGGCATCTTTAACTTCGAAGGCGGCTGCTACGCCAAGACCATCAACCTCTCGAAGGAGAAGGAACCCCAGATCTACAACGCGATCCGCTTCGGTTCCGTCCTCGAGAATGTGAAGTTCGACGAGGACTCCATGGAAGTCGACTGGGCGGATGGCTCGATCACCGAGAATACCCGCGTGAGCTACCCGATCGAATTCATCGACCACGCCAAGATTCCCTGCGTCGGAACCCACCCGAAGAACATCATTTTCCTGACCTGCGATGCCTTTGGTGTTCTGCCGCCGGTGGCCAAGCTCACGCCGAATCAGGCGATGTACCACTTCATCAGTGGCTATACGGCTCGCGTGGCGGGCACCGAGGTCGGCGTCACCGAGCCCGAGGCGACCTTCTCAGCCTGCTTCGGCGCCGCGTTCCTTGTCTGGCATCCCTCGAAGTACGCCGAGCTGCTCGCCGAGAAAATGAAGAAGTACAGCGCCAACGTTTGGCTCATCAATACGGGCTGGACGGGGGGCGCCTTCGGCGTTGGAAAGCGCTTCGATCTCAAGTACACCCGCGCCATCGTCGACGCGGTCCTCAGTGGCGCTCTCGACAACGCCGAGATGGAGGAGGACTTCTTCGGGCTCTCCATTCCCAAGATCTGCCCGGGCGTCCCCACCGAGGTTCTCAATCCCACCAATGCCTGGGCGGACAAAAACGCCTACAGGGACACCGCCGCGAAGCTCGCGGGTATGTTCCACAAGAACTTCGAGAAGTATAAGGACGGGGCTTCCGCCGAGATTCTTTCCGGCGCGCCGAGGACTTCCGTCTCCGCCTGATCGCGGGGGGGATTCACCCAGTATGGATGCTCCCCGCCCCTCGAAGGGGCGGGGACTCTTTTTGGGTTCGCCGGCTGGTTCCGGGATCCCCGACGGTCAGCCCGTGGGCATGATATGGCCGCAGCCGGGGCACTGGCGGATGCCAACGGCGACGCGGGTCCCGCAGATGTTGCAAGCGACCTCGCGAACGCTCGAGATCGGGCGCAGGCGCATCGTCCGGAGCATCTTGCTGGGCGGGGGCGGGCCAGGAAGGGGAGGCCCCTGCTGTTGGTTCGCCGGCCCGTGGGGAGGCGCCGCGTCGGAGACGGAATCCATCTCTTCATCCGGCTTTGGGGGTGGAGGCGGCACTTGGGGAGGTGTCGCGTGGGGCGGAGGCGGGG
>CAYQTO010000132.1:6546-10372 GCA_964420455.1 uncultured Candidatus Sumerlaeota bacterium | reverse complement strand
GGCGGCGGCGACAAGGATGGGGTGGTGCCAGGAGCACCCCTCCGAGGCCGAGGCGATCATCGTCACCGCGACCGGCAACCTCCTGGCCGCCAGGGCCGCCCGAACACCGGCCGTCCCATTCCTCCACGTTTCCACCGACCTCGTTTTTGATGGGACCGGCGCCCCCTATCCCGAGGACGCCCCCCCCAAACCGATCAGCGTCTACGGTGGTCTGAAAGCCCGTGCGGAGGAAGCGGTCCTGGCCGACGGGCAACCCGGTATGGTGCTTCGTTCCGCGTTGGTTTACGGCCCGCCCCGCAGCGGCAAAGGCTCCTTTCTCTCCTGGATGGTGGAGGGCGCCCGCGCCGGCGAGGCGATCACCCTGTTTGAGGACGAATGGAGAACGCCGGTGGACGTTTTTTCGCTGGCCGCTGCGGTGTCGCTCCTCTTGCTCCGCGGAAAGGCGGGGGCCATCTACCACGCGGGCGGGCCGGAGCGCCTGAGCCGGTGGGAGATGGGCGACGCTGTCCGCAGCGTCTTCGGGCTTGCGGAAAACGCCTTCGCCCCCGGCCGGCGCGTGGACCTCGATGATGCCGCCATCAGGCCTCGCGACGTCTCCCTCCGATCGCAGACCCTCCATGACCTTGGATGGAAACCGTGCCCCACCTTCACGCAAGGATTGCTGAAATGCCGCGATTCCTGGGACGACTGACCGCCACGCTCGCGCTCGCCGCCCTCGCCTTCCTCCCCCGGCCCACCCCGGGCGCCGACACCTACGAACTTCTCCTCACAGGCAATTCGGGTTGGCTGTTTCCCGTGATGGCCGAAGACCCTCCAGTGGAAGATGCCGCCGCCGTCTTCGAGAGGGAACTGCGCGAGGAGAAGGAGGACCGCGAGGACGCGCTGCTCGTGGAAGGCGGAAACTTTGCCTCCCTCGCCACCAGCCTCGAGACCTCCTACACCACCCCCTCCGGCGTCTTCCACGAGCGCCTCGGCTTCGACGTCGTGAACCTCAGCCCCCGCGACGCCGCCTTTCGCACCGCCATTCAGGTCGGCCTCCACTACGGCACACCCGCCCAGCGCGAGCAGGTCATCACCGGTCTCAAGTCCGACTATGTGGAACGCATCACCGGCTCCTGGGAGTTTCCCGATGCGAAGACGATCGACTATGAGGACCAGCCCGACCTGACCTTCATCAGCGTGACCACGCTCGATCCCATCCGCGGCATCACCGGGTTGGTGGCACACATGAGCGAGGTCCCCATGCAGGAGCGGCTGGAGACGATCGGCGAGGCCCGGGCCCGGGGCGACCTGGTGGTTGCCTTCAGCAGCCTCGGCGAGCGCGAACTCACGAACCTCCTGCGCGAGGAGGCAACACGTCCGCACCTCCTGATCGACCTGCTGCTCGAGCCCGGTGCCGACCCTTTCCAGGACCGCGGCGCCTGGCGCATGCCCCTGCCCCGCGGGGGCACCTTCCAGCGGATCACCCTTCGCTTTGACGACGGCGAACTCAGGGAACCTCGTGTTCGCAACGAGGAGGTTCTCGAGCCCGGGGAGTACGACGCACTGCTCGAACTCCCCCTCCCCGCCATCGGCGTCCCCATCCCCAACCTTGATGCGGTCATGCAGACGTTCTTCGGCATCTCCGCCGACAGTGTGGAGGTCGACCGCCTCCCCACCCCCGGGATGGGGGAGGTGACGACCGCGGAGGACGCCACCGTGTATCGTGCTGTCATCAACGGGGAAAGCCTGCGGATCTACCGCCTGAGGGCGACCTTTGCAGACCGGCGCCTCGGCGGTGCCCGCAATGCCGGCTGGCCCCCTTACGACTTTCTCGTGATCCTCGACGAGAACCACCTTCTGAACCGCGTCATCACGCGGGTGAAGTTCCCGGTCAACACCCTCGAGACGTCGATGGAGGAGGCGCTGAACCGGCTACGGGGCCTCCCGCCGGAGCGTTGGCAGCCGGACCCGGTCCTCGCCGCCGGCCTCGAGGGCCTCTGGGAATGGACCACCATGGGCATGCACAACACCATCGCCATCGACCGTGTCCTCTACGGCGAGGGGCGCCAATGACACGCCCTATCCATGTTGGCGGGCCCCGCCACCACCGCTGCGCCTGATCCTTGCTTGACGGAACCCGGGCGCCGCGGTTGAACGACGTCCGCTTCCCTCCGAGATCACCATGGCACAACGTTTCCGCCGCTTCCTCTTCATCAATCCTCCAACGGGCCTTTACCGGCGCGACGACCGCTGCCAATGTACCGTCGAGGACCAGACCGTACAGGTCATCTTCCCCCCCATTGATCTCGCCGTTTCCGCAGCCTGCGCCGAACGCGCCGGGGCCGTCTGCCGCATCCGGGATTATCCCGCAGCCCGCCGTACCTGGGACCATTTTCTCCGCGACCTCGAGCGCTTCCGCCCCCACGTCCTGGTCCTCAACTCCACCACGGCCACTTTGGACGGCGACCTGCAAACCTGCCGCCTTGCCAAGGAACGGCTCCCCGGCATCCTCACTGTGGCGAAGGGCGAGACCCTCGTCGTCAATGCCGTCCACGCGCTGACCGACCACCCGGAGCTCGACCTCATCCTCCCCAACGAGCCCGAAACCGTCGTGGAGGAGATCGCCCGTGGCGTCCCCTTCAGCGAAGTCCGCGGGCTCCATTTCCGCGGCGAAGTGCTGCAGCGCCTCGGCGAAAAGCCCGACCGCCCCCTCGCCGAGCCCGAAGGCAAGGCCCAGATTTCCCGCGTCAAGGCGCGCCGCGCCCCCGAGGAAAAACACATCGACGTTGTCGAGGGGCCCGAGTTCGCCAACCGCATCTTCTTCACCGGCAAGCGCGAGCTCCTTCACGACCTCGCCTCGCTCCCCTATCCCGCGCGCCACCTCCTCCGCAACGAGCTGTACGTCTCGCCCGAGACCGGCAACCCGCTCACCGTCGTCCATGGCAACCGCGGCTGCCCCGCCCACTGCGTCTTCTGTCCCGCCGGGGCCCTCACGGACTACTCGGTCCGCTACCGCCCGCCCGCCGACATCGTGGAGGAACTCCGCGAATGCGTGGAAATCCACGGCATCCGCGAGTTTCTCTTTCACGGCGACACCTTCACCATAAACAAGAAGTGGTTGCTGGAACTGTGTGCGCTCATTCGCGAGGCGGGGCTCGACATCCGCTGGGGCTGCAACAGCCGCGTGGACACGATCGACGACGAGCGCGCCCAGGCCATGAAAGCCGCCGGATGCTGGGTGGTTGCCTTCGGCCTCGAGTCCGGCGACGACGACATGCTCCAGAAAATGAAAAAGAACGCGACGGTGGCGCAGGCCCGGGAGGCCGTCGCCTGCGTCAAGCGCAACGGGCTTCGCGTCCACACCTTCTTCGTGATCGGGCTGCCGTGGGAGACCGAGGAAACGCTCGAGCACACCTGGGAGTTTATCCAGGACATCGACCCGGACTTCTTCGACTTCAACATCGCGACGCCCCTTCCCGGGACCGAGTTGCACGAGATCGCGGTCCAGGACGACCTGTTTGTGGAGGGCTACGATCCCGGCCGAGCCGGCTACGCCAGTGGCGCCATGCGCACCTACAGCGGCTTGGACAGTGCCTTCCTCGAGGACTGGCGCCGGCGCCACCTGCTTCGTCTCTCCCTCCGCCCACGCTACATCGCCCGCATGTTCGCCAAGGCGGGATCGCCTCGCAACGCCCTCATGTATGCCCGTGCCGGCGCCAATCGCCTGCGCCAACTCGTCCTCACCCGCGCGTCCTGAGTCGGCCACCCCTTTCCGCCGACCCAATTGGAGCTTGCCCCCGCGCCTACCCGCTCTCCAGCACTAGCCGATTGTGGCAAAGGCCTC
>CAYQTO010000132.1:5069-6536 GCA_964420455.1 uncultured Candidatus Sumerlaeota bacterium | reverse complement strand
CGTTCCGGAATAACCGCATGACCTCGAACAACAACCATGTCCATCCACCCATCGGTATCCGCGGTCTCGGCGTGTGTGTCCCCGACCGGGTCCTCACCAACGCCGACCTCGAGAAGATGGTCGACACCAGCGACGAGTGGATCATCAGCCGGACCGGCATCCGCGAGCGGCGGATCATCGGCGACGACCAGGTGCCGACGGACCTCGCGCTGGTTGCTGCGCGCAACGCCCTCGACGATGCGGGCCTCGCCCCCGGCGACATTGGCGCCGTCGTCTATTGCTCCTTCGTCCCCGACTATATGGTCCCCCCCTCCGCCTGCATCGTGCAGCACAAGCTCGGCATTCCTACCTGCATGGCGTTCGACCTCAATGCGGCCTGCACCGGCTTCGTCCAGGGTCTTCAGAACGCCTACAGCCTCGTTCATTCCGGTCTGGCCGGCAACGTCCTCGTGATCGGGTGCGAC
This sequence comes from uncultured Candidatus Sumerlaeota bacterium, assembly GCA_964420455.1. Classification (GTDB taxonomy): domain Bacteria; phylum Sumerlaeota; class Sumerlaeia; order SLMS01; family SLMS01; genus CAYQTO01. The sequence continues at coordinate 6,072 of CAYQTO010000132.1, read as the reverse complement.
TGCGCCTCGCGGATGGTCGACTGGAAGGACCGCAACACGTGCATTCTTTTTGGTGATGGGGCGGGGGCCGTCGTTGTCGGCTCCGTCGAGGAGGGGCGAGGCCTCCTGGGTCACGATGCCGGGTCCGATGGCAGCGGCGCCGAACTCCTCATGAAGAAGGTCGGTGCGGGCGCTGTTCCCGCCACGCCGGAGAACGTCACCCATCGCGACAACTTCATGCAGATGAACGGCCGCGAGGTCTTCAAGTTTGCCGTCCGCGCCCTCCAGGAATCGATGGAACGGTCGCTCGAGCGCGCCGGTCTCACCTCCTCCGACGTCGACCTCCTCGTCCCCCACCAGGCCAACATCCGCATCATTCAGTCGGCCATGGAACGCTTTGGATTCAACGAGGACCGGGTCGTGATCAACATCGACCGCTATGGCAACACGTCGGCGGCAAGCATCCCCCTCGCCCTCGACACTGCCCGCTTGGAGGGACGCCTCAAGCCCGGCACCGTCTGCGGCCTTGTCGCCTTCGGCGCCGGCCTGACCTACGCCTCCTCCGTCGTCCGCTGGTAGACCAAAACCCCGCAAGGATGACCCAATGAAGAAGATCGGATTCCTGTTCCCGGGCCAGGGCAGTCAGGCCCCCGGGATGGGCCAGGCGGCGGCAGCCCGAAACGATGCCGCCCGCGCCCTCTTCTCCCGCGCCGACCAGGTCCTCGGCTTCCCCCTGTCCACCCTCTGCGCCGAGGGGCCCGAGGACGAGCTGCGAAAGACGGAAAACACCCAGCCGGCCCTCTATCTCGCGAGTGCCGCCACCCTCGAGATGCTCCGCGCCGAGGGCATCGAGCCCTTCGCCGTGGCCGGCCACTCCCTCGGTGAGTACTCCGCGTTGTATGCCGCCGGCGCCTTCGACTTCGAGACAGGCCTGCGGCTGGTGCGCCTGCGCGGTCAGGCGATGCAGGAGGCCGCCGAAGCGACGCCCAGCGGCATGGTCGCGCTGATCGGCGTCGACGAAGCC
>CAYQTO010000132.1:0-5059 GCA_964420455.1 uncultured Candidatus Sumerlaeota bacterium | reverse complement strand
GGCCTGCGGCTGGTGCGCACCCGCGGGGTGGCCTTTGCCAGTGCGGGGGACAAGCGCCCCGGCGCCATGGCCGCCATTGTTGGCCTCGACGTCGACCAGGTCACCGCCCTCTGTCGTGAAGCGAGCACCGCCGAGGAGATCGCCGTCCCCGCCAACCTTAACGAACCGGCCCAGGTGGTGATTTCCGGCGACCCGGCGGCCATCGACCGTGCCTGCGAGAAGGCCAAGGCGGCCGGCGCCAAGCGCGCCCTCCCGCTCCCCGTCAGTGGCGCCTTCCACTCGCCCCTTGTCGAGCCCGCCGCCGCCACCATGCGCGAGGCCCTCGACGCCGCAGAAATCCGCGATGCCTCCCTGCTCTTCGTCAACAACGCCGATGCCACCGTCGTCGCCAGCACCGATCTCATCAGGACCGGCCTCGTCCGTCAGGTGACCAGTGCGGTCCTCTGGATCGACTGCGTCCGGCGCCTCCTCTCCGAGGGGGTGGAGGAGTTCGTCGAAGTCGGCTCGGGCAAGGTCCTCGCCGGCCTCGTGCGCCGCATCGACAAGGACATCCCCTGTCACACGACGGAGTCCGAGGCCGCGATCGAGAAGACCCTCGCGGCGCTCAAGGGCTGATCCGAGCGTCTATCTTTCTATACGGAGACCAATCATGGGCAAGCTCGACGGAAAGGTCGCGATCGTGACCGGTGGCGGCCAGGGAATCGGTCGGGCGGTGGCGCTGCGCCTCGCGGCGGACGGCGCCGCGGTGCTGGTGAACTCCGCCCGCGAGGAATCCTGCGGCGCGGTGGCCACGGAAATCCGCGCGGCCGGCGGCAACGCCCTCGCTGTCGCCGGCGACGCGAGCGACCCCGCCGTCGTCGACCGACTCGTTTCCACCGCCACCGGCGAACTTGGCGCGCTCTCCATCCTTGTCAACAATGCCGGCATCACCCGCGACACCCTCGTCATGCGCATGAAGGACGAGGATTGGGACGACGTGCTCCGCGTGAACCTCAAGGGGGCGTTCCTCCTGTCGAAGGCGGCCACCCGCCCCATGATGAAGGCCCGGTGGGGGCGCATCATCAACGTCTCGAGCATCGTGGGCGTGATCGGCAACGCCGGCCAGGCGAACTACTGCGCCGCAAAGGCCGGCATGATCGGCATGACCAAGGCCCTCGCCCGCGAACTCGCCCCCCGCAACATTCTCGTCAACGCCATCGCCCCAGGCTTCATCGAGACGCGCATGACCGCCGACCTGCCGGACGACATCAAGGAACGGCTCAAGGGCGAGATCGTGCTTGGACGCTTCGGCACGCCGGAGGACGTTGCCGGCCCGGTCGCCTTCCTCGCCAGCGACGACAGCGCCTACATCACCGGCACCGTCCTCGAGGTCGCCGGCGGCCTCGGCATGTAGGCCACCCCTTCTGCAAGGGGGCCATCCACCAATCGGCCCCACACCCCTCAACGCGAACCGGGCAGCGACCTTGCCGCTGCCCGGTGACCCACGTTCCTGCGTCTTCCCCGATCAGTAGCTGAACTGGTCCAGCTTCGTCTTTCCGCGGAAGATATAGTAGATCGAAATCGTGTACGCCAGGACACACGGCATGCCGATGATCGCCACCACGAGCATGATGAACAAGGTCTTCTGGGACGAGGCCGCGTTGTAGATCGTCAGGCTGTAGCTCGGATCGAGATCGGACACGATCAGGTTCGGGAAGGTCCCGATGCCAAAGAGGAAGATCAGCGCGGCGATGGTGCAGCACGAGGAGATGAACGCCCGGAACGGCAACCCCTTGTGCAGCGCCCGCGGGATGTTCGCGATCGCCAGCGCGTTCAGCGCCGCCACGATCCAGCCCCACCAGAAAATCTGGAAGTTCTCCACCATCTGGGGGTAGATCGTCAGCGTATAGATCGTGGTGATGAGGTACATCGCGAGGAAGACAAAGAACGAGGGGTAGATCCACCCACGCACCTTCTCCTGCACCTCGCCCTCCATCTTGAGGTAGAGATAGATCGCGCCGTGCATGGTGAAGAGGGAGAGATTGAACAGGCCGACGATGATCTGGTAGGGGCCGAGCAGATCAAAGAAGCCGCCCTGGTATTCCATCTCGGCATCAATGGGCAATCCGACCGCAAGGTTGCCGATCGCCACGCCAAAGAGGATCGCGGCGACGATGCTCGCCACGCTGAAGGCCACGTCCCACATGTTTCGCCACCACTGCATCGGTTCCTTGCTGCGGAACTCGAGAGCGACAGCGCGAAAGATCAGTGCGAAGAGAAGCAGCATGAAGGCGAGGTAGAAGCCGGAGAAGGCGGTGGCGTAGGCGTGGGGAAACGCGGCAAAGAGCGCGCCGCCGCCGGTCACCAGCCACACCTCATTGCCGTCCCACACGGGGCCGATGGAGTTCATGAAGAGACGCCGCTCGCGGTCGCCCTTCGCCAGGAGATGCAGCGCCCCCACTCCGAGGTCGAAGCCGTCCAGGATCGCATACCCGATCAGCAGCACCCCGATCAGGAAGAACCACGTCATGTTGAGGTCGATATAGCCCATGTGGTCGTTTCTCCTTTACTCGGCCAGGTGGGCCTGGCCAGGGCCACGCAGAGTCACGGCTTCCTTCAGCCCCTCCGGACCGCCGGCCTTGATCCGGGCGAGTTCCTCCGGATCCTCCGGCCCCGCCTTGATCTTGCGGTCCATCAGGTAGATATACATCGCGAACAGCAGCGCATAGAGGATCGTGAAGAGGATCAGCGACGCCAGGACCGACTGGCCGTTGACCGCCGGCGACAGCGACACGCCGTCCGCCGTCCGCAGCAGGTTATAGACGATCCACGGCTGGCGTCCCACCTCCGCCGCGATCCATCCCGCCTGGTTCGCGATGTACGGCAACACCACCGAGAACACAAACACCCACATCAGCCACTTCTGCTGGAAGAGCTTGCCGCGCCACAGGAGGAAGCTCGCGAACAGGCTGATGCCGATGAAGTACATTCCGAGGCCAATCATGATGTGGTACATCTGGAAGGGGAGATGTACGGGAGGACGATCCTCCTCGGGAAGCGGTGTTCCCCCGGGCCCGAGCGTGTCGAATCCCCGCACCGGCTCGCGGAAGGACTCGCCCGTCGGAATGAAGTACTCCGCATGCACCAGGTAGCTCAGCATTCCGGGAATCGCGATGCCGTAGACCTTCTCGTTCTCCACGTCGGGAAACCCGAACAGGTAGAGCGGCGAGTACTCCTCCGTCTCGAAGATGCCCTCGAATGCGGCAAGCTTCGCCGGCTGATGCTCCTCGACGATCTTGGCCGACCAATGGCCCAGGAAGAGCTGGCTGATCGAGAATACCGTCGTCATCACCAGCGCGATCTTGAACGCCCGCTTGGAAAGGTCGAGGTGCCGGTTCTTGATGATGTAGAACGCCGAGACGCTCATGACCACGAACCCGGCAAGGATGATCGCGCCCACCACCGTATGGCTGATGCGGGCCACGCTCGACGGATTGAAGACCAGCTCCCAGAAGCTCGTGATTTCCGCCCGGGGCTGGATGCCATTCAACTCGGGGTTGTAGAGGAACGGCTCCCCCTGGCGGGCGAGGATATTTCCCGCCGCATCCACGATGTTGTAGCCCGCCGGCGTCTGCTGCCAACTGTTGGCGATCACGATCCAGACCGCCGAGAACATCGACCCCAGACTGACCATAATCGTGGAGAAGAAGTGCATCTTCGGCGAGACCTTGTTCCAGCCGAAGACCAGCACCGCGAGGAAGCCCGATTCGAGGAAGAAGGCAAAGATCCCCTCGGCGGCCAGCGCCGATCCGAACACGTCACCCACAAACCGCGAATACGCCGCCCAGTTTGTACCGAACTGGAACTCCATCACAATGCCCGAGGCGACCCCGAGACCGAAGGTCAGGGCGAAGATCTTCACCCAGAAACGCGTCATCGCCTCGTAGACCGGGTTCCCGGTCCTCAGATACGAACCCTCCATGATCACCAGGAGGACCCCCAGACCGATCGTCAGCGGGGGGAAGAGGTAGTGAAACATGATCGTCAGCGCAAATTGCAGACGGGATAAGAGGACGACATCCAGTTCCATCGGTGGCTCCAGCCTGAAAATCACTTCAGGCTGGTAGCGTGATATCGCGATTTGGAGGAGACAAGCTAAATCCGATGGATGAAATCCATGAAATCAGATATCGAAGTTGGGCTCGTTCAGCCCGATCGCCTCCGACATCTCCGCCTGATAGCGCCGCACCCCATCGCACACCATCCGGAACAGGTCGAAAACCGTCTCGTCCTTGATGCTGTAGAGGGACTGGGCCCCCTCACGGCGGACCTTAACAAAGCCCGCCTGGCGGAGGATCGCCAGGTGTTTCGACACCGACGCCTGGGCGAGGCCGAACTCCTCCACAATCGTGGAGACGTTTGTTTCCCCTTCGCGGAGCCGCAGCAGCATGCGCAGCCGCGCTTCGTCTGCAAGCGCCCGCAAGTGCTCGGACGCCTTGGCGATCAGTTCGGGTGAGGGCTGTTTCTTCATATGGCGATCAATTCGGGAAAGGTGGCTGGCGCATGATTCCGACGCGCGCATGGTCGATTCCAAATCCGACAGGTTAAGTCGTCAAGCCCTCACGCCGGTCGCTCGAATCACGTCGCCGGAAAAGAGCGCCCCGCGCGGGTCCTGGAACCGGCGCGGGGCGGCTGCATTCGGGGGGAGTGTCCCGGGTCAGCGCGAGTCGATGCCCGTGCCTTCCGCCGAATCAAGGTGCACGCCCACGAAAAGGAACGGGATGCCCGTGTAAAGCGACTTGGCGGGCATGACGTTGATCATGGCGTCCGCACCGTCTTCTCGGGCTTTCTCCGCCACCTGCGTCAGCAGGTCCTCGTTGTTCGTCATCGGGTAGATCTCGAAGAGCTTGATGAGGAAGGGGAGGCCGACACTGATGCCGATCTCCGTGCCGCTGTAGTGGCCCGTGGCGGTGTAATTCTCGAAGGTGCCGTCGCCGGTGGTCACGTTGGTGAGGCTGGCGCGGCTGGCAACGTCGCTCAGGTCCGTCCCGCCGTGAAACGTGCATCCGGCGGTCATGGT
>CAYQTO010000131.1:0-10383 GCA_964420455.1 uncultured Candidatus Sumerlaeota bacterium | reverse complement strand
AGATGGCCGCGCAGGCGATCCACGACCTGAGCACGCGGCGCAACCGCCCGCTCGTGCGCGTGAACTGCTCCGCGATCCCCCGGCCGCTGATCGAAGCGGAACTCTTCGGCCACGAGCGCGGCGCCTTTACCGACGCCAAGGAAACCCGCAAGGGCCTCTTCGAACTTGCCGACGGAGGGACGATCTTTCTCGACGAAATCGGCGAACTCGACATGTCGGTCCAGCCCAAGCTGCTCCGTGTCCTGGAGGACCGGGTGGTCTCCCGCATCGGCACCGACAAGCCCCGCCAGGTCGACATCCGCGTCATTGCCGCCACCAACCGCAACCTCCAGAAGATGTGCGCCCGGGGCGAATTCCGCGAGGACCTCTATTTCCGCCTCGCCGTCATGACCATCCACATGCCGCCGGTGCGCGAACACCCGGAAGACATCGAAACACTGGCGCATGTGTTCCTGCGGGAAAAGACGCTCGAGCTGGGCAAGAAGATCTCGGGCTTCTCCGACGAGGTGATGGAGTTCTTTCGAAGCTACTATTGGCCGGGAAATGTCCGCGAGCTCAAGAACATGGTCGAGCGGCTCATTATCCTCGCCGATTCCGACATGATCCAGTTGGACGAGGTGGCGATCCGCCGCTACTGCTTCCAGACGAGGACGACCAACCACGGCGAGAACGGCGTGATGGACGGCGGTGCGAGCACGAGCACGCCGGAGTATGAGCTCGACCGCGAGGAGGGCGACATCATTCCCCTCGAGGAGCTCGAGAAGCGCTACCTCAAGAAGGCCCTGTCGCGCCTCAACTTCAACAAGACCCAGTGCGCCCAGAAGCTGCAGATCTCGCGGAGCACGCTCCAGCGAAAGATTGCGACCTACGGGCTTGAGGAATGGGTGGATAGCCAGCGCTCGCAAGTGCCCTCATCCTAAACCAACCAATTTCGGGCAGGACGCCTTATATCGATGCAGGCAATTTGGCCGCCATCCCCTCGGGGATGGCGGTTTTTCGTTCTTGAACCTGAAATTGTTCGAGTTAGCCCATCCCCAAGGGGGTAAATGCCTTATGGACCAGCCCTTGCGCTCTGACCTTCACCCATTCCCACCTCCGATCGATCGCCAGGGGCCACCGATGAAAGAACTGACCTTCATGCCGATGGGCAAAGCGGTACAGGTGAAGACCGAGGAACGCGTGCTCGACGCGATTCTCTCGGAGGAGCTTGATGTGTTGATGGCGTGCGGGGGAAAGGGCCTGTGCGCGACGTGCCACGTGTGGGTCGAGCAGGGGATGGACAAGCTGACGCCGCCGACGGACCGCGAGAAGCGGACACTGCTCGGCGTGTCCGGGGCCAATCAGAATTCCCGCCTCTCCTGCCAGGCCAAGGTCCTCGCCGATGGCGTGGTGGTTCGCCTCCCCGACGGCATGTTCATCGAGTCGACCACCGACCTCGAGAGCTTCATCGGCAAGCGCGCCAAGACCAACATCCTCCACCCGATCGACGGCCGCATCCTGGTTGCCAAGGGCAAGATCATCACCCGCTCGCGCATCATGGAACTGGGCGATGTCGACGTGGACATGGCGAACCTCAAGGCGAAGGCCGCCGAACTGTAAATCCCCCCCTTCCGGAAAGGGAAGCCGCATGACGAAAGCGAACGTCTATCCCCAGCTCGAGGAGATCCTCTCGCTCCTGGGCCAACTCGGGGTGGCGAAGTCGGACAAGGCCCCGGAAATCCGGGTGCAGCAGGCAGCGACGGAGCCTCAGGGCCGCTCCATCGGCGAGATCGATCTGACCTTCCCCGTAACGGAATTCCTCGGGGCGATCCCGTGGTCGGGTCAGCCGATCTCGGCCCCCGCAGGGACCGGTGCCTCCCGGGCGGTGGCCATGGTGGCCTCCGCGTCCGCACCGGCGGCGGTTGTCGCCTCGCCGGAGCAAATCGCCACCCTCATCCACAGCCACTCGGTCACGGAGTTTCTCGGCTCTGTGGACTGGACGGGAGAAAGCGGGCGGGGGCTTCCGCTCGCCTCCGCCGCGGTTGCGACCACCGCCTCCGCCGCCTCCCCGGCATCCTCCGCCCTAAGGCCCGGGGCACCCGCCGCCGAGGTCGACCAGGCCGAAGGCTTCTTCGAAAAATTTGAGTGGGAAAACTAAACCCAACACCAACGCCCCCCGGAGATCCATCCCCGCCCATGAGCACTGTCGCCAACATTTCCAACTACCTCGTCCCCAACCTCTTCAACCCGTCCACATACTATGATCTGGACCTGCGCGATGGCGCCATGGCCACGCGCAACGGGGTCAAGGTGGTGACCTTCTCGAGCTTTGCCCTGCGCGGCGTCTATATCGGTCTCAAGAACGAGACCGGGCCCGCATGGGCCCTGGTCCTCCGCCGGTGTGGGGAAATCTGGGGCGAGCGCTTCGCCCACCGCTTCATCGAGGAAACCAGTGCCTTCTACGGAGAGGGCATGGACAAGATGAGCATGGCGCGGTTCAACGCGCTGCTGTCGGAGTACTTCGCGATGACCGGCTGGGGGCGCATGCGCCTCGAGTTCGACCACATCGCGTTGGGGATTCTCACGATCAGCGTCAAGAATCCGATCCTTGGCAGTGTCCTTGGTGAGGCCGGCCAACGCATGGATGTCCTCCTGGAGGGCGTGCTGAAGGCGGTCTTCAGCCTGGCGACGGGCAAGGAGATGGATTGTTATGAGACGGAGTCGGTGATGCAGGGCGCGCCGGTCTCGCGGTTCATCATCGGCCTCGAAAGCCGCCTCGCCGACGTCCCCGAGTGGCTCGAACAGGGAATGGGCCACGACGAGATCATCCGAAAGCTCCGGGTTTAGTGCCGGCGCGGGTTACCCGCCCGGCCCCTTGCCACGCAGGTTGACTTCCCAGCCGGCCCACCCGGCGTTACCATCCCCATTCCCCGCAGCGGTGAAATGAATTCCGATAGCAGCATCATTCCCCTTCTCGCCCCTCCGCTCATGGAGCGCTACGAGCCGATCTCGGTCCTCGGCTATGGCTCCTTTGCGATGGTGATCCGCGCCCGCGAACGGCACACGGGGAAGGATGTGGCCATCAAGCACTTCACGATCAAGCGCGGCGACAAGACCGCCTACTTCTCCGAACTCAAGATGATCATGCGGCTCGATCACCCGCATATCGTCCAATGCGTCGACCTCTTCGACGCCTCCACCGATTCGAGCGACCTCATCTTCGAGTTTGCGGACCGCGGCTCCCTCCGCGAGCGCCTTCCCGGCGCGGTTCCCTTTCCCGCCGACCAAAGCCTCCAGATCATGGTCCAGGTCGCCCGCGGCCTCGCCCACGCCCACCGAAACCATATCATCCACCGGGACATCAAACCGGAGAACATCCTCATCTTCGGCCGCTCCCATCGCGAACTGTACAAGATCACCGACTTCGGCGTGGCCAAGTTCATCGGCCTCACGAACAAGGCCATGACCAGCATCGGCTCGCCCGGATACATGGCCCCCGAGCAGTTCTACGACGAGTACGATCTTAAGTCGGACATCTACGCCCTCGGCATCCTGCTCTTCGAGCTCCTCCATGGCGATGTGCCCTTCTCCGGAAGCCCGGTCGACGTGTTCAAGGGGCACCTCGAGGGCGAGATTCCCTTCGCCGATCACATCCATCCCCGGCTCGTCGAGCTGGTGTCCTCCATGGCGGCCAAGAAGGCGGTCGAGCGCCCCAGCGCCGAGGAACTCGTCACCCGCCTCGAGGAGGTCTGCGCCGCCCTCGATGTCGACATTCCCGCCCTCGGCGAGGCGATCGAGGATCTCTCCAGCAGCCAGGCGGAGATCATCACCGGAGCGAGCGGGCGCGTGTCCTTCGTCAAGCCGGGAGACCTGTTCGAGCATGCCTTTGCCACCGCCGCGCCCACGGGCGACGCCGTGGACCAGCCAACGGAGCAGACCGCGCCGGGCGAGCACGCGATCCATACCGACGCGACGGTGGATCTTGAGCCTCAGGAGGTCCCGGTGGAGCAGCCGGAGGCCAGAGAGCCCTCCCACGCCGCCGACGCGCAGACCTCCGCGGAGGTCGCGCAGACCTCCGCGGAGGTCGTCGAAGAGGCTCCGGAAGAAGGCGTGGAGGAGAAGGCCGCGGCGGACGCAGCCGGAACGGACAGCGCCGCGCCTGGCGAAACCGCCGACTCGGACCCTTCCGAAGAGACTGCGATCGAGGAAGAACCAGAGGGGGTTGCTCCCGCGGCGCTCGCGGAAACAGACAACCAGGTGGAACACTTCGCCATCGAGCCCGAGCCGGGGGTGGCCTTGCCGGAGCAGCCGACGGAAGCCCTTGCCGAAGGGGCGCCCGCGATCGTGGGAACGGACGAGGAAGCCGACGCGGTGGATCGGGTCGATGCCGAGGGAGCGCAGGAATCCCCCGATGTCGCCGAGCCCGTCGAAGAGATTTCCGGGGAACCGGACGCGGACGAAGAGCCGGATCCGGTGTTCGAGGTGGACGAGGAGACCGGGGAGGAAGATGCGGGGTTTGCCGAGGCGGGCGAGGGTGAGGAGGAACTCGGGCTTCTGGACGAGGCGCCATCCGATCCCGAGCCCGAACCGGAGGCCGAGCCCGAACCGGCACCGGCGTCGGCCGGGCCCCTTTCTGCGCCCGCCGATGATGACGACGACGGAGATCCGTTCTCCTTCTTTGATTCCAGCCCGAGCTTCGATCCGTCCACGGTCCCGGATAGCCCCGTGAGCGCGGAGCCGGAGTCCTCGCCCGTGGCCGTGGGCCAGCGGGACGACTCCGAATCAGGGCAGGATATCGCATCCCTCGGGGAGGAGGTCGCTCCGGCGGCGCTCCCCGCGGCCGATGCCTCGGCGGAGGCGGTGGCGCAGCTGCGCGAGGACTTCTTCGGCGAGGGATTCGAGGACGCCGTCCCGGCGGACCTGTACGTGCCGGAAAGCCTGAAGGAGCTGGACGTCTCCGAGTCGTCGAGCGTGGGGGCGTTGCGGATTTCCAAGTTGTGGTCGCGGACGACGGACACGGGGGCGCGACGGCTGCTGAATCTCGACGACGGCCGGGACATGCTGCTGATCGGAACGAAGGGCATCAACGAGGTGAAGTCCAACGGATCGCCCGGCAAGCGGCTGTTTGAAACCGCCCCGGACACCGTCGGACTTCCCAGCCATGGCGCCCTCCCGCTGATCTGCAACAACACGATCCTGGTCATGTCGGACCACGAGATGACGGACAAGGCGTGGGAACTGGAGGCGGAGATCGACCAACTGGCGGTGGCGCACGACCTCTCGGCGGTGGCGCTGATGATCGGTCACAACGTCTGTTTCCATGATGCGGACGGCAACCAGTTGTGGACGGCGCGACTGGACCACGAGGCGGGCGGGTTCTTCATCTCCTTCGACGAGGAAAATGCACTGATGATCGTGTCGCTGGATTCGGACGATCATGCGGTGCACTTCTACAACTCGGAGGGGACGCAGGTGGAAAGCCACTGGCTGCCGGGGCGGATCGTGGCGGCGACGCGGTCGCGGGCGGCGGCAGGGGCGTGGGTGCTCGTGCGGCTGCGCATGTGTTACCAATTCTTCCGCGTGGCGCGCCAGGGCATCCGCGGCTACTGCAAGACCCAGCGGGAATTTCGCGACCTCGTCGGTGCACAATCCTGGATCGTGGCGCGCGACGGCGACGAAACGTTGTGGGTCATCGACCCGATCCGCGGCGACGAGTCGCCCGTCCATGTCGAGGGCGACGTCCTCGACTACGAACTTGGCACGAACAACGACCAGCTTTACCTCCTCGAACGCCGGGGAGAAATCCTGAAGTATCTGACGGCCTTCGAAATGAAGTCCCGCGAGCAGGACGACGCGGAGACTTCCCAGCCCTGACCGACCACCGTCCCGGAGGACGACCCCCCATGAGCACGATCAAGATCGCGATCACCAACCTGAAGAGCGGCTCCGGCAAGACGGCGCTCGCCCTGAACCTCGCCGCGGTGCTGGCCACCACCGGCAAGCAGGTCCTCCTTGTGGAGGGGGACCCGGAGGGGGCCTACGACGACATGATGGGCCTGTCGGACTCGGGCCTGGTTCTCGACCGCAAGGCGACCCAGATCATGCGCTCCTCTCCCGTCTCCGGCCTGTCGGTCCTTTGTGGCTTCGGCCGTTCGGTCATCAACCCGGACTCGGGCCATTCCGAAGACAAGTTCCAGCGCATCGCCAAGGAACACGACTACGTGATCTTCGATTGTCCGTCGGTGGACGGGGACGCCCACCGGGAGATTCTCAGGCTGACGGAGCATGTGTTGGTTCCGCTGCAGTACGATGCGGAAAGCTACGACCGGTTGCTGGACACCCTTCGCGTATTGACCGAGGTGAAGAAGGAGAACAAGCGGCTGAACCTGCTGGGGTTCCCGCTGACCATGATCCCTTCGGAAAACGTCGCGATGGGGGAATCGATCATCACGGGGGACACGGCGTTCTCGCCAACGGCGAAGAACACCTTCTCAGCCATCGTGAAACAGTACTCGGGCCTCGAGTTCCGGGTCACGGTGCCGATGGACCGAACCATCGCGGCCTCGCGGGAGGAATTGCTGCCGGTGATCACCAAGGCGCCGTCCTCGATGGCGGCGACCATGTTCCACCGCCTGGCGGAGGATGTGGAATCGCGTTTCGGGATGGTGCGGCGTCCGATCGCTCCCAAGGCGGTGGCGGCCCCCGTTCCGGAAAGCGCCCGGAGCTATGTGGACGCGCCGTCGCGGGGATCGGCCTCCGCGTCGCCGTACGCCGCTCCGGCCAGCGTGCGGCAAACAAGTGGCGGCCCCCTCACCGCCATGCTCGGGTGGATTACCGGCCTCTTTGGACGGCGTTGAACGGCGTGTGCCATTGACTCGGGGTTTCAGATCGTGCTAATCTTTGTCAGATTTGATGCAAATTGGCGCGATCCCTCTGCGGAGTGGACGGGAATCGTACGGAATGACGAAGGAAGAACGCTCAACCGCCCTGCGAGACATAGTCCTCGGCCTGGGGTTGCTCACCCCCGACCAGCTTGACGAGGCCGGCGCCGCCGCTCAGGCCTCCGGCAAGTCCGTGTGGCAGGAACTCCGCCAGCGGGATGTCATCTCCCAGGCGCATTACGACTCGCTGGAACTGGCCGGAAAAGGCTACATGGCGATCGAGGCGGCGAAGGCCGCGATCTCCTCGGACCTCCAGAAGCAGCAGTCCCTCGCAAAGTCCACCCCCCAGGTGAGGAAGACGGCGAGCCCGGCGATCACCGTCACCAAGGCTGCAGAGTCGGAACACGGGGTTCCCTCGCCGACGGGTCGGGCCCTTCTCAACAAGACATCCGTCAACCGGGTGGACATCGGTCGTCCCAAGGCGCCGCCGCCCCGGCCGCTTCGCACGCCTGGCGGGGCGCCCGCTCCCTCGGAAGCCCCCGAGCCGCCTCCCCGAGCCTCCACCGAGCGTGTTTCGCTCCCTCCAAAGGCGTCACCGCAAGTTGCCTTCGGGGGAGCATCCACCCAGGCGGCGACATCGCACCATGGCATGCCGAAGACGGAACTGGACCCCGCCGGGGTGCAATCGGCGGCGGAGGAAGGGGAACAATCCCCCGGAGCGAGCCCCCCACGGGCTCCCACCCCGGCGCCCCAGCAACCAGCACCCCAGCGTCCCCCGCAAAGTCGCGGCACGCTCCAAGGTCTTGTCGGGCGCCGCTTCGGCAAATACCAGATCACCAGCCAGCTCGGCCGTGGCGCTTCCGGTTCCGTCTATATGGCCCACCATGTCATGCTCAACATGCCGGTGGCTCTCAAGGTTCTGGACCCGACTCTGGCCGCCTATCACCCGGAACTGCTGAACAGGTTCATGCACGAGGCGCGCTCCGCCGCACGGATCAACCATACCAACATCGTCCGGGTCCTCGATTGTGACGAGATCGAGGGTCTCTATCTGATCGTCATGGAGTACGTGGATGGCATCTCGCTGAGCGAGCTGATCAACATCAACGGGACGGTGGCGGAGGAGCGGGCGCTGGTGATGATCCAGTCGGTGGCGGAGGGGCTGGAGGCGGCGCTCGAGGCGGGCATTATCCACCGGGACATCAAGCCCGCCAACATCCTCGTGACGAAGAGCAAGCAGGTGAAGCTGGCGGATCTGGGTCTGGCGAAGAACCTGGGCGAGGGCGACCTGTCGGACACGCGGCCCAATGTGGGGCTGGGAACGCCGCACTACTTCGCCCCGGAACAGGCAGTCGATGCCGCCGCCGCGGACCACCGCGCCGATATCTACGCCCTCGGCGCCACCCTCTACCACATGATCACCGGCATGATTCCCTTTCGCGGCAAGACGCTGACGGAACTGATCCGCCAGCATCAGGAGGAGCCGCTCGTGCCGCCCTCGGAAATCGTGAACGGCATCACCCGCCAGACTTCCGCGCTTGTCGGCCGCATGATGGCAAAGAATCCCACCGACCGGCCCCAGACGTACTCCGACCTCATCAACGGCATCCAGACCTGTATCCTGAACGCCCAGGCCAACAAGACCCACCACGACACAAGCACCAGCAAGACGGTAAACCGCGTACGCGGCTTGTTTGGCGGGTTGTTCGAGCGCAAGTAACGGCCCCGCCCCGTCTTTCGATTCGGCTTTCGTTGGCGCCCGCCGTTCGACTAACCGGTGGCGACGTGTAGCCCTTGTCCCCCGGGAGGTGCCCATGGCGGCGCGAAAGGCCCCCAAGTCGCGGATTGCCCTTTCCGAATTGGCAAGCCTGCTGGACCGGTTGATCCCGCCCGCGCTGGCGGAGGAGTGGGACTCCGTAGGCCTCCAGGTTGGCCGCCCCGAGTCAAAGGTCCAGCGTGTCCTCACGGCGTTGGAGGTCTCGCGGGAGACGCTGGCGGAGGCCGTTGAGGCGAAGGCCCAGGCGCTCGTTGTCCACCACCCTCTCCTCTTTCGCCCGGTGGGCACCCTGACAGAGCGCGACGCGACCCAGCAGCTGGCCGCCGAGGCGATCCGCCGCGACATCGCCGTCTATACGGCCCACACGAACCTCGACTCGGTCCCCTGGGGGACCAACGGGGTGCTGGCGGACCTGGTGGGACTCGGCGACGAGCGGCGGCCGCTCCATCCCGCCGACGTTCGCCCCCCCGAGGTCAAGATCGCCATCTTCGTCCCAACGACGCATATACAGCCGCTGATCGACGCGCTGGCGGGTGCCGGTGCCGGGGTGATCGGCGACTATACGCACTGCACGTTTCGGACGCCGGGGACAGGGACCTTTCGACCGGGGGAAGGCGCGAACCCGTATCAGGGGACCGTCGGCGCCTTCGAGGAGGCGGAGGAGGTCCGGCTCGAGACGGTCTGCCCCCGCGGCATTCTTCCTCGGGTGGTGGCGGCGGCCCGCGCCGCGCACCCCTACGAGGAGATGGCCTATGACGTCTATACGCTGGTGCCGGGCGATGGGCCGGCGACGGGGCTGGGGCTGCGGGGGGCGCTTGCGACTCCGACGACCGTCGTCGAGGTTGCGGAACGGCTCCGGGAGGCCCTCGGACTGTCGTCCGTCGGCGTGGTCGGGGATCCGAAGGCGGGCGTGACGGAGGCGATGGTCCTGTCCGGCTCCGGCGGGAGCGTGGTCCGCCGCTGGCACAAGGGCATGCCCCGCCTGCTCGTCACCGGAGAGATGACGCACCACGACTGCCACGAGGCACGCCATCGGGGGTTGAACGTGGTGCTGGTGGGGCATTTTGCGAGCGAGGCGATCGTGGCACCGCGGCTGGCGGAACGCCTCGGCGAGGCCCTCGCCGGCGCCGGCTACGGGGGCGTCGAGGTGCGGGCGACGGAGAGGGAGAGGGACCCGCTTGCCCGGCACTAGCGTCGAACGCGGTTGCCTCGCCGGGGGCTTTGCCGCGAGGTCCTTCGCCATGCGATGGCTGGCGGTTTTCCTCGGGCTGATTTGCATTGTTGGGTGCGTCCGCACGCGCGAGGCGCCGGCCCCGCCCCTTCGCGTTGTCGTGCGTGTCCCCATCGACGAGGAACTGCGCAGTCCCGGCGCGCAGGCCCGTCTGGTGCCGTGGGACACCAGGACGCTCGAGGCGGAGGTGCGCTATGACCTTGCGGACGAGGAAGGCAAGGCGTTGGAGCCGTTGGAGGCGGGTCTGGCGCGGCTCGGGGCGCGGGTGGAGGCCCGGAGGATCCTGGCGCGGCGGCTGGCGCGGTTGCCCGCGGCGGAACCACCGCCGGGCCGAACCTCGCGCCTGACCCTGGGCGAGTTTGCCGACGGTCGCGACACCGTCCTTACGGCGATCGAAACGGCATTGGCCGATGGTTGGCGGGAATCCGTGGGGATCGGCGAGGGCGGGGAGGCGCTTCTGACGCTCGAGCTGGGGCTGCGGCCGGTGGTGGTGGTCAACAAGTGCGACCGGCCCG
>CAYQTO010000130.1:0-10404 GCA_964420455.1 uncultured Candidatus Sumerlaeota bacterium | reverse complement strand
TCTACAAGGTCAACTGGCTCACCTGGATGATCGGCAAGCAGCTGCTGACCAACAGCTTTATCGGCCTGCCGAACATCGTGGCCGGCACGCGGGTGGTGCCAGAACTCCTGCAGGACGAGTTTACCCCCCTGAACCTGGTCGAACAGACGGCGTATTACCTGGACCATCCGGAGGAATACGCGACGATGCTGGCGGACCTTGCGCGGGTGCGCGAGAAGCTCGGCGGCAAGGGCGCCAGCGACCAGGCCGCCGAGGCGATCCTCGAGCATTGCGGCATTCGCACCCCGCGGCAGAGCGCCGGGCGGCAGGAGCAGGCGTCGTGAAGAGGCGTCCTCTCGTGGCCGTGGTGGGACGGCCGAATGTCGGCAAGTCGACGCTCTTCAACCGGCTGATCGGCGAGCGCCGCGCCGTCGTCCACGAGGAGCCCGGCATGACCCGCGACCGCCACTATGGCGACGCCATCTATCGCGGACGCCCCTTTACCGTCATCGACACCGGCGGCTACGAGGACTCCACCGATTCCAGCCTCCTCCAGCAGATGCGCCAGCAGTCGCTTATCGCCGTCGAGGAGTCGGACCGGGTCATCTTCCTCACGGACGTGGCCCAGCCCTCGGACCCGATCGATCAGGAAATTCTCGAGAAGCTCCGCGCCTCCGGCCGACCCTTCTTCCTCGCCGTCAACAAGTGCGACAACCACCGCGCGGAGATGCAGGCGGTAGCGGATTTCGCCGCGTTCGGGGTCGACGCCGTCTTTCCCGTGAGTTCCCTCCACGGAGCGGGGGTGTACGACCTGCTCGACGAGGTGACCGAGGGGTTCGAGGAGTGGGACCCGGACGAGGAAGAGGAGGCGGACCCATCGATCCGGGTGGCGATCGTCGGGCGCCAGAACGCCGGCAAGTCGACGCTGCTGAACAAGCTCGTGGGCGAGGAACGCTCCATCGCCAACCCGATGGCGGGAACCACCCGCGACGCCATCGACGCCGCGGTGGAAATCGACGGCACACCCTACACCATCATCGACACGGCGGGAATCCGGCGGCGGGGCAAGATCGAGCGCGGGCCGGAAAAATTGAGCGTCCACTCGAGCTTTCGCGCCATCGAGCGCGCCGAGGTCGCCCTCCTTGTCATCGACGCCACCGAGGGTGTCACCGCCCAGGACCAGCACATCGCCGGCTACATCCTCGAGCGCCGCCGCGCCTGCATCATCCTCCTCAACAAGTGGGACCTGGTTCCGAACCGGGAGGAGAGTTACGGCACCATGATCCGCAAGCTCCGCGAGGAGTTCAACTTCATGCCCTGGGCGCCGATCGTCACCATCAGCGCCCTGACGGGCCAACGCACCCACCGCATCTGGGACCTGGTAAAGAACTGCGCCGTGAATTTCCGCAAGGAGTTCACCACGTCGCAGCTCAACGAGGTGCTCGCCCGCGCGACGGCTTACCTGACCCCGCCGACGATGAAGGGCAACACGCTCACGATCAAGTATGTGGTCCAGACGGGATCGCGGCCCCCCACGCTGACGTTCTTTGTCAACGAGCCCAAGTACGTGCACTTCAGCTACGAGCGGTTCCTGACGAACCAGTTCTATCGCCAGCTGGGGCTGGAGGGCACGCCGCTGGTGATGCGGTTCCGGCGCAAGGCCCCGCCGCGGGGGTGGGAACGCCACGTGCGCCAGATGCACCAGCGCGGCTTTCGCCCCATGCGCCCCACCGAGGCCCTCGCGGACGAGGACTTCATCGCCGGCGTCTATACGGAGGAGGATCCCCACGGGGGTCCCCTCGAGATCGACCTCGGAGCGGACGACGAATGAGCGTGCTGATCGATGCCGCCGCCCTGGTGCTGGCCTACGTGATCGGAGCAATCCCGACGGGGCTCCTCGTCGCCCGCCAGTTTGCCCGCATCGACATCCGCGAGCACGGATCGAAGAACATCGGCGCGACAAACGTCTGGCGCGTCCTCGGGTGGAAGCTTGGACTGGCGACGTTTCTCCTCGACGTCGGCAAGGCCCTCGTCGCGGTCCTCGCGGTGCCGCTCCTCGCGGCGGGCGCCATCCCGGACCTGGCCGTCTATACCGGTCTCGCCGTCCTCCTGGGCAACTTCTTCAACGTGTTCCTGGGCGGAAGGGGGGGCAAGGGCGTGGCGACCAGCCTCGGCGTGTTCCTCGGGCTGGCGCCCCTGGCGGTGGCCTGCGCGCTCGGCCTCTTCGTCGTCCTGGTGTGGGCGACGCGATTCATCAGTGTGGGTTCCATCGGCGCGGCGCTGGCCCTGCCGTTCCTTGCGTACGGGTTTGGCGCCTCAACGGCACTGATGGTGATGGTCGTCGTCGTCGCGGCCCTGGTCGTGTTCAAGCACCGGACCAACATCCGGCGTCTCGCCGCCGGCACCGAGACCCGCTTTCGTTTTCGCCGCGACCCCGCCTGAGCCAAATGGGCCCCGGGGAATCTCGATTTCGTAGTGCGAGATGCGCACGTCCGCCAGCTCGCCCCGCGGGTTGACCACATGCCGGATGCCCTTCTGGACGGCGACGCGGGCGATCATGTGCGCACCGATCGGGGCGGTGATGAACTGGAAGAGGACCGCGAGGAAGGCCTTGGCGATGTCCGACGGTTCGCCAAGGAGGATCGCGCTTCCGATGACGACGAAGCTGAAGCCGAACGTGGTTCCCTTGCTGGCCGCGTGCAGCCGTGTATACAGGTCCGGCAGCTTGACCATCCCCAGGGCGGCGGTCAGCAGAAAGAACAGCCCGATGAAGATCAGGGCGATGGCGACCGCTTCAGTCAATGATGTCCCCCACCTCGAGGTACTTGGCGATGGCCACCGTGGAGACGAATCCGACAATCGCCAGCAGCAGGATCGCATCGAAGAAGAACCGCGTCCCGATGGTGATGTCCCACACCGCCATCAGGCAGATGACGACCAGCGCGATGCCATCGACGCACATGACGCGGTCGAGCGGGTGCGGCCCCCGCACGAGGCGGTACATCATCAGCACGAGGGTAACGCCGAGGGCGGTGAAGGCGATGACCTGCATTGGTTCCGTGAAGGCGGGGATGGCCATGGGGTCAGAGGTCCCGGACGAGGATGTCGATGGGGCGGCGGAGGGCGGCGGCCTGCCCCTCGGGCTGGGGATACATCACGTGAACGATGAGGGTGTTCTTGTCGTCGGTGAGGTCGACGCTGAGGGTGCCCGGCGTGAGGGTGATGCGGGAGGCGAGGAAGAGGCGCTGGAAGTCCGACAGATCGTTGACGGGAACCTCGATCAGTTCGGGGCTGAAGTGGTCCCGCGGCGTCCAGACGTCCCAGGCGATGAGGATGTTCGACGCGGTCAGGTCGTAGAAGAAATGGAGGAGGAAGTGGAGGATGTTGCGGCCGAGGAGGAGGTACTTGCGGCCGGAAGTGATGGGCGGGAAGGGGAAGCCGTCGCGCGCGGGGATTTGCGGGAGGATGGAGATCAGCAGCCACCCGCCCAGGAACCCGAGGAGGAAGTTGCCTGGGGTGAAGCTCGTGAGGCAGGCGTAGCTGACAGCCAGGACGAAGTTGAAGACGAGGTGCATCATCATGGGCGAGGGGCCTCCATGGCGGCGTCGAGCGTGGCGACCCCTTCGGCGCCGAGGACAGCCTGTATATACGCATCGCGGGAGAGGAGCTGCTCCGACGTCTCCGTCGCCAGCCACATGACCGGGCCGCTGAACACCGCCACCAGGATCGACACCGCCACCAGCCCCCAGGTTGCGGCGATGACGCCGGTGTTGCGCGGGCCAACCGGGTCCTCGCGCTCGCCCCAGAACGCATAACGCCAGATCTTCACCATGCTCATCAGCGTGAACAGGCTCGTCAGCAGCGACACCACTACGTACGGCCACCAGCCCTCGCGCAGGCCCTCGACCACCAGCCCGTACTTGCCGTAGAACCCGCTGAGCGGAGGGATCCCGGCGAGGGACAGCGCGGCGAACAGGAAGGCGATCGCCAGCCCCGGATAGATCGCCACCAGCCCGCCCAGCTTCTCGAGCTCCTGCGTTCCCTCGTTCGTCTTCACCGCATCCGCCACCAGAAACAGCGACGCCTTCACAATGATGTGGTGAATAATGTAGAAGATGCCCGACGCCAGGGCGACCGGCGTGAACAGGCCAAGGGCGAAGATCATGTAGCCGATCTGGCTGATGATGTGAAAGGACAGGATGCGGCGCATGGTCATCTGGGCGAGGGCACACAGGACGCCGACAAGCATCGTGCCGCCCCCGATGGCGAGGATCAGCGGCTGGAACCAGGACTCCATGGCGGCCGGGTCGCGGAACAGCAGCGTGAACACCCGGTACAGGCAGTACACGCCCACCTTGGTGAGGATGCCGCTGAAGTAGGCGACGACGCCGGGGGGGGCCTTGGGGTACGCGTCCGGCAGCCAGAAGAACATCGGAAAGAGGGCCGCCTTCATGCCGAAGGTGACGAGCAGCATGGTCCCCAGGATGGTCGCCTCGGGCGGATAGCCGGCCTGCGCGAGGTGCAGCGCCAGGTCCGCCATGTTCAAGGCCCCGAACATGCCGTAGGCGTACCCCGCCGAAACGAGGAACAGCGTGCTCGCGATGAGGTTCAGGATGACATACTTGAACCCCTCGCGCAGGGGCGGCGCCTCGTTGTGCTGGACCAGCAGCACGTAGTTGGTGAGCAGGATGATCTCGAAGCTGACGAACAGGTTGAACAGGTCGCCGGTACAGAAGGCCCAGTTCACCCCCATGCCGAGGAGAAGAAAGAGCGGATGGATGAGGAAGCGCTCTTTCTCGGGTGGCATGGCGCCGCACGCAACGAAGGCAAACGCGGCGAGTTGGGTCACCGCCGTCAGGCACAGCATGATGGCGCCGAACAGGTCGAGGACGAAGACGATTCCGAAGGCGTCGGGCCAGTTGCCCGCACGCACCGTCAGCACGCCGTCCGTATGGACAATGTATAGGAGCGAGAAGGAAACCACCGGCTGGAGAACGGCGACGGTGCCGGCGATGAATCGCTGGGCCGGGAGCGATCGCGCCATCACGAGACACGCAATCGCGCCCAGCAGGGGCAGCACGATCGGGAGGAGGATCGCGTTCATGGCTCCCCCTCGTCTCGTCCGCGTTCGCCCACCTCGGGATCGCGGTACTCGTCGTAACCGCGCGAGATGAGCACCACCAGGAAGGCGGTGACGCCGAAACTGATGACGATCGCGGTCAGGATCAGCGCCTGTGGCAGCGGATCGGCGTAGTTCTGTATAGCCAGGGTCTCGCCCTCCAGGAGGATCGGCGGTTGCTGGTCACCCCCCCAGCCCCCCATGGCGATCAAGAGCAGGTTCGTCCCGTGGGAAAGCAGAAGCGTTCCCAGCAATACCTCGAACAGGTGCCGCCGCATCATCAGGTAGATGCCGCCGGCAAAGAGGAAGAAGACCAGCAGGGTGATGAGCAGTTCCATGCGCTACTCCTCTCCCAGCCGCTGGATGATGAGCATCGTGACGCCGACCACGAGGAGATAGACGCCGAGATCGAAGACCATGGCGGAGGCGAGTTCGATATCGCCAAGGACGGGCACCTGGAGGTGGACGAAGGTGCTGGTGAGGAAAGGGCGGTCGAAGAGAAGCGCGGCAAGGCCGGTCGCCACGGCGAAGAAGAGACCGAGCGGGATGAGGCGGCCGAAGTTGAGCCGGGTGAGGTCGCGATACTGGTGTGGGGAAAAGGCGATCTTGATCGTCAGCAGGCCAACGCTGGTCATCAGGCCGGCGATGAAGCCGCCGCCGGGCGCATTGTGCCCGGCGAAGAAGAGCGCCACGGCGAAGAGCAGCACGAAGGCGGGGACGATGCGGCCGGTCTCGCTGAGGAAGAGGGACGGATTGGGGTATGGACGGTAGGGGGGTCGCGGCGGCCGGCGGCCCTCGTGGCGGACCTCGCCCACCGCGGCGACGTCTGCCCGCGCGGCCTCCTTCCACGAGGTCTCCAGCCGGTCGGCCCGTCCCACCATCAACAGCACCAGGACCCCCATGGCGGCGATGCCCAGCACGGTGATCTCGCCCATGGTGTCGATGCCACGAAAGTCCACCAGGATCACATTCACCGCGTTGCGCCCGCCCCCACTATGGGGCGACTCCGCTCCGGGGTAGTTCTGCGCCACGCTCACCATCGCCGCGGCATCATCGGCGCCATGCCCACCGTGGTCCCCGTCACCATGGCCGCCTCCCACAAAGGGGTCCTTGGTGTTCTGGAGGTAGAACTCCTTGAGCGTGGGATAATCCGCCAGGTCGAAGGTCTGGAGCTCCTCCCGCCAAGGGCTGTTAAGCCCCGTATAGCAGACAAAGGCCATCACAGCGCCGCCCAGCAGCGATACCCCCACCCGCGCCCCGGTACCCGCCACGCGCTCCGGCGTGTCTATACGTTGTGGCAGCCGGAAGATCGCCAGTAGCAACACCACCAGCACCACCACCTCCACGAGGATCTGCGTCAGTGCGAGGTCCGGCGCCTTGAAGAACACAAAGAAGATCGCCACGAAAAGACCGATCGGTGCCATCGCCACAAGCCGGGCCACCGCAATCCGGCACGTCAGCACGACATACAGGGAGGCGAGACTGAGGACGACGGGGATGGCCGCCAGCCACTCGACGCCGACCGGCATCTCGGGAGCGGGTATCCGGAAGCCGGCAACCAAAGCCGCGGCAATCACGAGAAAAACGAAAGCGGAGAAGCTCAGGAGCGTGTTACGCGACAGCCGCGGCGACTGGACGAGGCGTGCCAGGTGCCTGCCCGCGCCGGGCACCCAATCGTTGAACAACGCGCTGTACGCCCCGCCAAAGAGAGCGGGACGCCCGATCGCTGTATAGACAGCCTCGAATCGCGTCCCCAGTGCGAACGCAATCGCCCCTGTGGTGAAGAGGAACATCGAGATCCAGAACAACACGTCGACATGATGATAGAAGGCGACCTGGAAGCCGCTTTCCAGGCCGTAGTAGGCCCCGTTGACCATGGTGGCGATGGGGGCCTCGAGCAGGGGCACGTACAGCCCGCCAAACAGGCAGAGCCCGATGAGGAGCGCCGGTGCCGCGAGAAAGCCGACGCTTCCCTCGTGCGCGTGGATCGATGGATCCCGTGGCGCCCCAAAGAACGGCGACACCGCCGTCCGCACGCAATAGGCCACGGTGAAGATGCTCGAGAAGATCGCCAACCCGGGAAACCCCCAGGCGATCCACGCCGTCTCCGTGTGCAGGTGCAGCGACGCGTGGAGGAACATTTCCTTGGCGACGAAGCCGAAGGTGAGCGGCACCCCGGCCATCGACGCGCACCCGATCATGGTCAGGATCGCCGTCGCCGGCATCTTGCGGAACAGCCCGCCGAGACGCGTCCAATCCCGCGTGTGCGTTCCGTGGTCGATCACCCCCACCAGCATGAACAACCCGCCCTTGAAGAACGCGTGGCTCCCAACCAGCAACAGGTCCAGCGGCAGCGGATGCTCCGTCCCCGCCATATGATAGCCGAATCCGTAATACGCCGTCAGCAGGCCGAGCTGGCTGACGGTCGAATGGGCGAGCAGTTGCTTCAGGTCGTGGCTCAACAGCGCCACCACCCCGCCGACGAGCATCGTCAGGCACCCGATCCCCCCAACGAGGAGCAGCCACGCCTCCATGCCGGAGAAGACCGGGTAGAGACGCCCGAGCAGGTAGATGCCCGCCTTGACCATGGTGGCGGCGTGGAGATAGGCGGAGACGGGCGTGGGCGCCTCCATGGCGCCGGGCAGCCAGAACTGGAAGGGGAACTGGGCGCTCTTGGTGAAGGCGCCGAGGAGCAGCAGGACGAGGGCGGTCATCGCGGCGGGATGGGCGGTCAGGATGTCGGCGTTTGCCCAAAGGACATCCCAGTCAAGGAGGCGCGGGTTGTCGGCAACGGAGACGCCCTCGCTCGTGAGGATCCATGTGGTCGCGGCGATGCCGGCGAGCAGGCACAGGCCTCCGAGACCGGTCACGATCAGCGCACGGAGGGCCCCCTCGCGGGCAGACTTCTTCCGGTGCCAGTGACCGATCAGCAGGAACGAGGTGATCGAGGTCAGCTCCCAGAAGAGAAACATCAGCAGGGCGTTGCGCGAGACCACCACGCCCAGCATCGATCCCATGAACATCATCATGACGCCGTAGAACCGCCATGGATCGTCGCTGGGATCCATGTAGTAACCGGCGTAGTAGAAGACGAGAAAGCCGATGCCGGCGACGATCCAGGCGTAGAAAAGCGCCGGCCCGTCGAGCCAGAGGGAAACGTGGAGGCCGACCGCCGGCATCCATTCGAGAAAGTACTCGGGGGGCGTCTCGGCGCCGAAGGCCCGCGAGGTCAGCACCGAAAGGATCCCGAGGGTGACGGCCGTCACGGCGAGTGTGACCAAACGGGGAAAGGAGAGGGGCAAGCGCTCGCGCGGAAAGGCGAGCAGCGAGAGCGCCCCTGCGAACGGAATGATCAGGAAAAGCGGGAGAAGGAAATCCAAGAACCGGCCGTCCGTGGGGGTGGCTTGCGCGCGCCCATCGCGGGCATGCGAGGGTTCTTAAGTTTCCTTTGGGTCCGCTAGCCAAAACGAAAGCCGCGCAGCCGGATGCGCGGTCAGCGCAGTCCCGCAAGCAGCCGCCCGGCGGTCGCAGCCTCGGGCGACATCGGATGAAGGCGCACGACCGACATCAGCCCACCGCGGGCGAGTTCATCGCTCCCGAGGTCCATCAGCGCGGTCGCCCGCCGCAGCCGGACCTCCGGCACGTGGCGGCTGTTGGGATACTCCCGCAGAAACGATTCGGCCCTGTCCACCAGCGGACGGCTCGCCACGACGCCCATCCCCACAACGTCGTGATAGGCCAGCTCCTCGGCCACATGAAACGGATCGGAAGGATCAAGCCGAAGCGCCTCGCGGTACGATTCCAGCCCCGAGCGATATCGGGACGACAGAAGCCGGTTGTGATCGAGGGTAAGGAGGTCTCCGCGAAGCTTGTGAAAAAGCGGTTCCTGGGGAAAGGCGGCGACCAGACCGTTGACCGCCTCGATCTTGCGCTCGATCTCGAGATCGCGGACCACGAAGTCAAAGGTGTCGCTGCTGATGCGGGGATCGAGGGGATCGGCGAGGGCGGCATCCTTCGCATCCTCGAGGGCGGTTTCGATTCCCCCCCCGTCACGGTGGGCCACGAGCTGGGCGGGCAAATCCCGGTGCAACCCCGCATCATGGAGCGCACTTGCGACGGTGTAGGAGGCCTCCAAGGCCCCGCCATCGGTCCATTCCGCGAGGGCCCCCGAAGAGGGCTGTAAGCCGAAGAGCGTCAGCAGGATCGCGGCGGCAAGGGATCGGTGGAAGGACTGCATGGGGGATTGTCTCATTACAGGGGCTGCCTTGAACTGATGGGATTGGCGGGGGCATCCGCGCGACATGACCCATCCGGTGGTGCAACGGCGGTGCCACGGGGGGGCAGTGGGCGGGAGAACCTCTCAGGGGCGCGCCCAGCGCGCAGGCGGCTCCGGCAGGCACCCGGGCCCCTCGAGACCCGCCTCCTGCATCAAGCCCGCCAGCGCCCGGCATGGCAGTCCCACCACGTTGAAGTAATCGCCCTCGATCCGCGAAACCAAGTCGCCTCCGGCCCCCTGGATCCCATACCCACCGGCCTTGTCGAACGGCTCGCCGGTGGCGATATAGGCATCGATTTCCGCCATCGTCAGCGCGCGAAAGGTGACGGAGGTCTCCTCGGCAACGAGGTGACAGGTTGCCGACCCGCCCGCCGCCAGCGCGATGCCGGTGATCACGCGGTGGGTCTTGCCGGAAAGGCTGCGGAGGGCCGCCCGCGCCTCGTCCACCGTCGACGGCTTGCCGAAAAGGATCATGCCGTGGGCAACCACGGTATCGGCGGCGATGGCCCAGCGCCCCTGCTCCAGCCGGTCGGCAACGTCGCGCCCCTTGGCGAAGGCCGCACGCAGGGCAAAGGTCCGCGGGTGATCAGCAACGATCAACGATTCGTCGACCCGGCTTGGCTGCACATCAAAGGCAAGGCCCATCGCCTCGAGCAGTTCCCGGCGCCGCGGTGACGCCGAGGCGAGCACCAGTTCGCGATCCGTCATGGGTTCTCCCTCCGGGCCTCCTCCACGGCTGTTTCCGTCTCTTCCTGGACTTGGAGGACCGCCGCCCGCAGCGGTGCCAGGTCCGCCTCCAAGACGGTTACCCAGGTGCCCGCGTCGTCGGAACGGGTGACTGCCTCGCTGCGGATGACGGGCGCCTGGCGTATGTATTCCGCCAGCACGTTCTCGAAGGCCGGCGCCTGCGCGGCCCAGTCGCCAAAAGTCATCCCCTCGCGGACCTCCTCGCGACGGAGGCGCTCCATCAGTTGCTCGCGGGCCTGCTCCATGGCGGCGTTGCGCGCCCGCGCCCGGGCGCCCTCCAGGC
>CAYQTO010000129.1:0-10434 GCA_964420455.1 uncultured Candidatus Sumerlaeota bacterium | reverse complement strand
GGGAAATGCAAGGCTGACGCCAGCCCGTGGGGGGGCAGCCGGGCTAAAGGCGTTTCGGTTGCGCAGGTCGCCCGGGGGGCCGAAATTTCAGCCGATTCGTCGAGGAGCAGCCCTTGGGCCGGCCTGTCCCCCCACCAGAGGAAGTCCGCGTGATCGCCATCCGCCTGACCAACTGGGTGGGGGATTGCGTGATGAACACGCCTTTTCTGGGGCGAGTTCGTGAACGGTTTCCTCATGCCCGGGTGGTCGTCCTCGGGAGAAGGAATGTCGCCGGCCTGTTTCGCCATCACCCCCATGCGGACGAAGTGTGGGAGATCGACGACGGAACGCGGCGGGGCTTCACGGAGGCAGCAGGGCGCCTGAGGGGTCTGGCAGCGGATCTCGGATTTGCGCTGCCGAATTCCCTCAAGGCCGCGGGGCTCCTCGCCCTGGGCCGTGTGCGCCATCGGGTGGGGTACGACCGCGACGGCCGCCGGTGGTTGCTGACGCATCCGGTTCGGCTGCGTCCCGAGGACCTGGCCGTCCACGAAGTGCGCTATTACCTCCGGCTGCTCCATCCGTGGGAGCGCGAGGCCCGCGAGCCGGAACCGCTGCTGCTCCGTGTCGGCGACGAGGAACGGACCGCCTTCGACGACTGGCTCGAGTCGCGGGCCATCGACCGCGCGCGTCCCCTGATCGGCGTCAACCCGGCCGCCTTCTACGGCACCGCCAAGCGATGGCTCCCCGAGCGCTACGCCGAGGCGGCCCGGACCCTTGCGGAGGAGCGTGAAGCAACTGTCGTCGTGACCGGCCTGCCCACCGAGCGCGACGTCGCCGGGGAGGTCTGCGAGGCTGGCGGCGAGCGCTTTCACAATGCCGCGGGCGAGATGAGCCTTCGCGAACTCATGGCCTTCCTCGAACGGTGCGCGCTGTATCTGACGAACGACAGCGGGGCCATGCACATCGCGGCGGCGCTCGGCGCGCCAACGGTCGCCGTCTTTGGCAGCACCGACTGGGTGACCACCGCCCCGCTCGGGGCTCAGACGCGGATCGTCCGCGTCGAGACGCCCTGCGCCCCCTGCCTCCTGCGCGATTGCCCGATCGACCACCGGTGCATGACCGGCGTGACGGTGCCCATGGTGGTCGAGGCGGCGCGAAACTTGTTGAATCAAACGGCGCAAGGAGCCGCCAACGAATGAGCGTTGAGAATCTGGTGCTGATGTTTGTCCGTTGGCCCGAGCCCGGCCGGACCAAGACGCGTCTGGCGAAGACGCTGGGCGACGAGGCGGCTGCACGCATTTATGAACGCATGGTGGAACTCCAGCGGGTGGCCCTTTCGCCGGGTGCCGCCGCCGGCCGCTACAGCCTTGTTCCCTACGGCACGCCGGTCGAAAAGGCCGGTCGCCTTGCCCTCTGGCTTAACGACGGCCAACCTCCCGTGCTCGACGTGCTGCCACAGCCCGAAGGAGAACTCGCGGACCGCCTCGAGCACGCCGTCCGCTGGGGATTCGAGAAGTTCCGCGCGCGCCATGTTGTCCTGATTGGGTCCGACTGCCCCGCGCTTGGCGAGCACCACCTCACCGCTGCCTTCCAGGCGCTCGAGGCGGCGGACGTCGTCTTTGGCCGCGCCCGCGACGGAGGCTTCTACCTCATGGGGCTTTCTCGCCCCTTCCCGGGAACTTTTCACGGCGTCGCGTATTCTGAAGAGACAACGCTCGAGTCGCTCGCGGGGCAACTTCGTCACGCCGGCGCGCGGGTGGACACCGGGACGCTCGAGGAACTGACAGACGTGGACGAGGAAGCGGACCTGCAGGCCTTGCCGGAGGCGATCGCCTCGGCGCTCCGTGCCGCGGCGCCGCAGGCCGGGGGCGGTTGAACACGCCGTGAAGATGTTCATTGGATGGGCGGGGGCGTGGTTGATGGTGGCTGGAGCCGCCGCGGCCGGACCACCGCTCCATCTCAAGACTCATGCAGGCGACCCGGCAAAGCGGCCACCGGCCACGCTGCTGAAGGCTCCCAGTGCCACCGGCCGAACGTACTTTCTCGTCCAGTTTGACAAGCCGCCGGACGCGGCGGATCTCGGCCGGTTGAAGGCAACAGGCGCGGAGGTGCTCGAGGCGGTGCCCCAGTGGGGCTACTTCGTCCGCATGGACAAGGGCAGGGACGCGGCGGACCTGATGCGGGTGAAGGGGGTTCGCTTTGCCGAGCCGATGCGGGCGATCGATGCGATGTCACCGGACCTGAAAGCGCGGGCGGGCAAGGCATCGGGCGACATTCCCGCGCGGGTGGTGGCATGGCAGGGGGAATCGCCGGCGGCGGTGGCAGCCGGGCTCGAACAACTCGGTGCGAAGATCCACAGCCTGCCGCAGCCAACCCGCCACGCGCTGGTCCATGCGTTCCTGCCGCGGGATCGCCTTGACGATGCGGCGGCAATCGGCGGCGTCGAGTTCATCGAGGCCTGGCTGCCGGCGACGGAGCGAAACGACCGCGCCACCTGGTCCGTCCAAAGTAACGTCGAGGGGTCGCGCCCCTTCCGGGAGGCGGGACTCCGGGGCGAGGACGAGATCGTCGGCCATATCGACTCGGGGATCGATATCTTCAGCTGCTTTCTATCGGGAGGCGGCGTGGCAGTGGGGCCCAACCACCGAAAGATTCAGGGCATCTGGGGCGGGCTGGTACTCACCGCACACGGGACCCACACGGCGGGGACGGCGGTGGGGTTCAACATCGACGGGACGCTGGGCGCTGCGGGCCATGCCCCCGGCGCACGGCTGACGCATGGCAACTACCGCATCGCGATCCCGGACCTGCGCGAGGACGCACCCGGGAACCTCGAGGACTTCGGCGGCCTGCTGGAGCGGCTGGCGGACGACGGTGCAGCGGTCTTTACCAACAGCTGGGGTGTCGATGGCCTCCGGGAATACACCTACCTCGCCGTGGCGGCGGACACCCACAGCTGGGAAAACCCGGAGTCGCTGCTGGTCTTCGCCTCGACAAATGGCAACATTGTCTATACACCCGAGAACGCGAAGAACGTGCTGGCGGTGGGCGCGAGCCGCTCCGCCCCGGAGAACGACGTGTATTTTTCCGGCGGGATCGGACCAACCGCGGACGGGCGACGGAAACCCGAACTGTATGCCCCGGGCGAGGGGATCGTCAGCGCCACCCTGGGCGTGTGCCAATTGGAGGAACGGGGCGGGACGAGCATGGCCGCGCCGGCCGTCGCCGCGAGTGCCCTCCTCCTCCGCCAGTACTTTCGCGAAGGGTGGTATCCGGACGGGATTGCGGCGAGCGGGCCGTCGCGCACCGTCTCCGGCGCATTGCTCAAGGCATTGCTCGTCGGCGCCGGCCAGGACATGGTGTCGATTCCCGGCTACCCGAGCGTCCAGGAGGGATGGGGCCGGCTCCAGCTCGACCGCGCAGTCCCCCTCGGGATCGATGCCCCGCACCGCACCATCGTCTGGGACGAGACGACCGGCCTCCTCACCGGCGACGAGCGGACCGAAACGGTCATCGTGACCTCCGGCAACGAGCCCCTTCGCGTCACACTCGCATGGATGGACCCGCCGGCGGCCCATGCGGCGGCTCTCGCCACCATCAACGATTTCGATCTCCGGGTCGTCGGCCCCGATGGCCTTGTCTATACGGGCAACGGCATGGCGAATGGCGCGTCGATTCCCGGGGCGGGGGCGGACACGCTGAACAATGTGGAGGTCGTGCGGCTCCCGGAGCCGCTCCCAGGTGTCTATACGGTCACCGTGGACGGGGGGTTTGCGGATCCCCTGTTCGGGCGCCAGCCGTTTGGCCTTGTGGCTGGTGGCGCGGTGGCGGGCGGGGGCACGCGAAACGCGGTGGCGTTCCGGCGGGCCTTCGTGCGTCCGGGCGCCGAGGCCGGGGTGCTGGCCGTCCTCCGCAATCCCGGTGACACGCCGGAGCCCCGAACGGTCGCGGCCGTCGTTCGGTCCCCCAACGGCGACAACGAAACCGTGACACTCGTCGGCGGGGCGGATCTCGTCTATACGGGCACGATCCCCCTGGTGGGGGAAGCCAGCGCACCGGGCGACGGAATGCTCTCCGTCCGCGACGGCGACGTGCTGACCGTCGAGGGACCGGACGCCACCTTCGCGGGAAACCAGACGCTTGTGGACGCGGTGGCCCCGCGGCTCGAGGCAATCGAGATCGACCGCAACTTCGGCGATACGGTCCGCATCCGAGCCGTCGCTTCGGAGGACTCCACGGTCACCGCGCTTGCCCTGCGGGACGGGCTGTCCACGACGCCCACCCTCCTCTCTCCGGACCCCGGTGTCCTGCGCGGATATACGGGCACGCTCGAGGGTCTCCAGCCCGGCGCGGACTACGATCTTGAGGTCTTCCTTTCCGACCGTGCTGGGAACGAACTGGTCTTGCTCAATCCGCTGGGATTCGGATTCACGACCGCCACCATGCAGCCCCTGCAGGCCTACCCCTTCGATGGTGATTTGGATCCGTTCAGCACCGCCCGTTCGGAGGAGGAGGTGCCCGGCTGGCAATTGATTCAGTCAGCCGATGCCCCGTCGCCCCCATGGCTCTTCTTCATCGAAAACACGGCCAGCGCCCAGGACGCGGTCCTCACCTCGCCCGTGTTCGACGTTCCCACAACGGGATCCACACGGATGACATTTCTCCATCGCTATGCCTTTGGCGCAGGCCAACGTGATGGCGGCGTACTCGAAATCCAGGACGCCGTCGCCGGAACCTGGAGCGACATCGGCGACCGCTTCCTCCGTGGCGGATACAACGGGCCGATCGCCGCCACGCCTGTAAATACCCTTTACCTCCGGCGGGCATGGACCGGCGTCTCCGGCAACGGCTTCGCCCGCGTGACCATAGACCTCGCGGCCTACCGCGGCATGCGTGTACGGCTCCGATGGCGTTTCGCCTCCGACGACCGCGAGGCGGGAACCGGATGGTGGGTCGACGACGTTCAGCTGGATCTGGGGGAGGTTCCCGGCATCCGCGGCAATTTGGACATGATGGGGATGAATTAGCGACGGTAATGCATGTCTATTTTTTTCCTTTTTTCGAAATTGCTCCCCCTCGCAAATGTTTCAATCAATTATCGTTGACCTCTTGGAACGTGGTAGGCTGAACATTCCGCCAAAGTTACAAACACGTATTTGCAGTGGAACCGCGATGAACAACTCGGGGCACGACAGAAGGACCTCGCAAGACAGTTTGCTGGGCAGGGCCATCCCCAATGGCGACCAGGCGATGGAGACGATGGTCGCACTCCTCCGGCGCAAGAGCCCGTGCCTGCGCCGGTTCGCCGATCTTGGCAGCATTGGGGGCGACCTCGGCCTCCTTCTCCTCGAGGAGTTCCCCCTCTCGGAGGGAGTCCATCTCCACTTTGTCGACTGTGTGGTGGCGGAACCCCGCCATGCGGATTACCAGATCCATGGTGAACGGGTGGAGCACCTGACCATGTCGCTCGAGGAGCCCCAGTGGGTGCGCGAGGTCCGCGACCGGGGCCCCTTCGAGGTGATTGTTTCGGGAACCACCTTTCATCGTCAGAGCGACCTGCGGAAGTGGCGGAGCTTCCGTGAAATCTACGATTTGCTCCAGCCCGGCGGCATCTTCCTGAACCTCGACTACGTCTCAACGGCGTCCGAGGCTTCCCAGGAGTTGTTTCAGGACACGGTCGCCGCGAAGCGCAGAGCCACCGGTGTCTGGCCCGAGCATCCCCACGAGGACGGGCACCAGACGACGGAGCTTGTGTGCTCCTGTGGCAAGTCCTCCCCCGCCCCGGCCGAGCTCCAGTGCGACTGGCTTCGCCAGATGGGCTACGAAGAGGTGGAAGTGTTCACGAAGTATCTGGGGGTGGGGCTTTTCGGGGGAACGCGGCCAAGGGGGGAAAGCTCCTCGGACCGGGTTTACCGCCTGACGGACGTGGGCTAGGGGCGACAGCCCGCCCAGCGCAATGGTCTTGACCGTCGCGCGGGGGGATTGACTACGCTCCTCCGCTTTTCCCCATGGGGCCTTGCGAGCGGCCCCATCCCACGCCGTTTCCCCTCAGGAGGACCGCCGTAATGTCCGGCCACAGTAAATGGCATTCCATCAAGCACAAGAAGGCGATCATCGACGCGAAGCGCGGGAAGCTGTTCACCCGCGTGATCAAGGAATTGACGGTGGCGGCGCGCCTCGGGGGGTCGGACGCCGACGCGAACCCCCGCCTTCGCACGGCGATTCAGGCCGCGAAGGACGTCAACATGCCGAAGGACACGATGGAACGGGCGATCAAGAAGGGGGCCGGCGAGCTCGGCGGCGAGGCGCTGGAGGAAATCACCTACGAGGGCTACGGCCCCGGCGGCGTCGCCATCATGGTGAACGTCACAACCGACAACAAGAACCGCGCGGCGGCGGAAGTCCGCCATGCCTTCAACAAGCACAACGGGAACCTGGGCCAGACGGGCTGCGTGTCCTACCTGTTCACGCGCAAGGGGCTGATCGACATCGAGGAGGGGGAAGAGGACCAGGTGATGGAGGCGGCCCTGGAGGCCGGGGCGGAAGATGTCGACAACCAGGGCGACGGCTACTTCATGGTCGAATGCGAGCCGGAAAGCCTCCAGGACGTCCGCGAAGCGTTTGAGAAGGCCGGCCTGAAGGTCACGAGCAGCAGCGTCAAGCGGCTGCCCAGCACCTGGGTGAAGCTCGAGGGAAAGGAACTCGAGCAGTGCCAGAAACTGCTCGACGTCCTCGACGACAATGAGGACGTGACGGACGTGGCGAGCAACCTCGAGGAGCCGGAGGAGGATTGAGACGGGGGCGCGCAGGCCTTGCGCCCCTGCGCTGTCGCCGGTTCCCTTCCTCCCCAGCATGCCACCCATCGACCACATTGCGCGGTTTGCCGGAACGCGGGTCCTCGTCATTGGAGACCTGATTCTGGACCATTACATCCGTGGCGAGGTAACGCGGACGTCGCCCGAGGCGCCGGTGCCCATCGTGGCGGTGCGGGGCGAGGACTGGTTGCCGGGCGGGGCCGCAAACGTGGCGGCGAACCTGGTGGCCCTCGGCGCGCGGGCGGAACTGCTCGGGGTGGTGGGTGACGACGAGGGGGGCGGGCAGCTTGGGGGGCTGCTGGAGGCGCACGAGGGGCTCAGAGCAACGCTCGTCCGTGAGCGCGGCCGCCCGACCACGCTCAAGACCCGCTGCATGGCCCAGGGCCAGCAGATGCTGCGGCTGGACCGGGAGACCGCCGCGCCGGTCTCCGCCGAAACCCGCCAGCGCGTCATCCGCGCGGTGAACCGCCTCGCGCCCAAGTGCGCCGGCATCATCGTGTCGGACTATGGCAAGGGATTGCTCGTGCCGGAGGTGCTGGAGGCCGTGTTTGCCGCGGCCCGTGCTGCGGGCCTTGCCGTTGTGGTGGATCCCAAGGGGCGCGACTACCGGCGCTATCGCGGGGCGTCGGTGATCACCCCGAACCAGAAGGAGGCGTCGGAGGAAAGCGCCATCGCAGTGGTGGACGACAGTTCGGCGGCGGAGGCGGCGCGGGAGTTGCGCCGGTCGACGCAGGCGGCCGCGGTCGTGATCACGCGCGGTGCGGCGGGGATCAGCGTGTTCCCGCGGCGGGGCACGGCAAGGCACATCCCCACCCGCGCGCGGGCCGTGTTCGACGTGACCGGCGCTGGCGACACGGTGATCGCGACGCTTGGGCTGGCCCTCTTCTGCGGGGCGGATGTTGCCGAGGCGGCTTATCTCGGCAACGCCGCGGCCGGGATCGTCGTCGGCCTCGCCGGCGTGGCCACCGTCTCCGCCGAGCGCCTTCGTCTCGAATGCCAGGAGGACCAGGCCGGCCCCCCGCGCAAGCTCGTCACCGCCCCGGAGCTGCTCCATATCGTCCGCTCGCTCCGCCAAAACGGCCGCCGCCTCGTCTTTACAAACGGCTTCTTCGACCTGCTGCACCACGGCCATGTGCGGCTGCTGGACCAGGCGCGGGAGCTGGGCGACTGTCTCGTGGTGGCGCTCAACAGCGACGAGTCGACCCGGCGTCTGAAGGGAGCCCCGCGCCCGATCCTCCAAGGCCGCGAACGCGCCGAACTCCTTTCCGCCCTGCCGTCGGTCGATTATCTGGTCTTTTTCGACGAGGACACTCCGGTGCGGCTGCTCGAACAGTTGCGGCCGGAGGTGCTCGTGAAGGGTGCCCCGCCGGGGGCCACGATCGAGGACGTGGTGGGCCATGAGTTGGTGCGCGAATATGGCGGGGAGGTGCGGCTCGTTCCCGTCAGCGACGGCCCGCGAATCAGCGCCCTCCTCGAGCGGGCCCAGCGCCCCACATCCCCCCCCAAGCGAAAGGCGAAGATGTGAGCACGAAGGACCGGGAACTTGTTGAGGGGCTGCTGGCGGACCATGCCGCGCTCGTGCAGGAGGTGCAGGCGCAAGGCACCGAGGCGATCGAAACCGCCGGCGCGGCGGTGGTCGACGCGTTGCGCAACGGGGCCAACGTCCTTGCCTGCGGCAACGGCGGGAGCGCCGCCGACGCGCAACACTTCGCCGCGGAACTGACTGGCCTCTTTGACGTTCGCCACCGCGAGGCCCTGCCTGCCTTCGCCCTCACGGTGGATTCCAGCGCCCTCACGTCGATCAGCAACGATTTCGGCTACGAGCGAGTCTTCGCCCGCCAGGTGGAGGCCCTCGGCCGCGCCGGCGACGTGCTCATCGGCATAAGCACCAGCGGCCGGTCGGCCAATGTGCTCGCCGCCCTCCAACGGGGCCGGGCACTCGGGCTCACCACCATCGGCCTGGTCGGCATCGATGCCTCTCATGCGGCGCCGGTCTGCGACCACGTCGTCGCCATCCCCGGCCGCACCACCGCCCGCATCCAGGAAATGCACATCTTTGTCCTCCACGCTTGGTGCACGATGATCGACGCCGCCTTTACCGAGGGGAGGTAACGCGGCCGCCATGCCCGAGGGGAGCAAACACAACTTCGTCGATTTCGTCCGCGTGCACGTGAAGGCGGGCGACGGCGGCGCCGGGTGCATCAGCTTCCTCCGTGAGAAGGGGAAGCCGTTCGGCGGCCCGGACGGGGGCGACGGCGGCCGCGGCGGGCATATCTACCTCGAGGGCGACGAGGACCTGATGACCTTGCTCGACTTCAAGTATCGCTCCAGCTTCGTCGCCAAGCGCGGCAAGCATGGCATGGGCAAGAATATGAGCGGCCGGGGGGCGGGGGACATCGTCCTGAAGGTGCCGCTCGGAACCATGGTGATCGACGAGGACACGGGCGAGGAGATTGGCGACGTAACGGCACACGGCGAGCAGTTGATGGTGGCCCGCGGCGGCGATGGCGGGCGGGGCAACCAGCACTTTGCCACCGCAACCCACAAGGCGCCGCGCAAGGCGGAGGAGGGATGGCCGGGCGAGGAGCGTCATCTTGCGCTCGAACTCAAGCTGCTTGCGGACGCCGGCCTGGTAGGGCTCCCAAACGCCGGCAAGTCCACCCTCCTCGGCGCCCTCACCAGCGCAAACCCCCGGATCGCCCCCTACCCCTTCACCACCCTTTCGCCGAACCTGGGGGTGCTCCTCGCGTCCGACTTCCAGCGCCGCCTCGTCCTTGCGGACATCCCCGGGCTCATCGAGGGTGCCCACACGGGGGCCGGCCTCGGCGATCGCTTCCTCCGCCACGTGGAACGCACCAAGGCACTCATTCACCTCGTGGCCCCGGAGGGCGGCGAAACCGCCGACGGGGAAATCACCCTCGCCAACGTCGACCCGGAGGCGCTCCTCTACGCCTTCGACCTCGTCGAGCGAGAACTCGCCGAGTACTCCCCGGTGCTGCCAAACAAGCCCCGCATCGTCTGTCTTTCCAAGATCGACCTGATCGACCCCGTAGACCGGGAGCGTATAGACAAGGCGTTCGCGGCTCGAAACATCGACCTCGTGCCGATTTCGTCTGAAACCGGCGAGGGGCTTGACCGCCTGAAGGAACAACTCGAGGGGCTTGTGCTCGATCCCGACCCCCCTACGGACGGAGACAACACATGAGGAAAACACGAACGGCGCGCGCCGCCGCGCTCCTGGCGGCGGTCCTGCTGGTCACCGGATGCGCGGGATGGCTCCTGCCGGACTTTGGCCCCGGCACCCGGGAAAACACGCAACGCCTCGAGCGGGTTGTGGACTTCAACCCGGAGAATATTCACGCGTGGTACCGCCTCGGGGTGGCGTCGCTGGAGGAGGGCGACTGGCGCAAGGCACGGCGCGGGTTTGGCCGGGCCATGGATCTCCGGCCAAGCTTCGAGGAGGCGTGGGAAGGCTATGGCATCGCGCTGCTGGAGGAAGGGCGTCCGGCGGCGGCGGAAACGCACTATCGCCGCATGACGGGCCAGTTGCCCGACAGCGCGGCGGCCTTCGAGGGGCTGGCGGCGGCGCTCCTCGCCCAGGGGGAAATCCAGGAGGCCGCCGGCGCGGCCCGCGAGGCGG
>CAYQTO010000128.1:0-10479 GCA_964420455.1 uncultured Candidatus Sumerlaeota bacterium | reverse complement strand
CGCGGGATCGAAGGACGGCCCCGAGATCGGCGCCGTGCTGGCCGTCGAGGAGGGCGGGGACGGCATCCGGTCGCTCGGCGAGCCCACCACCATCCCCACCGCGGGCGCGATCGCCAATGCCGTTGCCAACGCCATCGGTGTTCGTGTTCGCGACCTGCCCCTCACTCCTGCCCGCGTGCTGGCCGCTCTTGAAAAGGGAGGAACCGCCTGATGCGTTCGATCGACTACGCCATTGCGGAAAACCGCGATGGGGCACTGGCCGCCTTGTCCCAAGGCTACCGTCTCAAGGCCGCGGGCATCGACCTCCTGGACATGCTCAAGGAGCGCACGGAAACCCACGACCGCTACGTGTCGCTCCATCGGCTGGACGAATTGAAGGGCATCCGCGAGGAAGACGGCGCGCTCGTGATCGGCACGATGACGACGCTGCGGGAGCTCGCCGAAAGCGATCTGGTCCGGACGCGGTTCGTCGCCCTGGCGGAATCCGCGGGCCAAGCCGCCACCCCCCAGGTCCGCGCTCGCGCCACCGTTGGCGGCAACATCCTCCAACGCCC
Source organism: uncultured Candidatus Sumerlaeota bacterium (assembly GCA_964420455.1). Classification (GTDB taxonomy): domain Bacteria; phylum Sumerlaeota; class Sumerlaeia; order SLMS01; family SLMS01; genus CAYQTO01. Next base: position 9,925 of record CAYQTO010000128.1, on the reverse strand, counting down.
GCGCTGCTGGTACTTCCGCGCCAAGGAGTACAACTGCCTCAAGAAGGGCGGCTCCACCTGCTACGCCGTTGAGGGCGAGAATCAGTTCCACGCGATCTTTGGCGAGGGGCCGTGCCACATCACGCACCCGTCGAATATTGCGCCGGCGCTCGTCGCGTCCGAGGCGGAACTGGTTCTGCGCAAGCCGGGGGGCCAGGAACGGACCGTCGCCGCCGGGGAGTTCTTCGTCCCCCCGAACGTCGACGTCCAACGGGAAAACACGATTGGCGAAGACGAACTGCTGACGGAGGTGCGCTTCACGAAGCTGCCGGAAACTTCCGGCTATGTGGAGTTCAAGCAGAAGCAATCATTCGACTGGCCAATGGCGGCCTGCACGGCGGTCCGCAGGGCAGTAGGCTGGCGCGTGGTGCTGAGCCACGTGGCCCCGGTGCCCTGGCGGGCGCGGGCGGTGGAGGAAGCTCTCGGAGCGCGCACGACCGTCGACCACGACACCGCGGCCGAAGTGGCCCGGCTCGCGACTGAAGACGCCCAGCCCATGAGCCAGAACGCGTGGAGGCTGAAACTCGCGCAGGCCGCCGTCAGGCGCGCGCTGCTGATCGCCAGCGGGAAGGAGATCGACGCATGAGCATCAATGAGTCCCCCGAAATGGAGGAGCAGGCGCTCCCCTGCTGTCTGCACCTGCGCTGCAAGTCGATGTATTATCGGCCGGACGAGCGCCCGGGGAAACTGCACGTGGAAGAGGCGATGGGCTATTGGTGCGTCAAGACCCACGAGCCAATTGGGCCCGATGGGGAACTGGCCGACCACGGGCGGTGCCAGCCTGGGCGCGGGTGCCATGTGCCGGGACCCACGCTGGCGACCGGCGGCTGATCCCCTTGCGATTCGACCGCGGCCTCGAGAAACGCCTCGCCTCGGTCCGCCTCTTCGCCTTCGACGTCGATGGCGTGCTGACCGACGGCGGACTCTACTTCTCCGACTCGGCGGAGGAGGAGATTGTTCGCTTCCATGTGCAGGACGGGGCGGGAATCGCCGCGGCGCTCCGCGCCGGGTATCCCGTTGCTTGGATCACCGGGCGGCGGAGCGAGGCTGTCCGCCGTCGGGCCGAAATGCTTGGCGTCGAGGAACTTCATCTGGGTACGAAGGACAAGGTTGCTGTCCTCGAGGACCTCGCTCGAAGACATGAGCTTCGAATGGACCAGATCAGCTTCATGGGCGACGACCTGCCGGACCTACCCGCCATGGAAATCGTTGGGTGCGCGGCGGCCCCTGCCAACGCCGCCCCCGACGTACGCGATCACGCCCACTTTCTCTCCAGGGCAGCTGGGGGAAACGGGGCCGCCCGCGAGTTCATCGAGGCCGTGATCCGTGCCCAGGGCCGCTGGGACGAGGTCCTCGAGGCCTACCTCACGGCGGAGAAACGGCTGCAATAAGCCTGTCGAGGGCAGGCAACTGCTCGTGGCGGAGGAGATCGGCGACACTCTCCCGCCGGCGCACCAGATGAGCTTCGTCCCCGTCGACGAGAATCTCCGCCACCCGGGGCCGCGCATTGTAGGTGTTCGCCATGACGAACCCGTAGGCGCCGGCATCCAGGATGGCCAGCAGGTCGCCCTCCCGTGGGATGACCATGGACCGGCCAAGCGCAAGGAAGTCTGCCGACTCGCAGACCGGGCCAACCACGTCAACCGCTTCGGGTCTGACGCCGTTCCGCATCTCCACGGGCGCGATGTCGTGGTGCGCCTCATACAACGTCGGCCGCATGAGTTCGGTCATCGCGGCGTCGACGATGACGAAGGTGCGGGCGTCGCCCCGCTTGATGTACTCGACACGGGTGACGAGCACGCCGGCGGGCCCCGCGATGGAGCGTCCGGGCTCGAGCACCAGGCGCACGCCGAGATCTTTCAGAACCGGCCGCAAGGCATCAGCGAACGGCTTGAGATCGAGCGCCTGCTGGCCGCCCTCATAGGCAATGCCGAACCCACCGCCGAAGTTCAGATTCTCGAGCTTTGTCCCTGTCTCCCCCACCAGCCTGCGGGCGAAGTCGATCACGATCGAGACAACCTGCGGGTGGATCGATGGATCGAGGATCTGCGAACCAATGTGGCAATGGAGGCCCATGAGGCGGAGATTGGGCATCTCGGTGGCGATGCGCTTGCCCAGGGCAAAGGCCCGCTCGAGGGAGATGCCGAACTTGTTCTCCGTCTTGCCGGTGGTGATGTACTTGTGGGTTTTCGCGTCGACGTTGGGGTTGATGCGGAGGGCCACGGGGGCGGTGACCCCCATGGAACGGGCTACGGAATCGAGCCGCTCCGCCTCGGGTTCCGACTCGACGTTAAACTCTGCGACTCCTTCCTGGAGGGCGAAGCGCATTTCCTCGGCCGTCTTGCCAACGCCCGCGAAAATGATCCGTTCGCCCGGCACTCCGACGTGGCGCACGCGCGCCAGCTCGCCACCGCTCACGATGTCGAACCCCGCACCGAGGGCGTTCAGCGTCGCCAGCACCGACAGGTTCGAGTTCGATTTCACGCTGTAGGCGACGAGCACGTCGATCCCGGAAAACGAGTCCTTAAGCCTCTGGTAGTTCTCGCGAATCCCGTTCGCGGAGTACACATATGCTGGGGTGCCGAATTCCTCGGCAATCGCGGCCAGGGAAACCCCCTCCGCGAGGAGCACTCCATTTTTGTAAAGAAACTTACCCTTCATTCACGTGTGAGCCCTTGGGAATTGGGAACATATAGCTAGTTCCCAACCGGGTACGCAAGTCGCACCCTCGATGTCAGCGCAATTCTTCAGAAGGCCGCTGCGACCGTGGACGTGGGAGTTTCAGTTTGCACACCGACAAGGATGCACCACCATCCGTGCCATGGAAGAGACTGATAACAGGGAACCTGCAGGGCTTCGTCTTGTGGACGAGGTCGAGAAGGTCATCATCGGCAAGCGCCGGACAATCCTCGAGACGGTGGCGGCGCTCCTCGCTGGCGGGCATGTGCTCCTCGAGGACGTTCCCGGAACCGGCAAGACCATGCTCGCTCGTGCGCTCGCGCGCTCTCTCCATGCCACCTTTCGCCGCATCCAATTTACCCCCGATCTCCTTCCCACGGACCTGACCGGCGTCTCCATCTTCAATCCCAAGACCAACGAGTTTGACTTTCGCGAAGGCCCGCTCTTCGGTCAGGTGATCCTCGCCGACGAGTTGAACCGGGCGACTCCCCGCACCCAGAGCGCCCTTCTGGAGGCCATGGAGGAACGCGCCATCAGTGTCGACGGGGTGACCCATCCGCTGCCCACCCCCTTCTTCGTCATCGCGACCCAGAATCCCATCGAGCAGCACGGGGTATACGACCTGCCGGAGGCTCAGCTGGACCGGTTTCTGGTACGGCTGAAACTCGGGTACACGAGTCTGGCGGAGGAGCGTCGGGTCGTTGAGTCCCAGCGCGAGCGCCACCCGATCGAATCGGTGGAGCCGGCCGTCACGCAGGACGAGGTGCTGGCGGAGATGACCGCGGTCCGCGGTGTCGCCGTGGAAACCAACGTGGCGGACTTCATCGTTCGGTTGGTGGCCGCCACGCGCGACCATCGCCAGGTGGACCTCGGAGCCAGCCCGCGCGCGAGCATCGCCCTCTATCGGATGTCCCAGGCGGTCTCCTGGGTGATGGGCAAGACCTTCGTGACCCCGGACACGGTCAAGCGCCTCGCCGTGCCCGTGCTCGCCCACCGCATTCTCCTGAAGCCGCAGGCGAGGCTCGGCGGCATCAAGCCGGAGCAGATCCTCGAGGAAATCCTCGGCTCAATCGAGGTTCCCGTGACCCGTCTGCGGGAGGAACAGGGGTGAATTGCATTTGAGTCCCTTCGGCAGTCTTCCCATCCTCCGATGCCATCACCGTTCCCGAGGTGCCCGCATGTTTCGCCCTGTCTTCCTCCTGATCCTCGTTGCCGTCATCGCGACCGGTTGCAGCAGCCGCAAAGTCTGGATGCTGACTGACGAGCGCTTCGAACCCTCCACCCCGCCGGACCAGATCAGCCTGTACATCAACGAGATCGAGCGTCCCCACATCAAGCTGGCCTATGTGGAAAGTGATTCCGATTCGAGGGAAGGCACCGAGGTAACCCGCACCCAGCTGACCCAGCTCCGCGAGCGCGCCCACGAAATCGGCGCCGACGCCGTGGTGAATGTCCGCCAGTTGAAGACGAAGGTCCGTGGGGCCGTCATCGATGAGCGCGTCCCCTTCCGCGCCTATCGGCAGGGCAGTTTCGAACTCGGCTTCATCCGGGGGGTTGCCATCCGCTACGTGGAGGAGGGCGAGGCAGACGGCAGCGAGCCGGTCGCCGCACCGGACGCCGCCTCGCTCGCGGAGGCCGGGGAGCCGCAAGACATCCCCGAGCAGGAGACCCTCGACCGGGAGCCTCTGCGCTCCATGGGAACCGTGCCCCAGGGGCTCGGCCCCCGCCTTTGAACGACGACCGGCATCAGGGAACCTCGAACCCCTCAAGCAAACGATCCACCAGCTTGTCCGGATGAACCGGGATGACCGGGAGGGAGCCGGAATCCTCCCCGGCGAACTCTTTCTCCTGCCCCTCCACCACCAGCACCACCATCGATCCGAAGGCTTCAGCGATTTTTCTCCACCGAGACGAGGCCTTGAGGGATGCCAGGACCCCAAATCCGTCGACGAGGATCACCTCGCAGTCGGGGGCGGCAACGTCACGCAGCAACTTGTCCGCACGGTCCGGGGGAAGCTTGGTTGTATAGACAGGCAACTGGACGGGGGTCCCAATCCGGTCGCGGATGATGCCCGCCTCGGGGAAGTCGATGGGGCTCCGCCCGACGACCACCATGGATTCCGGGACGATGCGCTCGCCTGCGAGAAGATCCGCCAGCCAGACGGGGAACTCGGAGGAGGGGACAAGGATGCTCCGGAGGCCGTAGCTTTCGAGGGCGAGCTGGGTGTTCTTGTCGCGGGCGACGAGCGTCGCATCGGAGGGAAGGAAGCGCACGTCGGTTCCGCTCCCCCGAAGGGCCTCAACGAAATGTCCGACCGAGGAGGCGTCCTCGAAGAGCAGGACACGGGCGGCGGCAATGTCCTTGCGGAAGGCGCGCATGCGAGAGCCGATCTCCTCGCCGGGTTGCTCGGCCACGACGGCGGAAAGCAACAGGTGGGCGCCCTGCTCCTCGAGAAGACGCCCCCAGGCGGGCGGCTTTCCTTCCGCCGCAAGGACCCGGGCGCGGAATCCCTCGAGCGATGGGCGCGCTGGGGGCTCGAAGTGCTCGCGCATCATCACTCCGTCGCCCACCACGAGATAGGCGTGCGGCGCGGCCGCGTGGGATGTGAAATCCTGATCGATGCGTTCGAGTGTCGACGTGTGGACGTCGCTTCGGCCACCCAACCCGGGCGTTACCAACGCGACCGGCGTTGACGGAGGGAGCGAGCCCGACCGCAGGTGATTGGCCACCGCCCTAAGGACCGCATGATTGGCCACACGCAAAAAGACGAGGGTGTCGGCTTCGAGAAGTCGGGCCTCGGGCGGGGAGGTTGGCCCTGGAATCGCCGCAAGTGCAGCGGCGCGCAGCGCGTGTTGGCGCTCGGTAAGGGTCTCCGCTTCCGGGCCCGATTTCTTGCGGCGGCGGACGGTGACGCCAGGTTTCCGTGGGGTTGGTGTGGATTCGTGGGGGACCGGCGTGGGTGTCGTTCCCCCCGCGGGGGGGATCGCCAAATGGAACACGGCGAGAGAGCCCGCAAGCGGAGGAGGAAACGCGAGGAGCCCGCATCGCCCCGATGCCGTGGCCAGATGGGAAAGACCGTGGACAACCTCCACGGGAATGCCCACCGTCCGGCAATGGAGGAACTCGACGGCGGCATCATGATCGAAGAAGGGATCGCCGGGAAAGAGATGGGCGACGCGCTCGCCGGCGCGCGCCTCTCGCGCGACGAGTCTTTGGAGGCCTTCGGGGTCCGCCTCCTCACCGAGCACCACAACCCGCGCGTCGGGTGAGAAAAGGGACTGGATTTCAGGGGGTGGGGTCTCCCCCATAAGGAGGACGCTGGCGGAGGAAATTGACTCGAGAGCGCGATGGGTGAGATCGGCCCGGGAACACGGACCGAGGCCTACCAGGGAAACACGACCGGTCATCGGCATGACGCTGGGCTCCGCTCCTTGGACGGGGGCACCGGCGTCCAGACAGTCAGGACCGCTTGCTTAAGCGCCGGGAAACCCGCGGACGAAAGGCGTCGTAGATTACAATGGCGTCTTCCACATCGCTCAGGGACTTGTCCGGGTCGATACCAACTTCCATTTCCCACATGGCAAACAGCATTCTGGGGTCTGTGTCGGTAATGGATCGGCGGCGGCTGGGGCGGGTCTCGATGGCCGTCGCCGGGAACATAGGAACGACCGATTTGCGATTCTGGTTCGACATGAATGGCTTCCGGGGGGAGGAAGTGACGATCTTGCGTCAGCTTAAGCCCTTAACCCTCGACAAGCGTCAAGAAACAATCGGATTTGTCGCGGTCCAAAAACAGGACGCTCCGCAAGAGACCTGCTAAATACGGGTATTATCGATGAGCCGGACGCCGTTGACGGTAATCGCAAGGAGGACAAAGGTTCCCCCCCGCATGACGTGGTCGAGGGGCTCGAGCGTGGCGCGACTGACGATCTGGGCGTATTCGAGTTTCACGCCCCCCTCGCCCTCGATGGTCGAGCGAATCGCCCCGAGCAGCTCGCCACTGTGGAGGATGCCCTGACGCTTGACGAGGAAGTGAACTCGCTTGAGCGCCCGCCCCATGCAGAGAGCCTTCTTGCGGTCGTCGGCGGACAGGAGGCCGTTGCGGCTCGAGCAGGCAAGGCCATCCTCATCACGGACCGTGGCCACGCCGACCAGCGACACATCCAGGCAAAGGTCGTCGATCATGTGCTGGATGATGGTCAGCTGTTGCGCATCCTTCCAACCCATGACCAGAGTGTTGGGGTGGGTGATGTTGAGCAGCTTTGTGACGACCGTGCACACGCCGCGGAAATGGCCGGGGCGGTGCTCGCCCTCAAACTTGCGGTCCAGATAGCCAACATTGACCGTGGTGAGAAATCCGGGGGGATACATCTCGACGTCGCGGGGAGAGAAAAAGATATCGACCCCTGCCTGCTCCGCCTTCTTCTTGTCCCCATCGGGGTCCCGCGGGTATTTCTCGAGGTCTTGTGGATCGTTGAATTGCCTTGGGTTCACATAGGCCGAAAGGATAACCGTATCGGCGATCGAGCGGGCCTTTTCGACCAGTTTCAGATGACCCGGATGGAGGGCACCCATGGTGGGGACGAGGGCAACGCGACGTCCCATCTGTCGCAGCTCGCGCGCTTTCGAGCGCATTTTCTGGACAATCTTGATTTCTTCCATCGGGCTTGTGTCCGAGTCACTTTTGTCGGTGGGGAATCGAAAGAAATGCTAGTGCCGCCAATGGTCCGCGTCAGGGCAAGGCCTCTTTACACCCCCCATCCCACACGGAGGCAAGGACGAGTCGCCCCTGCCCTCCCCTCCATTTTTCTCCTTCTGGGTCTTCTGCCCTTCCTCCTTGCGAGCCGTCCCGCCGGGGCCCAGCAGCCCCCTCCGGATCCTAACGACCTCTATCGTGTCCCTCCGGGGGAACTGCCCGACGAAACCCTCCTTCTCTTTCGCCGCGGCGACGAGACAGACCTCGGCCGCAACTTCCTCACAACCGTTCCTGCCTTTACGGACGATGTTGCCACGTCTCCCGTGGTTTTCCCGGACGTTCCCGAGAGCAGCCCCTTTGCGCTCCTGACCCTGGGCGACCTCGTTGACTACGCGCTCGACAACAACCTGCAGCTGATCAACAGCGAACGGGGGGTGCGCATCGCCCGATCCTCCGCCACGGCGGCCAAGGCGCCCTTCATCCCCTTCGTCGATTTGATCGCCAACAGCAGGGTGACCGAGACCCGCGATCGGGATGCCACAAGAGCGCCCGCGGTTGAGGAAACAACGCCCTCCTCCGGCGAGGCGCCGGAGCCGCCCGGCCCCGTCGACACCCTCCGCCAGCAGCGGTCCTACACCAACGAAGCGGGCTTCGAAAGCGGGGTCCAGTTGCGCTCCGGCGGCAGCATCACCGCCAGCGGCCTTACCACCCGCACCGACAACAAGATCACCGACGGCGGCGGCATCATCGAAGACACGAAGGACTACAGTTCCAATGTGGAGATCCGCTACCTGCAGCCGCTTCTCCGCGGCGGAGGAACACGGGTGGGCACGGCGGACCTGCGCCGGGCCCGCATCGACGAAATCGATTCGATCCTTGGTGACCAGGTGACCCAGCGCGACGTCGTCCTCGACGTCATCAGCAGCTACTTCCAGATTCTCCAGGCGGCCCGCCAGCTTCAGGTCTCGCGCGCCGCGATCCAGATCCGCCTCGATTTCCTCGAGGAAACCCGCGTGCGCTTTAACGTGGGACTCGTCGACGAGTCGGAAATCCTCCGCGCAGAGATCAACTACCTCAACGAGTTGGAAACGGCGATCTCGCGCCAGCGCCAGCTCAATGAGGCGCGCGAGGCGATGCTCATCCTCCTCGGTCTCCCCCTCGATACGCCGATCTCCTTTATCGACATCACCGACGAGCTGGCCCGGCGGGGGCGGGTCGACATCCCCGAGGAGGGCGAGGCGGTGGAGGAGGCGCTCGACAGCCGCCTCGAACTCATGCGGGCGGACCTCACGCTCGCACTCTCCGAGATCGATCGCGAGGTCACCCGCAACGACCTCCTCCCCCAGCTGGACTTCGATGCCGGCTATACGCGCTTCGACGGGGCCGACGACGTCTACGAGTCCTGGGGCTTCGAAAACGAGACTTGGGATGCCGGGCTGGCCTTCCGTCTTCCGCTCCCCAACATCGAGCGCCGCGAGGCTCACCGCCGGTCGGCTCTCCAGCTCGAACAGCAGCGCACGACCCGCCTTTCCACCGAGCGCAACATCGCCCAGGAGGTCCTTACCAGCCGGCGGTCCGTTCTCGCGACCGAGCAGCAGCTCACCATCCTCATCAAGAGCGTCGAGAGCGCCCGCAAGAGCCTCGAGCTGATTACTGGCCGGTTTGAGGTGGGTTTCGAGGACATCACGGAGGTGCGCCTCGCGCAGGACGAACTCTTCCAATCGGAGACGCGGTACAACGATGCGCTCCTGAACTACCAGGTGGCGCTGGCGCGTCTATACGTCGCCCTGGGGAGGCCACTCGCCCCGATTCGCTCGCGCGGGGGGTGACCCGTTTCTTGACTCTCCGGCTCGAGATGCCGGACCGTCCTGGGCGAACTCCGGGAGAAACCGTCATATGCTCCGCATGTTGAAGGGCTTGCCGTACCTGCTCCTGTTCGTGGGCGCTTTCTGTGTGGGATCCAGCCTCGCTACCGCACAGGGCCTCCCGAACGGGTTTGAGGATACGTTGATTTTCACCCGCGAAGGCACCCTCATCACCGCCTTCGAGAAGCTCCCCAACGGCACCTTCGCCATCGGCGACCGCGATGGCCAGATTCGAATCCTGAATCCGGAGGGCGAGACGGGCCCCGCGCCGCTCGTTTCCCTTCGCGTACGCGTCGTGCACGAGGGTGGCGTCGTCAGCATCGTCCCCGATCCCGAATTCGCCCAAACCCGCCGCATCTACTTCAGCTTTACCCAGGAACGCGACGACGGCTCCATGTGGATCACCATCGCCACGGTTGCGCTCGACGCGGCCGATCCCCTCCGCATGGAACCCGGTTCCTATCGCCTTGTCTTTTCGTTACCCGACGAGCGCGATTCGACCATTCATTACGGGGGCGGGCTTTACTTCGACACCGCCGAGACGCTGCTCCTTGGAATCGGCGACGACGCGGATTCCGACAACAGCCAGGACTTGGCGTCCCTGCGCGGCAAGATCCTGCGCATCCGCAAGGACGGCAGCGTCCC
>CAYQTO010000127.1:0-10578 GCA_964420455.1 uncultured Candidatus Sumerlaeota bacterium | reverse complement strand
GACCTGCGTGCGGCGCCGATCTTCTCCCTGGGCGGGCTGGCGGTGGTGCTGGCATGGTCCTTCTTTCCTCTCGGGGCAATGGCGGTGGCGGCCGGACTGCTGGGGGCGCCTTCGGGCTCCGAGGAGGCCGCGCTGCTCGAGACCGGGCGCGGGGGCGTGCTGGCCCGGGTGACGTTGCCGCTGGTTGCGCCGTTTCTGCTGCTGGGGGGCGCGCTGGTGTTCCTGCCCTCGCTGCTGGAGTTCGGGGCGGCGGAGGCCCTCCGGTCGCAGCCGGTGCTTGTGGCGGATGTGTATACGCAGTTCGGCGTGTATTACGACACGCGGGCGGCGGCGGGATCGGCGGTGGCGGTCGCGCTGTTGGGGGTGGCGGCGGTGGCGCTGGTGGGTTGGTTTCTGGGCTGGTGCCGGTTTGCGGAGGAGGAGGTGGAAACAGGAGGGCATCGGGTGGGACTGCCGTGGGGCCTGCGGCTCCTGGGCTGGGTGGCCGGGCTCCTGCCGGCGGGGGTCCTTGTGGGGGTGCTGGTGGCGACGCTGGCGGGGCCGGACGGATTCCTGGGGACGCTGGCAAAGGTGGCGACCTCGGCGCGGGGGGACATTGTCTATACGGCCGGGGCCGGCGCGGTGGCCACCGCGGTCGCCGTGGCCACGGGGGGGCTGCTCGGGACGGCGTTGTCGCGACTTCAGCGGCCGATGCCCTGGCGACTGATGCTGGTGGCCTGCTTCCTCCTTCCGGGGCCGGTGATGGGGATCGGTCTCAAGCGGCTGCTGCTGTGGCCGCCCGGCTCGCTACCGCTCGGGCTGGACGATGCGCTAGCCTGGTTCGACGGCACCTCGGGGCCTCTCGTCCTGGCGTGGGTCCACCGCTTTGCGCCGCTGGTGGCCCTTCTGGTGGAGGTGCGCCTGCGCGCCGTGCCGGCCGTCTATCGCGAGATCCAGCAACTCGAGGCGGAGGGGCTCCTCGCCGCCTGGCGTTCCTGGATGGGACCTGCCATCACGCCGGCCCTGGGGCTGGGCGCGCTGGTGGTTTTTGCGCTGGTTGTGGGGGAATCGGGAGCAGCGGTGCTGCTGATCCCGCCAGGGCCCACAACGTTGTCCGTGCGCCTGCTGACGCTCATGCACTACGCACCGACGGCGGAGGTCAGCGCGCTTTGCCTGCTGATCGCGCTGCCTCCGCTGCTTGTTGCCCCGCTCGTGGCGGGGTTGGCCGGGCGCCTGCTGGGAAGGCGGCGCTAGACGCTTTCGATCGCCGCCGCCACGTCATCCTTCATCGCCATCCAGTCCGCCGAGGGGTCCTTCTGGACGGTCACAAAGTCGTTCAGCAGGAACACCGACGTCACGTTCTCGACCTTGGCGAAGACCGCCTGGGCGATCGGATTATCGCCGGCGGTGTCGGCCTTGAAGGTCGCCGATCCGCTGTCGATCGCCTTCCCTTCGATGGTGAACTTCATGGCGTTTTCGTTCGGGGTGGGTTCGATCATGAGAACCTTGGGCATGGGTAAACCTCGCGGTGGGTTGAAGGGTCTGGTCCTTACGGCGCACAAAGCCGGGGCCGCAACGTCGAAGCAAGTGGCGTGGCGTTTGCACAACGTGAGTTCTATCACCGAGGGAGAACCGACCAATTTCAATGAAATCAGCTGCCGACATCCTGACCTTGGAGTTCCTGCCCGGAAATCCGCGGTTCTACGACCGTGCGATTGCGGTGTGCGGGGTTCTGCTGGCCGTCGGGCTTGGCGGGATGGCCTTGCTTGCGGGAGCGAACAGGACCACCCTGCCGGAGCGCTTCGGGGTCGGCCAGGTCGAGGTCCGCGGTCTTTCCAAGGGGCCGGACACCTCCGAGATGGTTGACGACCCCCACGCCCCCGGGCACATTCACCTCACCGAGTCGGCGGAAACGGTCGCAGGCCCATGATTTCCATGCCACCGACAGTTCGGATGGAGAAAAACGCATGAAGCATCCACGCAGCTATACCCGCCGCGGATTCACGTTCCTCGAGATCATGTTGGTGGTCGTCATCATCGGCATCCTGATGGCTCTGGTCGGGCCGCGCCTCGTCGGCCGGACGACGGAAGCCCGCATCTCGGCCACGAGGGCGCAGCTCAAGAGCCTCGAACAATCGATCAAGACCTTCGAGATGGACACCGGCACGTTCCCCAAGGACTTGGACGAACTGCTCGAGGCGCCGTCGGAACACGAAAGCTCCTGGAAGGGGCCGTATGTGGACTCCGACGTGGTGCCAGTGGACGGCTGGGACGAACCCTTCGAGTACAAGTTCCCCGGCGATAACCGCCGATTCGACCTCTGGTCAAAAGGCCCCGACAAGCAGTCGGAAAGCGAAGACGACATCACGAACTGGACGAAGAAGAACTAAGACGGACGGCATGTCCGGGTGAACGGGCGCCGGGGGATCCCTCGGCGCCCGTTCCATGTCCGGCGGTCAGGGGGCCATACGTGACAAGAGCGCCAGAAGCCGAAATGCATCGCCTGCGCGAGGCCGCGGAAGCGGTGGTCGCGGCCTGCGGGGCAGTGCCAGGGATCCTAGTGGTGGCCGGCAGCGGCCTGGGGGGCTTTGCCGGGACCCTCGCCGACCGCACCGAGGTGTCCTACGAAGACCTCCCCCACTTTCCCGCGAGCGCCGTGGCAGGGCATGCGGGAAGGCTCGTCTTCGGTAGGGCGGGTCAAACAGCGGTGGCGGTCATGAGCGGCCGCAAGCACCTGTACGAAGGCGTGGATGCCCTCGACGCGGTGCTGCCGCTCCGTGCACTGGTCCGCGCAGGCGTGAGAACGGTGATCCTCAGCAACGCCGCCGGCGCCCTGAACGAGCAGTTTGACGTGGGCGACCTGATGCTGATCCGCGATCAGATAAACTGGCAGTTCCGGAATCCTTTGCTGGGCCCGAACCTCGATGCACTCGGCGGGCGTTTTCCCGACATGAGCGAACCCTACAGCCGCGAGTTGGGCGAGGTGGCCCTCGCGGTGGCCCGCGTCGAGGGGATCCCCCTCCGCGAAGGCATCTATATCGGCAACCTGGGGCCGACCTACGAGACGCGGGCGGAGGTCCGCATGCTCAAGGCTTGGGGGGATGTGGTGGGCATGAGCACGGTGGCGGAAACGATTGCGGCTGTGCACGCGGGGGCCAGGGTGCTCGGTATCACACTGGTGAGCAATACGCTCGTGCGGGGAAGCGGAGCTGCAAACCACGAGGAAGTGATGGAGGCCGGACGTGCCGCGGCGGCCACCTTTAATCGGTTGGTGGCAGGCATCATCGGGCAGATCGCGGAGGACTGATCAGAACCGCATGATCGAGGTCCGCAACCTCACGAAGCACTACGGGCCGACGCGCTCGATCGAGAATGTTACCTTCTCGGTGGAGAAGGGGGAGATCCTGGGGTTTCTCGGGCCCAATGGCGCGGGCAAGTCGACGACCATGCGGCTCCTCGTGGGTCTCCAGCGCCCGACCGCGGGCCACGCCGCCGTGGGAGGATTCGACGTCCAGCGGGACAACGCACGAGTCCGAACGATGATTGGCTACCTCCCCGAGATGGCGCCCCTGTACGGCGACATGACGCTGGCGGGATATCTCGAGTTCATGGGCGGCATGAGGGGCCTTGGCCCGCGCGAGGCTCGCCGCGAAATGGAGCGCACGACGGGGCTCCTTAACCTCGGGCCGGAGCGCCGCCGCCTCCTCCGCAATCTCTCAAAGGGAACGCGCCAGCGGGCCGCCATCGCCCAGGCGCTCCTCGGCGACCCACCCATCCTCATCCTTGATGAGCCGACGGTCGGCCTCGACCCCACGCAGAACCGCGAACTCCGCGAACTGATCCGCTCCTTCAAGGACCAACGGACGGTCATCCTCAGCACGCACATCCTGCCGGAAGTGGAACTGACGTGCTCGCGAATCGCGATCATCGCGAACGGGCGGTTGGTGTCGGAGGGGCTTTCGAGCGATCTGGTGGCGCGGGCGGGGAGCGTCCTGGTGCTCCGCGTGCGGGGGGACCGGGCCGCGGCCGAGGCGGCCTTCCGCGACTGGGCCGGCGCGGCCGTCCGCCCGGAGGTGGACGGCAACGGGAACGTCACTACCTTCCGGGCGACCCACGACGCGGACGACGACGCCCGGGCACGGCTCGTTCACGCGATGATCGCCGCCGGACTCGACGTGCTCGACCTACACACGCAGGCGAGCCGCCTCGAGGATGTCTTCCTTGGCGTCATCGGCAGTGGTACGAGGGGGGGACCATGAGCTTCCTCCGCCAGCTCTGGCTCGTCACCCGCCGGGAGTTTCTGGCTCTCCTCGCGCTTCCCCTCTACTACGTCCTTTGCGGAATCTTCTTCCTCCTCGCGGCGTTGATCTATCTGCTCACGCTTCTCGAGTTTGCCTCCGCTGCTCCTGGTACGACGGTGAACGTCACCGAGTCGGTCATCCGGCCAACCTTTGACAGTCTCCACTTCTTTCTCCTGTTCCAGGTGCCCCTGTTGACGATGCGGGTCTTCGCGGAGGAACGGGCCAGCGGGATGCTGGACCTGCTGCAAACCATGCCGTCGCGCGACTGGTCACTGGTGGGAGGAAAGTTTCTCGCCATGTGCCTCGGACTATTTGTGTATATCGCACTGACCGCGGCGTTTCCCATCACGACCTCGTTCTTTGGCGATGTCGAATGGCCTGTGATCGCGGGGAGCCTCATGGCGCTCGTGCTCGCCTCCGCCACGTATATCTCCATCGGCCTGTTCTTCAGCTCCATCACCGAATCGCAGGTCGTTGCCGCCGTCCTCAGCTACGTCACCATCTTCATGGTGGTGCTCTCCGGATACTTCGCTGACGGGTTCCAGATCGAAGTCCTGCAGCAGGCCATGCGCCACCTTTCCGTTTCCGAGCATGTCAACGCGCTGCTGATCGGCAACATCGCGCCGATGAACGTGGTCTATTTCTTTGCGGTGACCACGGCGTTCCTTTTTCTGACGGCCCGGATTCTGGAGAATCGGCGGGGCCGCGCATGAAGACCGGAACGTGGATCCGCGCGGTGCCGGTCGGCCTGGGGCTGCTCGGACTGGCGGCGGCGATCGCGCTCGCGGCGGTCGAGGGGCGCTTCCTCGTCTGGCACTACGGCCTTGGTGCCCTGTCCGTCGCCAGCATGGCGGGGGGGCTGTTCTGGCTCCATGATGTCGGCTGGCGCCGCTCCCTGTCCACGGTCGTCTATACGGCGTTCTTTCTTCTGTCCGTTGTGCTGGTTTACATGATCTCGGCGAATCGCCACGGGCGGTTCGACCTGACGCGCGACAAGACCCACACACTCGCGCCGCAAACCCGTGCACTCCTCGAGCGCCTTCCCGCCGACGATTCCTTCGCCATCGAGGTCTTTGCGCCGTCGGAAGAGCACCAGCAATACGCCCGCTTCCTCGGGACCTACCGGCGGCTGGCACCCGCCGCGATCACCTTCGACCTCTACGACCCCGCACGGGATCTCGACGCGGTGGTGCGGCTGGGACGGCAGCCGGAAAAGGGCCTCGTAAAGCTCACCCGACTCAACGGCTCCGGCGAGGTCCTCCGACGCGAGGAAGCCAGCATCCCCCTCGCCGCAATGGACCGCGAGCACCGGCTGACGAACCTCCTCGCGCGAACCCTCCAGCTCCGCGAACAGGTCGTCTACTTCACCTCCGGCCACAACGAGAAGGCCCTCCAGGGCGATGCCGACAATGCCCTCGGGATCGTCGCGGGGCTCGTCGAGCAGACCCAGCTTCCCGTGCGCTCCCATCGGCTCCTCACCGGCCCGGTGCCGGACGATGCGGCGGCGCTCGTCATTGCCGGTCCCACAAGCGATCTCTTCGATCCCGAGCGCGAAATCGTGGAGCAATACCTCGCGTCCGGCGGCAAGGTGCTTCTCCTTCTCGACCCGCTGATCCGCGAGGCGGGCGACTTCGGGAATATCGATGCCATTTTGGCGGAGTTCGGCATGCAGGCGCCGAACGCGCTGGTGGTGGACGCGGAGACGGTCAACGCTTCCCAGTCGGCCTTCACGCCGATGGTCGTCTATAACAACCCTCATCCGATCAATGCGCGCGTGGACAGGACGCCCTTCCTGCTGGTGCAGGCCCGGCCGATCGAGCCGTTGGCCGAACGCCCTCCGGGGACCGAGTTGGAGATCGCCCTCGCCTCGCAGGAGAATGTCTGGGTCGAGGAGTTCCACTCGTTGCGGAGCACGCGCCGGCCGGTGCCTCCGGACAATCCGGAGGAGATCGGCCGACGCGTCCTGGCGATGACCGCCGAACGGCCGACCCCCGGGGGCCGCTTTGGCGACGTGGCCCGCCTCGCTGTCATGGGCGACTCGGACGCCTTCAGCAACGCGCTCGTCCGGCAGAACGAGGCCCCCGCACTGTTTTTCCTGAGCACGCTCGGCTGGCTGCGCGAGGAGCGCGACATGGTGTATATACCGCCAAAGGTCCTTTCGTCCACCCCGGTCACCATCACGCCGGGCCAGTTCCGCCTCGTCGGCGCCGTCTTCCTCCTGATGGGGCTGGCACTGACACTTGGTGGGACGACATGGACGCTGCTGCGGAGGCGTGTGAAGTGAGGGACTGGCGTCCGCTGATTGCGATGGTGGTGGCGTTGGCCCTGTTCGGCACCTACCAGTGGGACGTCGACCGGACGGAGCGGGCGGTGCTGGGCGAGCTGCAGCAGGAGCGTGTCCTGTTCCAGGATCCCTCCCTCGTGCGCGAGCTCGCCTTCGAGTCGGAGAACGGATCGCTCGCCCTCGCCCGCGAGGACGCAGGCGCCCCGTGGCGCTTTACCGCGCCCATTACCGACGACGCCAATACGGAGGCGGTAAACGCCTACCTGGAAAACCTGCGGGGGGCACGTCGTCACGCGAGGTTCGAGACCGATGACCTGGCCGAGTACGGGCTCGGCGAGCCGCGGCGGCGCGTCCGCGTGCTGCTCGAGACCGACGACGGACCCGTCGAGCGCGAGTTGCTCTTCGGCAGGCAACCGGTCGACCAGGGGCATGTGTTCGCTCGTTTGGCTGATTCGCCGGAGGTCTTCACGGTCAGCGCGTGGCTCTATCGCCAGTCGGGGCCGACAGTGGCGGAGCTGCGGGACATGTCGATCGCCCGGCTTCCCCTCGGCGAGGCAACGCGCCTTGCTGTTTCCACGCGCCACCACGAGCTGGAACTCGAGCGGCCCGACGCAACAAGTGCCGATTGGCGTGTCTATACGGCGGGGACAAACGTTCCGGTGCCGGCGGACGGACGCCTGCTGGAGCGCCTGCGAGACCAGCTCGCCGGAGCGCGGTTCCTGTCCGTCGCCGACGATCCCACCACATCGTCAGCCGCGCTCGGACTGGACAACCCGCTCATCACTCTGACGGTCGACGGCCAGGAACTGCTGCGCGTGGGCGACCGCGTGCCGGGCCGCGAACAGTTCCACGTAAAGACGCCGGACGGCCGGGTTGGCATCGCGCGTGCCGTCGCCTTCGCCGATCTCCTGCGCCCACCGCTCGAGTGGGGAACGAAGCGCATGATCTGGATCCCCCACGAAGAGTTCTTCGAGGTGTCCTTCACCAATGCGGGAAGCACGACCACCCTTCTGAAGGGCAGCGATGGTTGGCGCATGGTGGAGGCCCCGCTGGCGGACCTGCGTGAGGACCGGATCAGCGACTACTTCGAAGCACTCGGCGAGCTGACGGCGATCCGCCTGGAGGACACGAATCCCACGCCGGAAAAGCTCGAACGCGTGCGGATCAACGACGAGAGCCTGAAGACCATCGTGCGGGACGGCGACGGGCGCGAGCAGGGCTTCCACTTTGGCTATACGGATGCCGACGCGGGGGGAACCTACGCGCTCCGGCTCCAGGACCGCTCGCTCTGGGTGGTGGACTTCATGGCGGTCCAGCGTGTGCAGCGGCTGCGGCGCGACTTCATCGACCTCCGGCTGCAACCCGATGCGGCCGAGCGCACCGACCGCATCGTGATCTCGATGAAGGAGGACACGGCGACCGTTGCGAGGACGCCCGGGGGGTGGGAAGTCGACCTGCCGCAGGATCCGCCAGCCCTCGTGCCCGCCGCCCATGTGCAACGGCTCCTCGAGGCGATGGCGGACCTCGAGGTGGAGACGGAACTGCTAAGCGGCGCCCGCCTCCCCGAGGTGATCACCCTGAGCTTCTATGAGGAGGGGGCAAAGGAGCCCTTCCGGCGATTTGGAATCGTCGAAAAAACGAGCGCCGTGACGACGCTTCAGACAGACGGGAAGCGGGTGGAGGTGGCGACGGAGCAGTTCAACGTATTCGACGAGGCGCTGGCGAGGCTGTTGATGGCGGGACGCGCCCAAAACGCCTCGTCCCCCTGAATGGTGTCCGGAAAGAGAGAGGTCACTCAGCGGCGAACACGAGGATCGATTCGCGGCGGCTGGTGACGCTCAGTTCCCGATTATAGACGTAGCCATCCTCGTGGACGAAGTCATGGAGGTCTTTGGGGGTTTCCGCATTTTTTTTCAGGAGGTGGCGAATGAGCGCGCCCTTGAGGGCCTTGGAGTGGTGGCTGATCGTCTTGAACTCGGCGACACCGCTGCGGATGATGCGCTTGACGAACTTGACTTGATGGCGGGCGGCGACCTCGCCGGTGTTGTCCCAGACGCGGCGGTGCTGGTCCGGCAAAAAATCCCAGACGACTTTGCCCCGAACTTCGCGACGGAGGAGTTCGCTGACCGGCCGCCGCCAGTAGTTCGGCAGCTTCCCAACAAGGCCACCAAGGTTGGCGCTGATCTTCAGCTTGTAGGGGGGCACGAGATCCGATGGACGGAGCAGCCCGAAGAGGCCGCTCACGATGAGCGTCTGCTGGTCAAAGAGCTTTTTCTCGCGGGCCGCCAATGTCTTGTAGTCGATGGCCTTGTACATGACGCCGGTATAGAGGTCGCGGGCGGGAATGACGGGGGCATTGAGAAGGGCGCGATTCCAAGCGACGGCCTCGGTGAGGGCGGTGCCGTTTGCCTCGAAGATGCGGTCCATGGCCTGGCCACGTTCTATCAGTGCCTGCAGGTAGTTGATAAGGACCGTCCGGGGCTCGTCCAGGTCGGGAAAGCTGTTGGTCTTGCGGCTTTTCCGGGTTTCCGCAAAAGTGCTGCCCTTGGCGCCACAGGACTTCGACTCGGAAGGCGGGATGATCAGCACCCACCCGGACATGGCGATACCTCGGACGCGGTAATTGGCGGACGACCCAAGCGGGGGGAGCCTTTGGATGGAGCCCTTTTGTCAGCTTTGCAAGGATCCTAGAAGATGAAACCCTCACCCGTCAACAGTTGCTTGCGTCGCCTTGGGTGGTGTCTTGCGGCGGCGGTTCTGCTGGCGGCGGGGCTTCCCGGCCAGGACCCGACTCCCCCTGCGCAGCCGGCACCCGCCGCTGCCCCCCCCGACCGCGTGGTGGCCCTCGTCAACCGCCGTACTTTCACTCAGAGCGACCTGGATTTCTGGGTCTTCGAGGCAAGGCTGCTGGATCCCGCCGCGGCCGGCCTCCCCGACGAGGTGCTCCGGCGTCTGCTTCTCGCCGAATCGATAGATGCCTTTCTCCTTTCCGGCTGGGCCGAGATCGAGCTGGAGCAAATCGACGAGGAGGCGGCGGACGCGAGGACGCAGGCGCGTTTGCGGGCCTTTGAGGACGCCGCCGGAGGGCGCGGGGCGCTCCTCGCCCGGCTCGAGGATGCCGGGCTCGACGCCGCCCGTTTTCGGGAATGGGTCCGCGACCGCATCCGGCGCGACATCTTCATCAACCAGGGCCTTTCGCGCTTCGTCGATGCGGGGGGCGTGTCCCCCGGAGGGGCGGACTTTCCCCAGGCGGATCGGGTCGAGATCGCCCATATCCTGCTCGCCGGCGATCCGGGCTCGGCGGAACTCCGCCAGCGCGCTTTGCGCCTGCGCCGCGATATCGCCGCGGGGACGGACTTTCGCGATGCCGTCCGGCTTTACAGCGACGACCCCGCCACAAGGAGCCGGGGCGGCCGTCTCGGGTGGTTCGACATGACGGAACTCGCGCCGGGCTTCCGCGAGGCCCTCAAGGCAGTGGGTCCTGGTGAACTCACCGAGCCTGTCGCCCGCCCCGACGGCATCCATCTCCTCCGCGTGCTGAACTACGAGACCCCTGCCCGCCGCGAGTTCCTCCGCGAAATGGCGCGCCTCGAGCGCGAGCGCCTCCGGCAGCTCCGCGCCGAGTCGGACATCCACCTGGCGGAGGGATATACGCTGACACCGCTCGGGGAGGACGAACGCTAGGATGGCGCGACACGACGCCCGTGCGGGCTTGTCGGACACGATCGTGGCGCCGGCGACGGCGCCGGGGGCGGCGGCGATCGGCATCGTCCGCCTCAGCGGTGCGCGATCCATCGCCATCGCGGACGCCCTCTTCTCCTGCGATCTCGCCTCCGCGGAAACCGGCCGACTGCTGCTGGGGACTGTCTCCACAACCGACGCGGGGGACCTCGATCGTGCCCTCGTCGCGGTCTGGCGTGCGCCCCGCAGCTATACGGGCGAGGACATGGCGGAGTTCCACCTCCATGGGTCGCCGGCGGTGCTCGATTCGGTGTGCGAGGCGTGCCGGCGGGC
>CAYQTO010000126.1:0-10609 GCA_964420455.1 uncultured Candidatus Sumerlaeota bacterium | reverse complement strand
GGCTACTCGGACGAGGTCATCAGCAAGCAGGGCGTCCTCAAGGAAGGGGTCAACTTTCTCCAGAAGCCCTTCCCCCATCACATGCTCCTTCGCAAGGTCCGCGAGGTCCTCGACGGCGCGCCCGCCAGCGGCTGAACCACTCCCTCATTGCGCTTGAGTCTTTCCGGAGGTCGCGGTCACCTGCACGCTACCTTTCGACACGGTGGTTGAACCATGACTGAACGAAAAATGCATTCGCACGTGGTGACCAAGGGGCCCGCGCGCGCCCCGCATCGCTCCTACCTGCGCGCGATGGGGCTGAACGATGAGGATATCGCCCGACCCTTCGTGGGCGTCGCCTCCACCTGGAACGAAGCCACGCCCTGCAACATCACCCTCGACCGGCAGGCGAAGGAGGTAAAGGCCGGCATCAGCGAGGCCGGCGGCACCCCCCGCGAATTTGTTACCATCGCCGTCAGCGACGGCATCGGCATGGGCCACGAAGGCATGAAGGCCTCTCTCGTCTCCCGCGAAGTCATCGCCGACAGCATGGAGCTGATGGTCCGCACCCACTGCTATGATGGCCTCGCCTGTCTGGCAGGTTGCGACAAGTCGCTCCCCGGGAGCCTCATGGCCCTTGGCCGCCTCAACCTCCCCGGCGGCTTCCTCTACGGTGGCACCATCCGCAAGGGCCACCACGACGGTAAGGACATCTCCGTCCTCGACGTTTTCGAGGCGGTCGGATCCCACGCCGCCGGCAAGATCGACGACCAAACGCTCCTCGACATCGAATGCGGGGCCTGCCCCGGCGCCGGTTCCTGCGGCGGCCAATTCACCGCCAACACCATGGCCTGCGTGGCGGAGGCCCTCGGCATGGCCCTCCCCGGAAGCAACTCCGCCCCCGCCGAGGACACCGATCGCGACCGATGGGCCCAAAAACTTGGCCGCACCATCCTCATGCTCATCGAGAAAAACATCAAGCCGCGCGACATCATGACCTTCGAGGCGTTCGAGAACGCCGCCGCCATTGTCGCCGCCACCGGCGGGTCCACCAACGCGCTCCTTCACCTCCCCGCCATCGCCGCGGAATGCGGGGTCTCCTTCACCATCGAGGACATGGACCGCGTCAGCCAGCGGACCCCCATCCTCGCGGACCTCAAGCCCGGCGGCAAATACCTTGCCGAGGACGTCCACGACGTCGGTGGCATCCCGGTGATCCTTCGGGCCCTCCTCGACGGTGGTTACCTCCATGGCGATTGCCTTACCATCACCGGCAAGACCATGGCGGAAAACCTCGCGGGGATCGTCATCCCCTCGGACCAGGACGTGATCCGCAACCCCTCGAACCCCGTCCGCTCAACCGGCGGACTGCGTGTGCTCAAGGGCAACCTCGCGCCCCAGGGCGCCGTCATCAAGACCGCCGGCGTCAAGACCATGCAGCATCGCGGCCCCGCCCGCGTCTACAACTGCGAGGAGGACGCCTTCACGGCGATCTCCAAGCTCGAGATCCAGAAGGGCGACGTGGTCGTGATCCGTTACGAGGGGCCAAAGGGTGGCCCCGGCATGCGCGAGATGCTCGCGCCGACCGCCGCCCTCGTCGGCCAGGGCCTCGGCTACGAATGCGCCATGGTCACCGACGGACGCTTCAGCGGCGCAACCCGGGGCCTGATGGTCGGCCACGTGACTCCCGAGGCCATGGACGGTGGCCTGATCGCCCTCATCGAGGACGGCGACATGATCGCCCTCGATGCCGAAGCGGGGACGATCACCCTCGAGGTGGCGGAGGAGGTCCTGGCCGAGCGGCGCAAAAACTGGCAGCCCATCGAGCCGCGCTACAAAGGCGGGGCGTTGTACAAGTACGCCCAACTTGTAGGCCCCGCCAGCGAGGGCGCCCTCACAAGCCCCGGCGGCCTTGTCCCCATCGACGTCGACAAGCTGCTTGTCCGCCAATGACCACGCCACAAAGCCGTTAATTGGGGGCCGTCCACCACGGGCGGCCCCTTTCCTTTGCCCCCCGGGGGCGCCTCATAATGTCTTCTTGCCGACCGGCAAGGGGAATGCTCCATTCCCCCTCTGGGCCTGCCCCCCTTGCCACCTCCGCAGGGGTTTCCATCTCACTCGTTCAAGGACGTTTACATGAAGAAGAATTACATCTTCTCCCCGGGTCCGACGGAAGTCCCGGCGGAGGTGCTTCTCGCTTCCGCGGCGCCGACCGTCCACCACCGCAGCGCCGACTTCCCCCCGATCTTCAAGCGATGCGAGGAGAAGCTTCAGGCCGTGTTTTGCACGACCGCGCCGGTCATCGTCACCGCCAGTTCGGGCACCGGCGCCGTCGAGGCCGCCATGACGTCCACCGTCAACCCGGGAGAAAAGGTCGTCGTCTATAACGGCGGCAAGTTCGGCGAACGCTGGGTCAAAGTCGCCAAAGCCTTCGGCATGGAAATCATCGAGCTTCCTTTCGAGTGGGGCATCCCCCTCGACATGGCCGTCCTCGAGAAGACCCTGGAGGACAATCCCGACACCAAGGCGGTCGTCGTAACCCAGACGGAAACCTCCACCGGGACGGTCTCCGACATCCGCAAGCTCGGCGCGATCGTCTCGAAGACGAACGCCCTTTCCATCGTCGACTGTGTTTCCTCCTTCGCGGCCGAGGAGCTCCCCCAGGACAAGTGGTCCATCGACATGGTCTGCACCGGGTCGCAAAAGGCACTCATGCTGCCCCCGGGCCTCGGCATGGTCTCCATCAGCGAGAAGGCCCAGAAGGCGATGGAGGGCATCACGACCCCGCGCTTCTACTTCGACCTGCGATCCTACCTCAAGTCCCTCGGCAAGGACGACACGCCCTTTACCCCCGCGGTGAACCTCTTCTACGGGCTCGAGAAGGCTCTCGACATGATCCTCGAGGAGGGCATGGAGAACAACTGGGCCCGCCACCATGTGCTGTCCCGTGCGTCCCGTGCGGCGATGGCGGAACTCGGTCTGACATTCTTCAGCTCCCGCCCTTCCGTCGTGGTCACCGCGGTGAATCTCCCGCAGGGCGTCGAATGGTCGGCCTTCAACACGGAACTCAAGAGCCGGGGAATCACCATCGCTGGCGGCCAGGACCAGGTGAAGGGCAAGATCTTCCGCTTCGGCACGCTCGGTTACTACAACATCTTCGACGTGGTGACCATCGTGAGCGCGATCGAGATGGCGCTGGCCGCGTCGGGCTACAGCTTCACCATGGGCAGGGGCGTCGCCGCCGCCATGGAAGTGCTCCGCGCCTACCGCCCCACCGAGGGCTGGATTGCCGCGGAGGAAGCCACCCGCGGCCTCGAACCCGTGAAGGACCTGCTGCCCGCCTGATGCAAGGAAGAGTTCGGGGGGTGGAAGGGTATCACTTTTCCACCCCTCCCCTCCTCCTTCCGTGCAAAGCTTGCGCAATGGCGGGAAATGATTTGCGCATGCCCCCGCCCCGCCCTTCACTCCTGATTCAGGTACCCATTCCTCACCAAACAACTGCCATTCCCCGCTTGAGAGGCTCCCCTTCATGAGCAATTTTCCCGGTACGTTTCTCGGCAAGGTCCACTTTGTCCCCAACATTCCCAAGGAACTTGAGGGCCTGTCGGTCCTCTCCAAGAACCTGTGGTGGACGTGGAATCCGAAAGCCCGCGAGCTGTTCCGCCTGATCGATCTCCACACGTGGAAGGCCTCGCGCGGCAACGCCGTCTGCTTCCTTCGCAACGTGGGCCAGACGCGCCTCGATGCGGCGGCCGCCAACAAGGACATCCTCAAGAAATACAACGACGTGATGAAGTCCTTTAACGAGTACCTGTCGGCCGAGAAGAGCTGGTGGAGCCGTCACCATCGCAAGGATGAGGACGACACGCTGATCGCCTACTTCTCCGCCGAGTTCGGCCTGCACGAAAGTCTTCCGATTTACTCCGGCGGCCTCGGCGTTCTCTCCGGCGATCATCTCAAGTCCACCTCCGACCTCGGCATCCCAATGATCGCCATCGGGCTCCTCTATCACGAGGGCTACTTCCGCCAGCAGATCGATGCCCACGGCAACCAGATCGCCGTCTACGACCGCCAGCATTGGGAAGACCTTCCCGTCTATCCCGTCCTCGACAAGAATGGCGCCGAGATCCGCATTCATCTCGAGTTCCCTGGCCGCCTCGTCACCGCACGCGTCTGTGTCATCCACGTCGGCCGCGTCGGACTCTATATGCTCGATACGGAGATCCCCGAGAACACCGCCGAGGACCGCAAGCTCACTGCCGTCCTTTATGGCGGCGACAGCGAGATGCGCATCCAGCAGGAAATCCTCCTTGGCATGGGCGGCGTCCGCGCCATCCAGGCCCTCTACGATGCCGGTATCCTCAATCGCTTCCCGACTCTCTTTCACATGAACGAGGGGCACTCCGCCTTCCTCAGTCTCGAGCGCCTCCGCTATTACGTCCAGCACGAGGGCCTCACCGTCGCGGAAGCCACCGAGGTCATTCGCTCCTCCTCCCTCTTTACCACCCATACCCCTGTCCCCGCAGGCCACGACCGCTTCGCCCTTCACCTCATCGAGAAGTATTTCCGCGACTACTACGAGGACCTCGCGATCTCGCGCACCCAGTTCCTCGACTTCGGCGTCGAGCACATGGCCGAGGGCCAGCAACTCTTCTCCATGACGTTCCTGGCCCTGCGCTTCGCCGCCATGGCCAACGGCGTCTCCGAACTCCACGGCGCCGTGTCCAAGAAGATGATGTCGCCCATCTGGCGCGATGTCCCCCCCTCCGAAACGCCCATCGGCTACATCACCAACGGCGTTCACACCCGCACCTGGATGAGCTTCGACCTTCAGGGCCTCTTCGACGAAAAGGTCCCCGACTGGCGCGACCGCCTCATCCATCCGGAGATGTGGGCCGAGGCCGTCGACGCCCTCAGCGACGAGGAACTCTGGTCCGTCATCAGCAAGCTCAAGCTCGACCTCGTGGAATTCATCCACGACCGGTTGCGGGCCCAGCACGAGCGCTTTGGCGACCTGCCGGAGGAACTCAACAAGCTCGCCGACGTCTTCCGCGGCGACGCCCTCACCATCGGCTTCGCCCGCCGCTTCGCCACCTACAAGCGCGCCGTCCTCATCTTTCGCGACATCGATCGCATCGCGAGCATCCTCGGCGACCCCGAACGCCCCGTCCAGATGGTCTTCTCCGGCAAGGCCCACCCCGCCGACAAGGGCGGCCAGGAGTTCATCCGCCGCATCATCGAGCTGTCCAAGGACCCGCGCTTCATCAACCGCCTTGTTTTCCTCGAGAACTACGACATGAACATTGGCCGGCGCCTCACGAGCGGTGTCGACCTGTGGCTCAACAACCCGCGCCGCCCCAACGAGGCCTCCGGCACCTCCGGCATGAAGGTCCCCATCAACGGCGGGCTCAACTGCTCGATCCTCGACGGCTGGTGGCCCGAGGCCTACCGTCGCAATCCCATGGTCGGCTGGGCCATCGGCTTCGAGAAGGAGTACGAACGCGAGGAAGTGCAGGACGCCGAGGACGCCGAGATGCTCTACTACATCCTCGAGTCCGAGATCGTCCCCGCCTACTACGACCGCAACCGCGCCGGCATCCCCGAACGCTGGATGGACCGCGTCCGCGAGGCGATGAAGGTCGTCGGACCCCAGTTCAACACCGACCGCATGGTGTCCGAATACACCACCAAGTACTACCTCCAGGGGGCATCGCGCCACAAGGCGCTGATCGCGGAGAACTACGCCGAGGCCAGGCGCTACTCCGAACGCAAGGCCCGCCTCCGCCGCGCCTGGACCCACGTCCGCCTCACCGCCGAGCTCATCTCCACCCTTCCCATCTCCTCGGAGATGTACAGCGCCCCCGTGAAGGAGGAGATTGGCATTCGCGCCCGCGTCAACCTCGGCCAGCTCACCCCCGATGATGTCATCGTCGAGATCTACGCCGAGGAACTCGCCAATCACTTCACCTCGCTGCCCCGGGTCCACCGCTTCCCGATGGACCTCGTCCGCGAGGAGGAGGTCGGAGGCCACCCGATGCATGTCTACGAGGGCCGTTTCCACATGGACGAGTCGGGCGAGCACGGCTTCACCGTGCGTGTCCGGCCCGTGGATGACGACCTGTTCGACCCGCACGAGCTTGGCCTGGTTCGCTGGGCCCAGCCCGCCGCGCACCCGGTCTGAGGCGCGACGCGTTCATGGCCCCGGGGGCTCCCGCAACCACCGAAGACGGAAAGGGCGGCCGCGAAGGCAGCGGCCGCCCCGACTCCACCCGCGAGCGGCTCCGCCAGCGCCGCCACGTCAAGGCCCCTAATCCCCCCGCCAAACACGCCACCGTCGGCGAACGCATCCGCGGCTACGCTGATGCCCTCGTCTTTGCCTACATCCTCGCGATGTTCATCCGCAGCTACGTCTTCGAGCTGTTCATGATCCCCACCGGATCCATGACCCCGACCCTCATCGGCGATCAGGAACGCGAGGTCGCCTTCGTCGACTACGACCTCGATGGCGTCGAGGATGTTGTCTATACCTTTGCCCGTCGCTCACCCGCCGCCGCCGACACCCTCCAGGTCTTCCTCATGAACGAGGACCGCACGGTCCGCGACCTGGTCTTCGTCACCGACGTCTCCCTCGGACTCGTCGAGCAGCTCCTGCGCGAATCCCCCGCACGACGCGACATGATCGTGGTCAACAAGTTCGCCTACTGGTTCAACGAGCCCGACCGCGGCGATATCGCCGTCTTCAAGGTCCCCTACAGTACTCGGTCGGCCCCCCGTTGGGAGATCGACAAGCCCGTCTATATCAAGCGCGTCGTCGGCCTCCCCGGCGAGGAGGTCTCCGTCCGCCCCGTCCAGACCGTCGTGGTCGGCCCCGGCGACCCCATGCGCTATAGTGACCGGTTTGGAGGCGTCGAGTTTCACGTCGTCGACAGCCCCGTTCGTCTGGACGGCGATCCCGCCGAGGCCGCCGTCTTTGGCAACATCAAGCATTTCCCCATCAGCAGGTCTAGCGGGCCCATTCCCCGCCCCGACGATCCCACCAACACCGAGACCGTCGGCCCCGACGCCGTCCTCATGCTGGGCGATAACGCCGCGTCCTCCCTCGACGGCCGCTATTGGGGCGAGGTCCCCCTCAACCACCTCCGCGGAAAGGCGGTCCTTCGCTACTGGCCTCTCTCCGCTTTCGGATTTCTGGATACCAACCGGACAGAACCGGAACGGGGGCCCAACTACCTGCGGGCCTCCGCCGGATCGATCTAGCTGCCGCCCGGGCCGGCGCCCACCCCCCGGCTCAGGTCAGCCGCAGGCCCATCTCGCCCGGGCCAAAGAAGTGCGCCTTCGACATGTTGATCGCCAGCGCCTTCTTCTCGTCGATCTCCGCCTGCACGTGCGGGTCCACCCGCGCCACGAAGGGGGACTTCTCCGTCGTCAGGTAGAGAAACGTTTCGGCCCCCATCGGCTCGATGATTTCCACCCGGGCCTCCACCGTCTGCATCAGGTCCTGGCCGCCTCCCGGCACGTGGTTCGGGTCGTAGATATCCTCGGGGCGGATGCCCAGGGTCGCCTTCTGCCCCGTCGACCCGGAGGCCTCCCGCAGCTTCGCCGCCTTGTCGTCAGGAATCTGCACGCGGATGTTCCCCTCGTTGAAGTACAGCCTGCCGCCTTCCTCCTCGAGCGTCCCGTCGAGAAAGTTCATCGGGGGCGAGCCGATGAATCCCGCCACGAACTTGTTCGTCGGGAAGTCATAAAGGTGGATGGGGTCATCCACCTGCTGGATCACACCGTCCTTCATCACCACGATGCGGTCCCCCATGGTCATCGCCTCCACCTGGTCGTGGGTCACGTAGATCATGGTGGTCTGGAGGCGGGCGTGGAGCTTGGAAATCTCGTTGCGCATCTGGACGCGGAGCTTGGCGTCGAGGTTCGACAGCGGCTCGTCGAAGAGGAAGACCTTCGGCTTGCGGACGATGGCCCGGCCGACCGCCACCCGTTGCCGCTGGCCGCCGGAGAGCGCCTTCGGCTTGCGGTCCAGGTACTGTTCGATCCCCAGCAGCTTGGCCGCCTCCATCACGCGCTTGTGAATCTCGTCCTTTTTGTATTTCCGCAGCTGGAGCGCGAAGGCCATGTTGTTGTACACCGTCTTGTGCGGGTACAGCGCGTAGTTCTGGAACACCATCGCGATGTCGCGGTCCTTCGGCGGGAGGTCGTTCACAACGCGGCCGGCGATCTCGATCTGGCCCTTGCTGATCTCCTCGAGCCCCGCCACCATCCGCAGGGTGGTCGACTTGCCACAACCCGACGGACCCACGAGCACGAGAAACTCCTGGTCCTTGATCTCGAGGACCACGTTGTCCACCGCGGGCGAGGTCGAACCGGGATAATATTTATAGACGTTCGTGAGGGTCACGGAAGCCATGGGCGAATTCTTCTCGGAGGCGGAATGGGCGGCCGCTGCGGAACACACAGCAGGCCTGTCCGTTGCACGGTCCTGTGCACGGTTGGACCGATCCTTGGCTCCCCGGCCATAGGGTCAAGCAAAGGATGTTGCCGCCCGAAGGCGGCACCGCTCACCCCGCCCCCTTGCGGGCCCGCCGCGCCGCCACGAACGAGTTGATCGAGAACCCCAGATAGACCACCGACACCACCGCCATCAGCGACCGCGAGATCACCGCGTAGTACCCCTCGACCTCCTCGCCACTCAGCAGCGCCGGAAGGTCCAGCGTCGCCCCCGCATTCCCAAGAACCCCCAGCAGCGCCACCAACGCCGCCCCATGCATCATGTGCTTGCGGAGCGAGTCGCGCCCGGCTCCCACCGCAAGACCAAACACCACCAGACCGAAGCCGGACGCGATCAGTGACGTCCCGCTCCCCGTGATGGCATAGAAGGTCACCCCAATGGCGATCAGGATGACGGCGTAGACATAGGTGATCGCGATCATGCGCGGAACTCCTTGAGGGAGAAAGAAGATGGGCGCCTCCAACGTGGGAGGCGCCCATCGGCGATTGCAAGAGTCGTGCGCCTCAGCCCTTGCGAAGCTTCTTCGCCAGGTCGGTCTTCTCCCACGTGAACTCCTTCTCCGTGCGGCCAAAGTGGCCGTAGGCGGAGGTCGGCGAGAAGATGGGGCGGGTGAGCTTCAGGTGTTCGATGATGGCGTAAGGACGCAGGTCCACATTCTTTTCGAGGAGCTTCGCGATTTCCGCCTCGCTGACCCCGTCCTTTGCCGTGCCAAAGGTATCCACACGGACCGACGTGGGCTTGGCCACGCCGATGGCGTAGCTCAACTGCACCTCGCAGCGCTCCGCGAGCCCCGCGGCGACCACGTTCTTGGCAAGGTAGCGGGCCATATAGGCGGCGGAACGGTCGACCTTCGAGGCATCCTTGCCCGAGAAGGCCCCGCCGCCGTGGCGGCCCATGCCCCCGTATGTGTCCACGATGATCTTGCGCCCGGTCAGGCCCGCGTCGCCGTGGGGGCCACCAATCACAAACTTGCCCGTCGGGTTCGTGTGGATCTTCGCCTTCGCATCCAACAGATGCTCGGGGATCACCGGCTTGATGACCTCCTCGATCAGCGCCTCGCGGATTTGCTTCTGGCTGATGTCCTCGTCGTGCTGGGTCGAGACAACCACGGCGGTGCAGCGCACGGGAAGGTTGCCCTCATACTCAAGGGTGACCTGGCTCTTGCCGTCGGGGCGCAGCCAGGGGAGCGTGCCGTTCTTGCGGGTTTCCGCCAGCCGCCGCGTCAGCTTGTGGGCCATCATGATCGGCGCGGGCATGAGTTCCTCGGTCTCATTGCAGGCGAAACCAAACATCATCCCCTGGTCGCCGGCGCCCTGCTCGAGGGGGTTCTTGCGGTCGACGCCCCGGGCGATGTCCGGGCTTTGGGAATGGAGTGCCGTGAGCACCCCGCAGGAATCACAATCAAACCGGTATTCGGGATCCGTGTAGCCAATGCGGCGGACCGTCTCGCGGACGATCTCTTGGACGTCGATGTACGCCTGGGTGGTGACCTCGCCGCTCACCACCACGAGCCCGGTCGTCACCATCGTCTCGCAGGCTACACGGCTCCGGTGCGCTTCTCCGATCTTGCCATCCGATTCCAGAATCGCATCAAGAACCGCATCGCTGATCGCGTCGCAGACCTTGTCCGGGTGACCCTCGGTCACGGACTCGGAGGTGAAGAGAGAGAGAGTTTTCTTCATAAGCACTTTCCTTGTCGGCAGACGGCTCATCCACCTAGTGTAAGTTGGGATGTGATCCTCACACCGCTTCGGGGCGCGCATTGGCAACGTTCCCAACCGGCGACGCAAGGACTTTACCCCGGTTTTTACCCGGAATACCAACCAAATGGACCTAAACCTCTACCGCGAGGCCGAACTCTATGCCGCCGTCTTTCCCGTCGATGGGGAGGAGACCGAGTTCTTTCGCCATTGGACTTCCGCCGCCCCGGGGGTGGCCCTCGATGCCGGCGCCGGCAGTGGCCTCCTCGCCCGCGCCCTCGCCCCCCTCCCCCTCCTCTCCCTCGATCGGGAACTCCCTTTCCTTCGTTTCGCCCCCCCCCCCCCCCTCCCCCCCCCCCTCCCCCCCCTCCCCCCCCCCCCCCCCCCCCCCCCCCCCCCCCCCCCCCCCCCCCCC
>CAYQTO010000125.1:2346-10669 GCA_964420455.1 uncultured Candidatus Sumerlaeota bacterium | reverse complement strand
CGTTGGCTGGTGGGCCTTCGCGGGCCAGGGGCGGGCGCCGCTGGTGGCGCTTGCGGCCATGGTTCTGACCCTCCTCCCCATGGCGACGATCCGTGTTTCCGAGAACGATGGGGGGCGTGTTCTCCTGACGTCGCTGGCGTTCCTGGGGCTTTTCGTGGGAGTCCTTGCGGGGCCGGGCCTGGCTTGGCGGGGCGCCGGAGCGCTCCGCGCCGCGGTGCTCGCGTTTGTTCTTCTCATTTGCGTCTCGAGCCAGATCAGCGCGGTCCTGCCCTTTGTCGCGGCGGCATCGCCAAACCGCCGGGTCGTCGATGCGGCGTGGGAGCGGCTGGCGGAATTGCCCGACGGTGCCAATGCCATCCTGCCCATCGCGGGCGCCCCCGTCTTTGACCGGCGCATCCTGGACCCCGGCGACTCGCTCCTGATGGCGATGGAGGCCCACTGGCTGGCGCGGACGGAGGGCGCCACCTCCAGGACACCCCCGATCGACCCCGAAGATCCGCGCCTCCTGACGCGCCTTGAAGCTCCGGGGCGGACCATCGCCATCGCCTCCTTCCTCCAACCGTGGATGGAGCAGGCGGCCGTCTTTGAGCCGAAGGAGGACGGCTCACTTGCGATGGGAGACCTCCGGCGCACGGTCCATTTGGACAAGGCTTCAGCCGCCAAGCAGGAGTTTCACACGGAATCGGGAGGCGCCCTCACCCTCCGCTCTCTTGCCCCTCGTCCTCCCGGTGCGAACGCCATCCTCCTGTCGCTTCCCCTCGCCAACGGCACCTGGGTCACATGGCGCGTTTATCATTCGGGTACGGACGGAAAACCTTTTGACTTCTCCCTGTGGGAAGACTTGCACAACGGCGCCTCCACTGTTGAAGTGGGTGTGTTTGAGAAAGAGAACTGGAAGGGCGAATATTAGCTAATTATGAGAGTTCTTGTCACCGGAGCCCGGGGATTTGTGGGGCGGCATACGACGGCGGAACTGGCCGCGAGGCGTCACGAGGTCGTGGCCCTCGACCGTCGGCCTTGGGAGCCCCACTGGGTCCTGCCCGGCGTCCACAACGAGATCCTGGAAGATTGGCGTCAGGAAGCGATCGATGCGGTGTTCGCCCGCCACCGGCCCGAGGCGATCATCCACCTCGCCGGGTGGGCCCATGTGGGCCAAAGCTGGAGCCATATCCCCGAGGTCTTCGAGGCGAACACCCTCCTGGCCGCCCGCGTCTATACCGCCGCCCTCCGAGCGGACGTCTCCTCCTTCCTTTTCGTCAGCAGCGCCGACATTCATGGCCGCCCCTCTCCCGATGACCTCCCGCTCCACGAGGAAAGCCCCGTGGATCCCCACTCGCCCTATGCGATCAGCAAGCACGCGGCGGAGGAACTGCTCGGCGTGCTGGCCGAATACCAGCCGGTTCGCCTGATTGTGGCGCGGCCGTTCAACCACACCGGCCCCGGCCAGGACCCGAACTTCGTCTGCCCCGCCTTTGCCCGCCAGATCGCCGAGATCGAGTGCGGCAACCAGGCGATCCTGCGTCATGGCAACCTCGAGCCCAAGCGCGACTTCCTCGACGTCCGCGACGTGGCCCGCGCCTATGCCCTCCTGCTCGAGTCCGAAGACACCCGCGGCGTCTATACAATCGCAAGCGGCGAGTCCCGGTCGGTACGGTCCGTCCTCGAGGAGTTGTGCGACCTCGCCGGCATCCACCCCGAATGGGAGCCGGACCCCACCCGCATGCGCCCCGTCGACACGATGGAACTCCGCGGGTCCGCACGCCGCCTCCGCCAGGAAACCAGCTGGATTCCCCAGATCCCCTTCCACGATACCCTGAAGGACCTGCTCGACGAGGCCCGCGCCGTGGTGATGGCCAGGCGTTGATGCTCCCCCGCTGGCGACAGGCCTTCACCGATCCGCCTGCGGGGATTGCCGCTTTTCCCCTTCTCCTCGGCCTTTTCTTCCTCACTCCGCTCTTCATCTTTCCCTGGGCCCAGAACGCGTACGTCCTTGCGAAGGAGGCCTTTGTTGGCGCGGGGATCAGTTTGCTGGTGATCGGCTGTGCGGCGGGCTGGCTGCGGGGCGAGCGCTGGCGGATCCCTCTCGAGCCGCTGAACGCGCTGTTGGTCGCCCTGCCCGCATGGATGGCCGCCAGCGTCCTCTGGGCCGATGCGCCGATACTCGCGTGGGAGGAAACACGCCGCACGCTCGCCCTCGTGGCCGGCGTCCTCCTCGTCCAGCACCTTGTCCACGACAACCGGGCGCGGCTGCTTCTCCTCGTCTATACGATCGCGGCCTCATCGCTGGCGGTGGCCATCTGGACACTGGTGCGGGACGCGACCCATGCCTTTGGCGATGGCGGGTCCGTTCGTGCGGTGCTTGGCGACTGGCGCGATGCCATCTCCCAGGCCGCACTCGGCAACTCGGGGCATGTGGGCGACTTCCTGGCGGTGGGGACCCTCGCCTGGCTGGGGATCTTTCTCGCCGCGCGGGGCCGTCTGCCATGGATGGTCGCAACGATCGCCCTGTGGCTCCACGCGGCGGCGCTCATCGTGGCCTGGTCCGTCCACAGCAATCTTTCGTTGATCGTCGGCGCGGGGGTCTTCCTCTGGCTGATGGGCGACCATCGGGGCGATTGGCTCGGCCGGCGGCGCTGGCGGCCCCTTGCCGTCCTCCTTGGGGGATGGCTCCTCATCATCGCCTTCTATGTTGTTGACCATCCGGTCAACCCGCACGGGAGCGCCGCCTGGGCGCCCCGGGTCGAAGCTGTCTATACGCAAATGGGGATCGAGCCCCCCGGCGATTTCTCCGGCGGCATCTTCGCCCAGGCCTTTGCGTCGCCACGGTGGCAAAGCGGCCTCGACACGCGCCTGGCAATCTGGCTCACGACTCTCGACATGATCCGTGCGCGTCCTTGGCTCGGCGGCGGAGCCGGCAACTTCACCTATCTCTATCCCGCCACCCACAGCGAACTGCTCGCCCTGAACCCGGGCCTCGCCCGCTATGGCGGGTCCTGGACAAACGCCGCCCACAACGAGGTGCTCGAGTTCTGGAGCGAGCTCGGCGTGGTCGGTCTCTTTCTGCTCATCGCGCTGGTTGCCGCCCCGCTGCTCCAGGTGCACCGCCGTCTCTCGGAGGGCGTCTCGCCGGGGACCGCGCTGGTCCTGGCACTGGCCGGGGGCGCCATTTCAGCCGTCGTGGTGCAGGCCATGTTCAGCTTCCCGCTCCAGCTGCCCTGGTCGTCGCTGCTGTTCTTCACGCTGCTTGCGGTGCCGGGGATGCTGCCACCCCGCGGCTCCGGCGAGCGGACTTTCGACGTTCCCGTCACACGGGAGGCGGGGCCCCTCGACCTCGAGGTCGTCATGCGCAACATGGCCTTTCCGACGCGGCTGTCCATCGGGTGGAGGGGACGGCCGCTGGCCATCATGGCGACAGCTCTCATGATTGCAGGCGGCGTCTATACAGCCCATCGGAGCCTCGTGCCGTTGCGGGCGGACGTGGCCTTTCGCGATGTCTACGAGGGGCGCCGCCAGCTCGTGGCGATGGGGTCGACGGATATTCCGGAGCGCCTCCTCAGCCGGGCGCGCGAGGTGCTCAGCATTTGGCCGGGGCATGTGGACTGCCGCAGCGCCCTGCAGGGCCTGCTACTGGAGGCAGGCCGTCATGAGGAAGTCCTGGAGCAGACGCCGCTCGTCCTCGGGAAGCTGAACGCGCCGGAGGTCTATACACGGCGGATCGAGGCGCTCGAGGCGCTCGGCCGGCCCGCGGAGGCAATCGACGACATCAACGAGCTGCTCCGCCGTCGCGGTCAGCCTCCCCTGCAACCCCCTGCCAATAACGCGACCGGTCCGTCTCCGCAATGACCTCGAAAGCCCCATAGTCGGAGAACATGGACCGCAACCCAGCTTCCTCCGCCTTATGGTCCGTCACGACGATGAGGTGGGGGACAATGCCAGGGTGGCTCTCGCGCCCACCAAAATAAGGCGTGTCGCGCAAGGCGGGGATTCCGGTTCCCGCGAGCCCCAGCGGATAGACGGGGTTGTGACGCAGCGAGAATTCGAGACCCCGGTTCCACGGCATGATATAGAAAAGTGCCGTCCCCGGCGGATGGAGTTCATCCAGCGTGCGGAGCGTTTCGAGGTCCTCGCGCACATCCTCGGTATAGCTGTAGCCGCGCCACTCGAAGCGCCGCTCGAGCGCCCTCAGCAGGTGGGGAACCGCAAGGTAATTGGTCGCGGCCATGTTGAGGAAGACGACGGCCGCGAGGGTGACCGCGGCGACCCAACCGCGCCAGTGAAGAAGAAGCGCCACGACCCCCGGCACGAGCAGCAGGGCGACGGGGCGGAAGTGGCGTGTCTCGAGCGAGATCGGCGTACCGCGCACGAACGACGCACCGAGAATCAATGTATAGACGAGCCAAAGAATGATCAGCAGCTCGCGGTAGCGCCGATCAATGAAGTCTGCCCGGCCGATGGCGGCGAGGACGGCGACCATGAGGAGAAGGGCGACCGCGTAGCCGGCGGCGGCAAGCACCGCGTTGCCGCGTCCGGCACGCTCGAGAAAGAGCCTGGGGATCCAGAGCGTATCGAGCGCCGGCGCGACCGTTGCGAACAGGTAGCGCCCCGCCGTCGACGGATTGTCGGGATACGTGTTATGAGTCGCCCGGGTGATGGACGAGGGCGTCTCGCCATGATCGAGAAAAGTGACCTTGGCGAGCAGCAGGAAGGCACCCCACGCGAAAGCGACCAGGAACAGGAAGCCGATCGCCCGCCGATCCGAAAGGAAGCGCCGTCCGGGCAGATAGCCCCCCTCGGCCTCGCGCACCCGCACCACCGCAAGGAAGACCGCCACCGCCACGAAGCAAAGCAGTGTGCTCGACTTGAAGAAGAACGCGACGGCGGCGAGGGCAAGAACCAGGACGAACCGCAGCGCGTTTGGCTCCGCAAGGCGGGCCGCCGCCCACAGCAACCACGGCGCAATGGCGAACTCCAGCACCTGCCCTCCTGTATAGCTGCGGAAGAATGTATAGAAAGGCATCTGTGTCGCGATGATCACGACACTCAGGAGCGTGACCTCGTCACGAAAACGGAACTCGCGACAGAGCATCACGAATCCGCCGATGCCCGCAGTGATCGCGAGGAGCGTCACGACCCACCCGGCCTGCCAGAGGTTCAGACCGGGGAGTTGGGAAAACAGCCAGGGGATGACCCACTGGCCCGGCGTCCACCAGGTGAGGAAGTAGTCGTCCTGGCGGCCGATGTCGGAGGTGTCCACCATGCGGACCGTGTTGAAGGGCCCGCCGCGCTCGAAGTGGGGGATGACGAGATAGGCGGCCTCGGCATCGCCGTTGGCGGGCATGGTTGCCCGAAAGACGAGCACCGCATGCACGGTGGCGACGACCAGGGAGAGGGCGGCCAGCGCCGTGAGCGCGTGGCCCAGCCAGGACGGGAGGGGCGTTTCCTCTTCGGAAGACACGGTCGCAATCGACTCCGGGCGAAGCAAAGGGCGTTAGGTCCTTGGCCAGCCTCATGGCTGTCAACGGGTTGTTACGGGCCGACTCCGCTTGGCCCGGTGCGCGACAACTGGCACGGCGACGCATAAGGAAACCGAACAAGGCCGGACAAGCCAGGACGGAGGGACATGATGAAAATCACCTTCATGGGAGCCGGGTCGACCGTCTTCGCCAAGAGCATCCTGGGCGACTGCCTGCTGTCGCCTGCGCTCCGCGAAGCACACTTCGCCCTCTATGACATCGACGGCCAGCGCCTCCGCGATTCCGAACGCATGCTGAGAAACCTCAACGAGAACATCAACGGCGGGCGGGCCCGCGTCACCGCCCACCACGGCGTGCGGACGCGCAAGGCGGCGCTCCGCGGCGCGGACTTCGTGGTGAACGCCATCCAGGTGGGCGGTTACGAGCCCGCCACGGTCCTCGACTTCGAGATCCCCCGGAAGTACGGCCTGCTCCAGACCATCGCCGACACCATCGGCGTGGGCGGGGTCTTCCGCGCGCTGCGGACGATCCCGGTCATGCTCGATTTCGCCCGCGACATGGAGGAGGTCGCCCCCGATGCCTGGTTCCTCAACTATACGAACCCGATGTCGATGGTTACCGGGGCAGTGCTGCTGGAGACGTCTATACGTACAGTCGGCCTCTGCCACTCGGTGCAGGCCTGCGCGCCCCACCTCCTGTGGAACCTCCGCATGGCGGACGACGTGGCGGACCTCCGATACCGCATCGCGGGCATCAACCACATGGCGTGGCTGCTGGAAATCCGCGATGGCGACAGGGACCTCTACCCGGAGGTGAAGAAACGCGCGGCGAAGCTCGTCCGCGAGGCGCGCCGCAAGGGCAACCCGCCCTGCCACGACATGATCCGCCTCGAGATGATGCGCCACTTCGGCTACTACATCACCGAGTCGTCGGAACACAGCGCCGAATACTACCCGTACTGGATCAAGCGCCTCTATCCGGGCCTGATCGACGAGTTCGGCATCCCCATCGACGAATACCTGCGCCGGTGTCGCGACCAGATTGCCGGCTGGGAGCGCCAGCGCGACGAGATCGTCAATAACCGCGCCCTGACCCACGAGCGTACCCACGAGTACGGGTCCCACATCATGGAGGCGATCGTGACGGACCGGCCGCTCCAGATCGGGGGCAACGTCCTCAACCGCGGGCTGATCACCAACCTGCCGTCGAAGGCCGTCGTCGAGGTACCCTGCCTCGTGGACGCCAATGGCGTTCAGGGAACCGTGGTGGGCGACCTGCCGGAGCAGTTGGCCGCACTGAACCGCACGCACATCAATGTGCATCTGGTGACTCTCGAGGCTGCACGGACACTCCGGCGCGACCACGTGTATCAGGCGGTCATGCTCGATCCCCACGCGGCAGCGGAGCTAAGCCTCGACGAAATCCGCCGCATGTGCGACGAGTTGATCGAGGCCCACGACGACTTTCTTCCGAAGTTCCGCTAGGAGCGTCTAGACAAGGCGGACGCGCTGGGGCGGACGGTTCAGGCGCCGACCCCGCCAATGCACCACGCCGTGGCGCTCCGCCAGCCACATCGACCGCAGCAGCATCGCCGACGCCACCAACGCCCCGGCCGGATACCCCACCACGATCATCCACGGCCGGTGGCGCATGGTGCGCCGCGTCCTCTCCGCAATCGCCAGCCCGATATACAGCCACAGGGCGACCCCCGCCAGCGTCAGGGGAAGGCTGCCCATGACGATCGCTGCGGCCGCGGACACCAACGGCATCACATGCAAAAGGGCGAGCAGCAGGGCACCGTTGAACGCGCGGCCGGGGTGGCTGCCAAAGACGGCGTACATGTTCTTCTGGAAGCCGCGAAAGATGTCGGAGAAGGACGTATACATGCGCAGGTGAATGGCGTCGGCTCCGGACCGCAGAACAAGCCGGGCTCCGGACTCCTTGGCGTTGAGAGCGAGCGCCATGTCGTCGATCGTTTCGCCGCGGATCGCCTCGTGCCCTCCGATGCACGTATAGACGTCCCGGCGGATGAGCGTGAAGGCTCCGATGCCGGCGATCTCGCGCCGCCGGGGATTGTTCAGATGGCGCGGGTCGAGCTGCACCAGACCGAGATGCATGAACATCGGAAGGATGGCGTTTTCCCAGAATCCAACGCAATCGACGCGGGGCATCAGCGCGAGGAGCCCGGCGCCGGTGCGGCGTGCCTCGGCCACGGCGCGGGCCACCGTGTCCGGCCGGTGGATCACATCGGCATCGCAAAACAGGAGGTACCCGGCATCGGCGGGGGCCGCGGCCACGGCCTGATGGAGCGCGTGGCACTTGCCCATCCAGCCGGGGGGAGGGTCGGGCACGCGGAGGACCGCCAGCCGATCGCCAATAGTGGCGGTTTGGAGTTCCCGGAGGATCTCCGCAGTGCGATCGGTCGATCCATCGTCGGCGACGATAATCCGGAGGTTGCCGTAGGTCTGTGCGAGGAGCGACCGGACGGCGGGGCCGACGGCCAGCTCCTCGTTGCGGGCGGGAACGCACACGACCACCCGGGGAGCCCGGTCCCCCGCCACGGGCGGACCCATGCGCCGGATCGCCGCGGTGTGGCGCCGGTGCTTCCAGTGCCAGACACCCCCCCAAAGGACCAGCAGAAGCCCGAGCCCACCAGCCAGTAGAGCAGCCATGATACCCCCCGGAATGCCATTCATTCCCGGCGCTTTTTCGCCCCCGGGAATCGCCTTGCGGACACCGATGCCAGAACCAAGCCTCTCGGCACCGCATGCTCCTCTTCCGGTCGGCGCCCCCGGCGCGACCGCATTTCGATACGCGAGGCATCATCCCCATGCACAAACTGGTACTCC
>CAYQTO010000125.1:0-2336 GCA_964420455.1 uncultured Candidatus Sumerlaeota bacterium | reverse complement strand
ACTCCTCCGCCACGGGCAAAGCACCTGGAACCTCGAGAACCGCTTCACCGGCTGGACCGACGTGGACCTGACGGAGCAGGGCCGCGAAGAAGCCGCCAACGCCGGCAAGCTCCTCCGCGAGGAAGGCTTCGAATTCGACCTTGTCTATACGTCCCTGCTCAAGCGCGCCATCCGCACCATGTGGATCGCCCTGGACGAGCTCGACCAGATGTGGCTGCCGGTGATCCGCAACTGGCGCCTGAACGAGCGACACTATGGCGGGCTCCAGGGCCTCAACAAGGCCGAGACAGCGGAGAAGCACGGCGAGGAGCAGGTGAAAATCTGGCGCCGCTCCTACGCCACGCCCCCTCCGCCCCTGAACGACGACGACGAGCGCCACCCTGGCCGCGACCGCCGCTATGCCGACCTCGACAAGGCGGAACTCCCCCTCACCGAGAGCCTCAAGGACACCGTCGCCCGCTTCGTCCCGTACTGGGAAAAGGAGATCGCGCCAAAGGTCGCCGCCGGCGAGCGCATCCTCATCGTCGCCCACGGCAACAGCCTGCGCGCCCTCGTAAAGCACCTCGACGACATGGGCGAGGACGAGATCATCTCGCTGAACATCCCGACGGGAATTCCCCTCGTCTACGAGTTGGACAAGGATCTGACGCCGATCAGGAATTACTACCTTGGGGATGAGGAGGCCGCCCGCAAGGCTGCCGAGGCAGTGGCCAACCAGGCGAAGTCCAACTAGAGGGGATCGCGGAAATGGCCCGCTCGCTCCATTACAAGGACGCCGGAGTCGACATCGAGGCGGGTGATGCCTTTGTCGAGGAGATCCGGCGAACAAATCCCGACATCGGCGGGTTCAGCGGGCTCCTTTCGATTCCCCGCGGATACAAGGCCCCCCAGCTCGTGGTCTCGACCGACGGTGTCGGGACCAAGCTCCTGGTCGCCCGCGAGCTCCACCTCTTCGACACGATCGGCATCGACCTCGTGGCGATGGTGGTGAACGACCTGCTCGCCTGCGGCGCCCAGCCCTTCGCCTTTCTCGACTACTACGCGTGCGACGAGTTGCGGCTTGGCGAGGCATCGGAAATCCTCCGCGGCATCCACGCGGGGTGTGCCCAGGCGGGGTGCGCGCTCGTCGGGGGCGAGACCGCCGAACTCCCGGGCGTCTATCCCGACGGTGGATTCGACCTTGCCGGGTTCGGCGTCGGCGTCGTCGAGAAGGGACGCGCCATCTCGGGCGACAAGATCCGCCCCGGCGACGTCCTGATTGGACTCCCCTCCTCGGGCATCCACAGCAACGGCCTCAGCCTCGCCCGCCGCGTGCTGCTGGATGGAAAAAAGAAGCTCCGCGGTGCCCGCCGCCGCGCCGCCCTCGAGAACCTTCTCATCCCCACCGCCATTTATGTGAAGCCGGTGCTCAAGTTGCTCCGAAAGATCCGCGTGAAGGGCATCGCCCACATCACCGGGGGCGGGATTCCCGGCAACCTCAAGCGCGTTCTCCCGGAAAACTCCCGCGCCGTTGTGAACCCGAACACATGGACCCGGCCGGAAATTTTCGACGACATCGCCGCCCGTGGCCCCGTCGAGCAGGACGAGATGTACACGGTCTTCAACATGGGAATCGGCATGATCCTCGTGGTGGCTGAACAGGATGTCCGCGAGACGGTCAAGATCCTGCGTCGATCCCTCGTTCATGCGGTTGAGATCGGCGCCATTGTGAAAGGGCCTCGCGGCGTCGACATCGACGGCATCGATCTTTTCGACGTCATTTAGCAGCACAACCCACCCCGGAGGAGAAGCCCATGAGGATGCTTGCAACCAACCTGTTCCGCGTGTTCGGCGCGCTCGCCCTCGCAGCCCTCGCGACGGTGCCCGCTCGCGCCGAGATCCGCAATATGGTCGTCGAGTACCCGGATGGAGAGACGACGCTCCAGGGGGAAATGTTTCTCGACAACGCCATCGAAGGACCGCGCCCCGGCGTGCTGGTCGTACACCAGTGGATGGGCATCACGGATCATGAGCGCGACGTGGCCCGCCGGCTGGCGGAGATGGGCTACGTGGCCTTCGTCGCCGATATATACGGCAAGGGCGTCCGCCCGGCGAACACCGGCGAGGCATCCCAGCAGGCCGGCAAGTATCGCGCCGATATTCCCCTTTTCCGCGGCCGTCTGAGTGCCGCCCTCGAGACGATGAAAAGCTTCGAGAACGTGGTCGATCCCGTCCGGACGGCGGCGATCGGCTACTGCTTTGGCGGCGGCGCCGTGCTGGAGTTGGCGCGGTCTGGCGCGGAGGTGGACGCGGTCGTGAGCTTTCACGGCTCCCTCTCAACCCCGGAACCCTCGGAC
>CAYQTO010000124.1:0-10739 GCA_964420455.1 uncultured Candidatus Sumerlaeota bacterium | reverse complement strand
CCCTATCTTTGACGCCGACACCCCCAAGACTCTCCTCATGGCCCCGCTTGGCTCCGGCGGTTGCCTGCGCGTGCTCGTCTATACCCCCGCCTGTCTCCGCCTGACCGTC
This sequence comes from uncultured Candidatus Sumerlaeota bacterium, assembly GCA_964420455.1. GTDB lineage: Bacteria > Sumerlaeota > Sumerlaeia > SLMS01 > SLMS01 > CAYQTO01. The sequence goes on along the minus strand of CAYQTO010000124.1, from coordinate 10,630 downwards.
AGCACGGCACCGCGCCCCCTCGACGCACCGAGCTACGCTGTCACCAAGCAGAACTGGCCGGACTTCGAATGGACCACCGGGCCCGCAAAAGTCCCCGCCGGGGTCATGGGGCGCACCTCCGCAATGACCATCGAGTGTAACGCGGAACCGTTTCGCATCGAGGTGATGGACGACCTCGGCGGCACACGCTTCCTGGCAGAAGGATTGGAGTTCGACGGCCGCGCCATTCGCCTCCATCGCAGGCTCGAGCCGGCCGAGGCGGTCTATGGGCTCGGCGAGGCCGGCGAGACCGTGAACCGCAACCCGGGCCGCTATACGCTGCGCAATACCGACGACCCCCATTATCACCCCCACAAGCTCTACTATTGCAACATTCCCGCAGGCATTTCCCTGCCGGGAGGGGCCACAGGACCCCATGGCTTCCTTCTCGACAATCCCGGGGAAGTGGTCCTCGACATCGGCCGCGCGAAGCAGGACCGCATGACCTACGAAACCCTCCGCGGCGACCTCGACCTCTGGATCTCCCTCGAGGAGGACCCCGCCGAACTGCTCCGCGTCTATACAGATCTGACCGGTCGCATGGAGCGCCCCCCCCTCTGGGCCCTCGGATATCACCAAAGCCGGTGGTCCTACCCCACCTCGACCCGCATCCGGGAAATTGCCCGCGAATTCCGCCAGCGCCGCATCCCCTGCGACGTGATTCACTTCGACATCGACTACATGGAGAAGTTCCGCGTCTTTACCTGGAACGAGCAGAATTTCGCCGACCATCGCGAGCTCATCAGCGAACTCCATGGCAACGGCTTTCGCGTCGTCGCCATTGTGGACCCGGGCGTCGCCATCGCCGAGGACTACGAGGCGTATACACGCGGGAAGGACGAGTCCGGGTTCTTTGTCGCGGGCGAGGACGGTCGCCCGGTGGAAAACGTCGTCTGGCCGGGAAACACCCATCACCCGGACTTTACCAGGACGAGCAACCGCCGGCTTTGGGGGGAATGGCAGGCGACCCACCTTCTCGAACCCGGTATAGACGGTATCTGGAACGACATGAACGAGCCGGCGGTGTTCGAAGGCCGCGCCTTTCCCGGCGACGCCATCTTTCACGACAACGGCCACTATCGGCGATACCTGGACCTGCGGAACGTCTATGGCCACATGATGGCACAGGCGAGCACGGAGGGCCAGCGCGCCCACGCTCCGGAAAAGCGCCCCTTCACCCTCACCCGGTCCGGCTGGGCCGGTATCCAGCGCCACTCCGCCGTGTGGACCGGCGACAACTCCAGCGTGTGGGGATGCATGGCCACCGACATCGTCCAGAACCTCAGCATGGGCATGAGCGGCGTCCCCTTTGTCGGCTGTGACATTGGAGGCTTTGGCAGCCACGCCACGCCGGAGCTCTTCGCCCGATGGATGGAGTGGGGCGTGTTCCAGCCCTTCTGTCGCGGGCACGCCTCCATCGGCAGCATCGACCAGGAGCCGTGGGCCTTTGGCCCCGCCACCGAGGCCGTCTGTCGCCGCATGATCGAGCTCCGCTACCAGCTCCTTCCGTATATCTATACAGTCTTCGTGGAGGCCTGCGAGACCGGCCTGCCGGTGAACCGTCCCCTCGCGCTTGCCTATCCCAACGACGCCACGGTCCTTTCCATCCGCGACTGCTTCCTCCTCGGGGCGGACCTGCTGGTGGCACCGGTTCTCGAACCCGGGGCCGATCACCGGGCGGTCTATCTCCCGGCGGGCGACTGGGTCCACTACTGGTCCAAGGAGCGTCTCGTGGGCGGGCGCTGGGTCCTTGCAGCAGGTCCCTTCGGCCAGCCCCCCCTTTATGTCCGCGGCGGCGCGGTTCTCCCCATGCACCCGCCCCGGCAACACACGGGCGAACCGGACCCGGAAGTCACCTACCTGGAGGTCTATCCGACGGGTGGACCCTTGTTCGGCAAGCTCGTCGAGGACGACGGGGCGACCACCGATTACCACAAGGGAGTCGAATCGGTGGTCCTCTTCTCCGGGATGGACCGTGGGTCGGAGCTGAACCTGTTGATCGGCGAGGCGAAGGGTTCGTACCGTTCGGCGCGCAGCGAATGGGAAGTCCGCCTGTTTACCGGCGGCCGCCGCATCAGCGAGGTCACATGTCAGGACCAGCGGGTCTCCTTTCAACAGAACGGCGGGCGGACGACGTTCCGGATCCCGGAGAACCGCAAGGCAAGCGACGTCCGGGTGGTCTTCGACGGCTGACCCTGGCGGCAGTGCGAGGCGGAGGCATTTTCCTCGGCCTTGTGGGCTTCGTCTCTCTGCTCCTCCGCTGGTTGGTGTCGGACGACCTGTCGGCGCTCCGTGTAAATCTTTATGTACCGATTCTGCTCCCCCTCGGGTTGGCGATCATGGGGGCGTCCGCCCTGCCCGCTGGCTGGCGGATCCGTACGGCTGCAATGGGGCTGATCGCCGCCGCCGCGCTTCCCTCGCTCCTCCGCGAGCAACCCCGTCTCCTTGCCCGGCGCGCTGCCCCCGTCCACACCGGCGACACCATTCGCCTCATGACCTACAACGTCATGGCCTACCATGGCGGGATGGACGAAATCGCGGAGACGATTCGCTCGGCGGATCCGGACGTCCTCTGCCTTGTGGAGGGGACCTTCCGGGGGCGGCGGCCGGAGGAACTTGCCCGCCGGCTCGGCAACGACTATACATGGGTCGTGACCGAGCGCCTCTCGATCGCCTCGCGTCTGCCCATCCGCGAGAGCCTCGCCATTGAGCCACGCCGCGGCTTTGTCCTGCAACGCGCCATGATCGAGTTGAAGGAGGAAACGGTGACGATCTACAACCTCGACATGTGGACCCCGATCCACCGCCAGGACACTGTTGATTTTGGGCGTCTCGCCCAGGAGCTGGGTCCGGAGGACGATCCCGCGGTCCTCGCCGGAGACTTCAATGTTCCCCGCGGCAGCCACCAGCTCGCCCGGGCCCTCGACGGCTGGCAGGATGCCACCGCCTCGGACGCTTACGCGGGCTTCCTCGGCACCTGGCCCATGCCCCTCCCGCTGCTGCAACTCGACTACATCTTTGTCCGGGGCGGCGTCCGGCCGATCCGCGTCGACATCCCCTGGAGCAATGCCAGCGACCACCGCCCGGTCGTCATCGATTTCGTCCTTGAGGGGAACGGCGATCCTTCCGATTGATCGCCCCGGGGAAATGGGGGCACGCTCCCGCCGACATCGCCAAGAGGCCCCAACGCCGTGTCCACCGCCGTCCTCTCCCCCGCCGAAACGCCAGCCGCCCCCCCTCGCATCAAGTGGATCGTCAATGGCCCCGTGGACCTGCTCGTCGGGTGTGGGGCATGGACGCTTCCGCTCCTCGCCGCGACCTTCTACATCGAGCAGTCCGGCGTCCTCGCCGTGTCGTTCCTCTTCTACTTCCTCACCGTCTTCTGCAACAATCCCCACTACTTTGCGACGATCCAGCGTGCCTACGGCACGCCCCAGGACTTCCGCAAGTATCGCTTCTTCACCGTCTATGTGACGATTCTGCTCGTGGCCACCGCGGCCCTTGCCCACGCCGCGCCGGTTCTCCTGCCCATCCTCTTCACCATCTACCTTACCTGGAGCCCGTGGCACTATACCGGCCAGAACTACGGAATCGGCATGATGTATATACGCCGCGCCGGGGCCTCGCCGGACGCGTCCACCCGCCAGCTCCTCTACGGCGCCCACTTCGCCTCCTACCTCATGTGGTTCCTGTCGATTCATTCGACCTTCACGGAAAACCCCTACGTCTGGACCCTCGGCATTCCGCAAACACCGGCAACCATCTCGGTGTATATCTGCCTGGTGATCAGCGTGTTTGCGGCGGGGATCGCCATGGGGCGACTTGTCCGCCAGGTGGGGATCGCGCCCCTGCTTCCCGCCTTTGTCCTCCTGAGCACCCAATTCTTCTGGTTCGTCCTTCCGGTCACGCTCCAGTCGCTCGACCTCACCTCGGCTGCCCCCGTCTACTTCAGCACCGGCGCGCTCGCGTTCATGCACTGCGCCCAGTACATCTGGATCACGCAGTTCTACGCGCGCCGCGAGTCCGTGACCCACGGCACAACCCGTTGGACCTTTCCGAAGTACTACGGCGGACTCATCCTCGGCGGCATCGCCCTGTTCCTTCCGGGCCCCTGGCTCATGAGCCGCGCCTTCCAGTTCAACCTGGTCGACAGCTACCTGATCTTCACGGCTCTCGTAAACATCCACCATTTCCTCCTGGACGGGGCGATCTGGAAGCTGCGCGACGGGCGCATCGCGTCGTTGCTCCTCGGGTCGGGCAAGGGGCCCGACGAGGCCGGGAACTCACGGCCGATCCCCGGCGTCGACTGGTTCTTTGGCCCCGCCCTCGCCGCCCGGGGGGTACGCTACGGCCTTGGTGCCGGGCTGGTCGCCCTCGCCCTCGTGGATATACGCCAGTACGCCCTGACCATGGACGACGCACCGATGGAGGCCACGGAGCAGGCCGCCGCCGCGAACCCCTACGACGCCCGTGTCACCCTTCGCCAGGCCCGTGCGCTCCTCAACGAAGGCCGCGCGCCGGAGGCCATTCGCCTCCTCACCGAGTCCCTCGAACGTCCAGGCTACCATCCCCGCGAACGGCGCCTCCTCGGTGTCGCCCTCGTCGCCGACAACCGGTTCGATCAGGCATGGCAACACTACGAAGTCACCGAGACGGTGATCCGCCCGGACCTGCCGACGCTCGTCAACGTGGGCACCCTCGCGGCCCAGCGCGGCGATTTCCCCACCGCCTACGACCGCTTCCTCCGCGCGCTCGATCTCGACCCGGAAAACCCCACCAACCTCCTGAACCTTGCCGAGCTGCACTACGACGAGGGGCAGTTCGAGGACGCCGCCCTCTACTACATCACGTATATCCAGCGCCTGACCGAGGCCGCGGACGCCCGCGACCAGCTTCCCCTCATCGCGCTGGCGGGCATCAAGCTCGGCGACTGCTACCTCCAGCTTGGCCGGTTCGAGGAGGCCACAACGCAATTTGCCACGGTGGCGGAAGTTTCCTCCGCTACCGGCCAAAACGCGCTCGCCGCCCGGGCCCTTGGGCAGCTCGCCGAACTCCACGCCGGGAACCGATCCTTTGATCCGGCAGCCAGCGCCTACCGGCTCGCCATCGTCCGTGCAGGCGAAGCCAGCGATGCGGTCCTCCGCTCGATCTATCTCTACAATTATGCGCGCCTCCTGCTCGAGGCGCGCGGGGCTGAGCGCGAGGCCTATGCGCTGTTGCGCCTTGCTGCCGAGACAAAGGACGCGGCCGGCCTCTCCGACCAGATCAACGAGGCACTTAACCGCCTCGAAACCGATTTCCCGGATCTCCCCGCAATGGACTCCAGCGAGAGGGACCGGCTGGCCAACGCCGCCCTCCAGGGCTCCGTCTAGACGTCCAGCAGGACCTTCAGAACGCCGCGCTCCTTCGCCTTTTCAAAAGCCGCCAGACCTTCACGCAGTGGATACCTCCCGTGGATCATCGGACGAACGTCCACGAGTCCCTGCCGGAGAAGCCGAAGCGCCGCCCCGAAAGGCCCGCAACGCGACCCCACCAATGTGATCTCGTCGACCACCAACATGCTCAGGTCGACTTCGACGCTGCCATGGAAGGTGCTCTTCAGGACGAGCGTCCCCCGCGGCCTGACGAGGCTCCGCGCGCGGCCAAATCCCTCCGCGTTGCCAGTCACCTCGACAACGACGTCCGCACCGGCAGGCACGTCCTCCTCCGCCAGCCAGGTCTTCGTGCCCTGCGCCGCGATCATCGCGAGTTTCTCCGGGTGGCGGCCGATCAACTCGAGCTGGCACCCCGTCAATCGGAGCACCTGCGCGATGAGCAGGCCCAGCTTGCCATCGCCAAGAATCACCACCCGGTCCGTCGGACGTATAGACACCTGGTTTGTGATCTCGCAGGCGGCGGCCAGGGGTTCGGTAAAGACCGCCACCTCGTCCGCCATGTCCTCGGGGACCGGGAGGAGGACGCGATGGGGCAGCGTGAAGTGCGTGGCCATGGCGCCATCCCGGCGCAAAATCCCAAGGGTCGTGCGCCGGGGACAGTGGGTCTCGTCGCCGCGGCGGCACGCCGGGCATTCGCCGCACCAGGCGTTGATCTCGCCCACCACCCGGCGCCCTTCCCACTCGGGCTTCCCCGGGCATCTCTCCACGGTGGCGACGAACTCGTGGCCAAGGACGCCCTGGAAGCCAAAGTACCCCCGCTCGATCTCCAGATCCGTATTACAGATTCCGGCAACCCGCGTCGCGAGCAGCGCCTCGCCCTCGCGCAGTTCCGGATCCGGGAGATCCTCGCGATAACGCAGCTTGTTGGTGAACTGAAGTCCCTTCATTTGCAGGCCTTGCGATGGATGTCCTCGAGTGCGGGCCGCAGCGCGGCCAGAGCCCGGCCACGGTGGCTGATGCGATTCTTCGTCTCCTCGTCGACCTCCGCGAGATGTCTCCCGGGGACCTCGTCGGGAAGAAACACGGGATCGTAGCCAAAGCCATGGGTGCCGCGGGGTTCGCGGGCGATGCGCCCCTCGCAGGTGCCCCGCGCCACGTGTTCCTGGCCGTCGGGACCCTGGAGCACCATGAGGCAGATGAACCGCGCCGTGCGCTTCTCGTCGGGCACGCCGTCGAGTTCCGCGAGGAGCTTGCGGTTCCGCTCGTCCGCCGTCGGGGCGTAGCGGCTGCTGTGGATGCCGGGCCGTCCGCCAAGCGCGTCGACCTCCAGCCCGCTGTCGTCCGCAAGGCACCAGCCGCCTACCCGCTCGCGCCAGAAAGCCGCCTTGATCCTCGCGTTCCCCTCGTAGTCAGGCGCGTCCTCCACCGGCTCGCCCTGGGCCTCCAGCCCCTGCGTCCCCTGCAGATAAACTGGAAGATCCTTCAGGATCGCCCGCACCTCCGTCACCTTGTGCGCGTTTCCCGTGGCCATTAGCAGCGGCAGGCAGGAGTCGCCGGGCTGCTCCAGCTCGGGAAAACTGGAAGGGCCACATAGTTGAAGGACCCGCCGGCCCACGATCGCCGTCCGGCGGCGCGACACAAGGTCGAGCGCGTGGGGCAGCGCCCGATGCTCCTCCGCCAGCAGCCGTGCGGCCACCCTGGCCTCCGACTCCCACGGCGCGACCCCCATGTGGCGCTGGACGATGATCGGCCCGGCGTCCATCTCCTCGGTCACAAAGTGCACCGTGCAACCAGTGGTCCGGACGCCGTAGTCGACCGCCTGACGCTGGGCATGGACACCGGGAAAGGAAGGAAGCAGCGCCGGATGGATGTTGATCATGCGACCGGCGAAGGCGCCCACGAGCCGCGGCGTCAGCAACCGCATGTATCCCGCAAGGACAAGGAAGTCGACCCGATGAAGACCGAAGTGGCGAAGGAGGGCCCCCTCGTGGGCGGCGCGGTCGGGCCCGAAGGGACGATGGTCGATGGCGGTGGCGTCTATACGTTGTTCACGGGCGGCGTCCAGCGCAAGGGCCCCTGGATTGTTCGAGACGACGGTGACGATCTCCGCCCAGGGGAGCCTGCCTGCCGCGCGCGCCTCGAGCAGTGCCCGCAGGTTGCTCCCCCGTCCGCTCGCGAGCACGCCGACCCGAAGGGGCGCCTCCGGCTCGCGGGGGGGAAGCCTCACCAGGGCCATCAGCCTGTGGCCGCCTTGGGCGAAAGCCGCAGCACTCCGCACACAAGCCGCCCCCCCCGGCGCACCGCGCTCGCCTCGACAAAGTGGGGGGGGCGATCCGCACCGTGGATTGCGGCAACACCGCGCCATGCCGCTCCCTCGCCCAGAAGGGCGTTCGTCAGCGCCTCGGGCACGGTATCGCGTTCGCCATAACCCAGCAGCGAGAAGGACAGCCGGTTGACAAGGGCTCCCGCGCGATCACCGAACAGGGCCTCCGCGCGTGGGTTCAGATACACCGTGTTCGCCAGACGATCGGTGAGCACGAGCGCATACGACTCGAACATTGGCACAAGCGCCTCCGCCAGCACCCGATCCTCCGCCTCCTCCCAGAGATGATGGGGAAACTCCACGTGTGTCACTCGACCTCCGCCATGGATTGGGAAGGAGAAACATGGCCCATTCCCCCCCCGTCCGCAAGGGGCGGTTCCTCATTGCGTCCGCTTGATTTCACTCGGGACAGTTCATCCCGCTTATGAAACCGCCCCGCGCAACCTACTTCCGTTGATCCCAACCGGAGGACACCCGATGGCAAAGCGAGCCCCCAGCCGCAAGGCACCGAAGAAGGACTCCGCCAAGGCCGCGCCCGCGCCACCAAAGTCGCCCGCCAAGCGCACGACGCCGACGGCCCCTGCCCCCGAGCCGCACAAGCCGCCGCGTCCCCGTCTCATGGTTTCCGTCTCCGGGATTCGCGGCATTGCCGGCGACACCCTCGACGCCGCCACGGTAGTCCAATACGTCAGGGCCTTCGGCGAACTCATCGGGGGCGACCGGATCGTGCTGGGCCACGACGCACGACCCTCCTCCCTCTGGCTCAAGCCCGTTGCCATTGGCACCCTCCAATCCATCGGCATCGACGTCATCGACGTGGGCCTGTGCCCCACGCCCACGATCGGCCTCCTCACCCGCAAGCTCCGTTGCGCGGGGGGACTCGCCATCACCGCCTCTCACAACCCGGTCGAGTACAACGGCCTCAAGTTCTTCCACTCCGCCGGCGAATTCTTCACCCCCGACATGCTCCCCGCGCTACGCAAGGCCCTCGAGCATCCCGTCGATCCGACCGGCCGCATCGGCAAGTGCGAGGCCCTCCCCGAAGCCGTCGAACTCCACATCAACGTCCTTACCCAGGCCTTCCCCCCGCCCGAACGCCGCCGTGCCTCCAAGGCCCCCAAGGTCATCCTCGATTGCTGCAACAGCGCCGGCGCCGTCCTCGCCCCCGACGTTGCCGACGCCTACGGCGCCGTCTTCCAGCTCATCAATTCCAACGTCATGAAGCTCGGCTTTCCCCGCAACCCCGAGCCCACCCCGGAGAACATCAAGGAACTGTGTCGCGCCGTGGTCACCGAGGGCGCCGACCTCGGCTTCGCCATCGATCCCGACGGCGACCGCCTCGCCCTCGTCGATGAAAACGGCGTGGCCCTCGGCGAAGAACGCACCTTCCTCCTCGCCGCCGACGCCTTCCTCAGCATGACCCGCAAGAAGTCCCCCCTCGTGGTGAACCTCTCGACAACCATGGCGGTCGAGGACCTCGCTGCCCGCTACCGCGTCCCCGTCCACCGCACTGCCATTGGCGAGGCGAACGTCCTCGCCGGGATGCGCCTCCACAAGGCCCGCATCGGTGGCGAGGGCAACGGGGGGGTCATCGTTCCCCAAGTCCAGCCCGGCCGCGACGCCGCCGTCGCCATCGCCCTCATCCTCATGCACCTCCAAACACGCGGCGACACCCTCTCCGCGTGGAATGCCACCATCCCAAACTATTACATGACCAAGGACGCCGTGCAGTTGAAGACCAAGTCCGTTGCAAAGGCCCTTGGCGCCCTCAAGCGCTCCTTCCGCCGTGAAGAATCCGACACCACCGACGGCGTGAAGTTTCTCATGGCGGACCGATGGCTCCACGTCCGGCCGAGCAACACCGAACCCATCGTCCGCATCTTTGCCGAGGCCCACACCGCCGAGGACGCGGCGGAACTCGTCGATCGGGCGCGCGCCCTCCTCCAGTGAAACGCATCGCCCTCGTCGGGGTCGGGCCCATGCCCGCCCCGGGGCGGACACGCCTCTACGCCCCGGGCCTTCGGCTCGAGGCCTTCCTCGGCGCCCTCCTCCGCGCCGGCGTCACCGTCCACCTCGCCGAGATCTCCTTCGCCGCCATCGACGAACCCTTCCAACCCCGCGCCGCCCCGGGCATCGAGGCCCATGTCCACCTCGGCGCCCCAGGCGAACCCCTCGCCACACGCCTCGAGGAACTCTTCCACCAATGGCAGCCCGACGCCGTGGTTGCCCTCACCGACATCGGCGCCCTCACCGTCACCCACACCGGCTACATGGGCCCCCTCCACGTCGACTACTTTGGCCATCCCATGGCGGAACGGGCCCAGCTCGGCGCCGCCCACGACAGCGACGCCTCGCTCGCCTCCCAGTGGCTCGACCTCCTCCCGGTGCTCCTCCGCGCCGACCGCTTCTCGGCCTGTTCCCACCCCCAGCGCTGCGCCCTCCTCGGCGAACTCGGCGCCGCCGGCCGCCTCAACAGCCGCACCACCGAGTACAACTTCGTCGAAATCGTCCCCCCCACCCTTCCCTTCGAAGCCCCCCTTCACCAAATCGACTCCGAGCCTCTCGCCGCCCTCGCCATCCCCTCCAACGCCCGCATCATCCTCTCCACCGGCGGCTTCAACACCTGGTTCGATGCGGACACGCTCTTTCGCGCACTCGAAATCGCCATGGCCCGCGACCCCGGCCTCTACTTCATCTGCACCGGTGGCGCCATCGACGGTCATGTCACCCTCGTCTACGACCGCTTTGTCCGCAACATCTCGGAAAGCCCCATCCGCGACCGCTGCCACCTCCTCGGCTGGGTACCGCAGGAGACCTGGGCCGACCTCCTCCTCTCCGCCACCGTCGCCGTGAATTCCGACACCCACACCTACGAGGGCGAATTCGGCTGCCG
>CAYQTO010000123.1:0-10788 GCA_964420455.1 uncultured Candidatus Sumerlaeota bacterium | reverse complement strand
GCGGCACCGAGGACCTCCTCGCCGAAATTCCCGTCGCCGCCATCCACGAGGGGCCCCTCGGCGCCGGCACCCGCGAGTATGCCGAGGTTGAGCAGGCTGCCGCCCAAACCGGCACCCCGATCGGCCGCCTCGCCGCTGGCGATGTCCTTCCCCTCGCGGGCTCGGGTACCCTTCGTGTTCTCCATCCCCCCACGGATTCGAGCCCGCACCACGAGGACCGCAACGACGCCTCCTTGGTGCTGCTGCTCGACTACGCCGGGCGCCGCCTCCTCCTCACTGGCGACGCGGAAGCGGACGCCGAGCGGGCTCTTCTCTCCTCGGGAATGGTGGGCGATATAGACGTCCTCAAGGCCGGCCACCATGGCGCGCGCACCTCCACGTCCGAGGCGCTTCTCGCCGCCGTTCGCCCCGAGTACGCCGTCCTCAGCGCGGGGCGGAACAACCGCTACGGCCATCCCGCCCCCGAGGTGCTCGAACGCCTTGCCCGGCGCGGGGTGGCGGTGCTCCGGACAGACACCATGGGCACCCTCCGCTTGAAGATCACGCCGGAGGGCGACATGCGCTGGTCCACAACGCGGGGTGGCGGGGCCGACCCTTACGAGGCCCCGTTCGCAGGCGCCGACGGTCGCGGCCGCATCCGGTAGTGCGCCACCCACCATTCGCGCCCGCCCCGATAACCCCACAACTCCGCGCACGCCATGAAGAAGATCCTCCAACGGCCGAACCACCGGTCCGCCTCTTCTCCCCCGTAGGTCTCCGCGAGCACATCCATCGCCTCCCCGCGCCGGTCGTCCAGGTTCTTCAGCCACCAGCGCGCCGTCTGCTCGTAATGGCGCCCCGATACCCGCCAATGTCTATCGATATAGACGTCTCGCTGGAAGTGGTAGAACAGGTCGTCCGAGGGCATGATGCCCCCGGTAAAGAAATGGCGCCCCATCCAGTTTGCCGCACCCGCGGTCTCGAACACGTAGGTCGTCGACCCATGACAGAAGATGTGGACAAAGAGCGCCCCGTCCGGCCGCAGCCACCGCGCGATCCGCGCAAACAACGGCTCGTAGTTCCGGACGTGCTCGAACATCTCCACCGACACGCACCGGTCGAACCGGTCGCGGTCAAACTCGAGCGCGTTCACGTCGCGCGTCAGCACGGTTATGTTTCCGAGGCCCCGCTCCGCCGCACGGGCTTCGATGTGCTCCCGCTGGGTCGCGCTGTTGGAAACCGCCGTGATCCGCGAGTTGGGGTACTTCTCCGCCATCCACAGGGTGAGCGATCCCCACCCGCAACCAAGTTCGAGGATCTCCTGGCCATCACGGAGGTCCGCCCGTCGGCACGTCAGCCCGAGCATCGCGTCCTCCGCCTCGTTGAGCGTTTCCCGGCCCGTCGCAAAGTAGCACGAGCTGTACTTCAGCCGGTGACCGAGGCACAGCTCGAAGAAGCGCGTCGGCACCTCGTAGTGCTGCTCGTTGGCCTTGTCCGTCTCGATGGCGATGGGGGTGCGGCGCAGTTCGCGAAGGAGTTCCTCGCGGAGGCGCTGGTGGTCCGCCGGGGTGCGGGCCGCTCGCCGGGCGATCCCCCGCCGGAGGAGGCTGCGGATGCCCCAGCCGATCGCCGCGTCCGGTATCTGTCGCTTTTCCGCGGCGCCGATCAGCCCGCCGAGGAGTCCGCCGTTTTCTTGGGAAACCATGGGATAAAGATGCTCGTTGTCTGTTGATAGCGGCGGTAGTCCTCGCCGCGGCTCGAGAGCGCCTGCTTCTCCGTGTGCGGGATGCCGGTCACCTTGAAAAGGAAGCCCAGCATCAACACCGGTCCCCAGATCGCCACCCACCAATAGCCCGAGCCGACGGCAAGGAAGATGTACGCGAACCAGTGGAGCCATTCAAAAAAGTAGTTCGGATGCCGCGAGTATCGCCACAGCCCCACGCGGCACGTCTTCCCCTTGTTGCGGGGATTCTTACGGAACCGGGCGAGCTGCGCATCGGCGATCGACTCCCCCACAATCGCCCCCAGTCCAAAGGCAATCCCGATCACGTCCCACAGCGCAAAACCCTCCCTCGGGTTCGTCGCCACCACAAGGAACGGGATCGAAAACAACACCGCCCACGAGGCCTGAATCAGAAAGAAGAGCAGAAAAACGAAGTGGGCATTCTTGCCAAAGTGGCGCCGCATGCGCTGATAGCGCCCGTCCTCCGTCTTTCCCCAGACGCGGTTCACAAAGAGATAGCCGGCCAGGCGAAACGCCCAGAGCCCTGCGATCAGCCCGAGCAGAACCCGCCGCAGTTCGTCCCCCTCGCCCAGCGCCGCATACAACACCGCCAGCGCCCCGGTCCCCAGCGACCAGCCCACGTCCACGATCGAGGCGTCGTTGGTCCTCACCTCCTCGAACCACAACACCAGCATCAGCACCGTCACGCCGATGGCACCGACGAGCAAGAGTTCCCACGGACCCAGCATGTACGCTCCTTACGTGAACAATCGGCCACGTCGGGAAGGGAGCACGTGGCGTGCCGCGGCTCGGCGGGCTTGACCGCTAACCGTTTGGCCCCAACTTTTGCTTCACTCTTAACCCTTCCACGAGACTCTCCTCCGACCGCCCCCACAAAGAGACACAGACCCCATGCAGATCGGCACCAAGCACCTCCTCGTCGTCGGCGACCGCGTCCTCATCAGGCCCGAGTCGCCCGAGCAACGCACCAAGGTGGGTCTCGTCCTTCCCCAGACCGTCGTCCAGGGCCAACCGGTCCAGTGGGGCCGCATCGTGGAAACCGGCCCCGGCATCGCCATCCCCAACCTCGCCCACGACACCACCGAGCCATGGCAACGCGAGGGCACCCCCCCGGTCAGGTACATCCCCCTTCAGGCCGAAACTGGCGACTTCGCCCTCTTCCTCCGCAAGGAGGCCTTCGAAGTGCGCTACGACTCCGAGGATTTCCTCATCGTCCCCCACAACGCCTTGCTCATGCTCGTCCGCGACGAGGACCTGCCCGGCGACGAGACGGCTCCGGTGGACTAGCCGCCGCCCCGTCCCGCCTTCAATCTCTCCACCCGGCGAAAGCCCTCCGCGAGCCGCACCGGGTCCTCCACGCTGATCCCCGGCACAACGGCCAACTCCTCCAGCATCGGCAACCGCCACGCACGCCGCCCCAACTTGACCACCAACACCTCAAAATCCCGCCTCCGGAACGCCCCGTAACCCCTCGGCCGAAGCGCCTCGCGCAGGAACGACGCAGCCACCACCAGCGGTATCTTCACCCCAAGCAACACCGCAAAGATTGGCAGCAACACCCAACCCACCCGCTCGAGCGGAAACAGCAGCCAGTTGTAGGGCCCCAGAACGTCTCGGATCAGGCGCTCTCGTGGAATCAGAGCCAACGAATTATCCCCACTGTCCGGTGAAATCGTCTGGTAATACATCGAACTCGGCCCCGAAACTAACGCTTCCATCAACTCACCTACCGTCATGCCCTCCAGATTTGTCGTGGGGCCAAAGCGCGCTGTGCCTGTAATGGGATGTTGCATCTGGTATCCCGTCACTGACGACAGGATATTGGCCGCCGCCTGGTCGTTCACGGCGATGATTCTGGGCAGCACCATCTCGTTGAGTGTTCTCTTGTTCGAGTTTTCCGGAGGATGCACATCCAAGTCGGGCAATTGGATCAACACGTCATGGATGCCCTCCGAGTAGGCGATGCGCACATGATCGACTTCATCAGGCATCAGGCCTTCTCCGTCGATCAGACTATCAAGACGAAAACTGAGGGTTGGACCGTGGGTCCCAAAAGAAGATCGAATCCTTGCAGGGTATTCTCCGCCGCCACGAGCCACAAGAGAGAGGTCCGCAAGGCCTCGCGGGAAGTTAAGAAAATGGAGCGACAGTCCCATTCCGCCTCCGGACATATTGTTAATCGTCTCACGGATGTTTTCCACCCCATATGGCGGGTATCCGAACCCCGAGAGGTCTGCCCGAAAAAGGGGAATGGACTTCTGTGCCTCAGCATCTGAGAACCACGCACCGACATAACCAAATTCGCGCCCTTGCGGACCCACGATGGTCGTCTGCTCGTCTATCTTTAGGTACTCAATCTGCCTGCGGTGGTCGATCACTCGCAGATGCAAGTCTACCGGATTTGGACTCACACCCATGACGGGCGCGGTAACGCTGTAAAAGTGTGTGGTGTCACTTTTCCACTCGCTAAGCGGATTACTGAATACCACACTTTGACCAAACTTGATTGCCACCAGCGTCGTTCCCCGCCTGCGGTCATAAAGGCCAAATCTACCATGGGTTTCAAGATCGCCTTTGTTTGTCGCGAGTACCACATGCAGGTGATGGCTGTACGGGTCCTCGGGCCGGGAGTTGCGGGCCGGTACCATTCTGGGATTGTAGATGTAGCCCCCGACGACCTTGCGGTTGAGTTCGTTCGCCTCCTCGGTCGAAAAGAACGAGCCATCGGGCTGTCGCCAGAACTCGGGAGCTGGAACCCCTCTCTCCAGCCCGCTGAAGTCCACCGGCATCACCCCCACCGCGACAATCGAGAGCTCTCGCCCGTCGGGCAGAACCAATGTCTCGTCCGGCTCGAGGATTTGAAAACTGAGGGACGGCCCTGTGTCGTCGGTTCGAGCAGACGACCTCAACCTCCGGGTACGCGTCTCGAAGGTACCGAAATTCGTCTCAGTTCGGATTGTTCCAGCCGTCGCCTGAGGGTCTGCTGCTTCGGCGAGAATCTCCGGATACCCCGCCACGACCTGCTCCGTCGCCGGGATTGTTGGTACCTTCGGCCTCAGGCCATAACGCAGAGTCGCGGGGATCCCCGATGCCACCATGACGAGGACGAACAACGCCGCCGCGAGCCAGTAAAAGCGTCCCCCAACAAAAAGCATCATAGGCTGACACACCTCCCCAAACCGGCACCCAGGATCATATGCACTGTTGCTCGCCATTCCGGCAACGCGGGGCAACCGGGATGGCAGGAGACGCGAGCCGAGCGATGGCTCGCACTTGACGAAGAACTCCCAATCGCCGGATTCTTCCTAGTGGGTGCAACAAATCGACACCGACTCCACCGTCAGGGGGAACCATCATGGGAATCCTGGACTGGTTCGGAAGACGAGCGGAAGAGCCCAATCCACAAGAAGGCCTCGCCGAAGTGTCCCGCCTCGCCGAGACCGACCCGCCCGCCGCCGGGAAGTCGCTGCGGCGCCTTCTCAAGGCGTCCCCGGCAGCGTTCGCCATCGGTGGCGCTCACGCCGCAGACCTCGCCCGTGTGGTGGAATCGCTGGACGCGCGGAGTTCCGCCGGAACGGCAGCACCGCTCCCCAGTTGTGTGCTGGCCGGCGCACAAGGAGCACCGGTCTCGACACTCGCGGATTTCCTCGCGGCCGCCCGAAGCGAAACCGCTGACGCGCTCTGTCTCGCTTGGACCGAGCCCGCGCAGCAGGATCCTTGGGCGCAGATCGAGGCGTTGAGAATCCTCCGAGAGGAACCGGAGGTCGCCCTCGTCCTCGTCGGCGAGGAAAGCCTCATCGTGCGGAGGGCCTTCCTCCTGACGGTCGACCCCAAGCATCCCGAGTCCGAGGAAATCAGCCAGGAACTGATCGACGAGGCTAAAGCCGCGGGATGGCAGGTCGCCGCCGCGTGAACGCCCCGGTGCCCCTGCAAAACGCCGCCCGCGTGGGCTGCAACTTACCAACGAGCGTGGGCGAAATCTTTCAACACAGATACTGTCCGCCCGCCTCGCTACGGACACTTGACACTTTTCTAGGCGCGGCGTGGCGCCACGAGAAAGCCGCTATAGTAAGCCGCCGCCATGTCGAATCGAAAGCGCAGTCGCAAGGGCACGCACAAAGTCCGAAGGCCGTGCGCCGTGATGACCAGCCCCGCAAGGAGAACCCATGCGCCTGCGACCCGCGCAGCCCGCTCCAGAAATGAGGATTGTGGCAACAGATGTCTGGCTTCGTAGATGCCCCGACTTTTCATTCGAGCGAGCGCGAACTCCATCGAGGATGACGCGGCGGGTACATAATGATGGACTAGGGGTTCGCGAAGAAAAACCGCTGCGTCCCCCCCCTCCAGGAGCCGGGTCATCATGTCGGTTTCCTGTCCACGGGCGAGACGCCCCCCGGGGCCGAAGTCAGGATTAAAGCCGCCACTCAGGCGCAGGGCTGCGGTTCGGGCGGCCCAATTGAATCCAAGGAACTTCGGTTCTGAGAACCGGGTCCCCGTCTGGCCTAGATCGAGCCCCCGAGAGGAGGCTGGGAGGTACTTTTTCAACCAGTCGGGCGGGGGGGCTTCGTAGTCAACACCCGTCCGGCCCCCAAAGAATGCCGGTTCACGGAGCGCGTTGATCGCCTCGGCGTAATATGTCAGCACGTCTGGCTCGAGGCGGATGTCATCGTCGAAGAACACCACCCAGTCGGCAGTGATCGTTTCGAGGGCCTTGTTCAACGCGACCGATTTGTTGCCCGGTTCAGAATAAAGATAGCGGGGTGGTGCCGCAAACCCGTCGAGGGCCTCGCGGAGGATCGGCTCCGCCACCCGACTCTCGCCATTTTCCACGACTACGACCTCGGTGAGCGTCGGCGGAACCTCACATTTGGCGAGCGACTGGAGGGTGCGCTGGAGGAGTTCCGCCCTGCGCGAGGTGGCGATCAGCACCGCGAAGGTGGGAGATCCCTGGCTCAATCGGGGCGGCTTCCCGGCCGTTGGATGACGAGGAGCCGCTCCCCGGGCTTGATCAGGTGGAGCTGGCGGCGGACCTCGCGTTCCACCGCATCGACACTGGTGGTCAGCTCGCGGAGCCGGCGTTCCGCCGCCGCGAGTCTTCCGGTCGTCTCCTCGAGGGTCGTCTTTGTTTCGAGGTATTGGGCCCGGGCCTGTGTGTACTCCAACTGCATCAACACGCCGCCGACCACCAGCACCGGGACGACGGCGAGAAGGGCGAGCAGAATGCCGTATCGAAGCGCGCGACGGACGGGATTCATGAGGGCCTCATCCATGGCGTGATCCCCTGCGCCGCGGGCTCACGACGTCAAGTTCCATCACCGCGTGATGAACGGTCCAACCAACCCTTGACGCAAGATAAAGTACTTACTTGGAATGCGCCCCCACTTCATCAAGGACCCTTAGCCGTATGAGCGAAGCCAAGATCGCCATGGACGACCTGCTCCACGAAGAGCGCCATTTTCCCCCGGACGAGGCATTCGTCACGCAGGCCAATGTCACTGACGCGGGCATCTACGACCGTGCCCGCCAGAGTCCGGAAGCCTTCTGGGACGAGGAGGCGAAAAACCTTCCCTGGTTCGAGCCCTACACAGAGGTCTGCGCCTCCGGCTTCCCCCACACCAAGTGGTTCACCGGCGGGAAGCTGAACATCAGCTATAACTGTCTGGATGCGAATCTGACCCCCGCACGGCGCAACAAGGCCGCACTCATCTGGGAGGGCGAACCGGGCGAAGTACGCACGATGACGTTCCTTCAGTTGCACCGGGAGGTCTGCAAGTTCGCCAACGCCATGAAATCGCTCGGTGTCGGCAAGGGCGACCGGGTGGCGATCTATATGCCCATGATCCCCGAGGCGGTCGTGGCCATGCTGGCCTGCGCCCGCATCGGCGCGATCCACAGCGTCGTTTTCGGGGGCTTCAGCCCCGACTCGCTCGCCGATCGGATCAACGACTCCCAATGCAAGCTGCTGATTACGGCGGACGGTGGCTGGCGCCGGGGAAACGTGCTTCACCTCAAGGCTGATTCGGACAAGGCGCTCGAGAAGTGCCCCTCCATCGAGAACGTGATCATCGTCAAGCGACCCCACGGCGAACCCTTCCCCCTCCACGTGAAGGAGGGGCGCGACCATTGGTACCACCGCCTCATGGCCGACGCCGACCCGCACTGCGAGCCGGAGCCCATGGATGCGGAGGACATGCTCTTTATCCTCTACACATCGGGCACCACCGGAAAGCCCAAGGGCATCGTCCACACCACCGGCGGCTACGCCGTGCAAACCTACGTCACGAGCAAGTACACCTTCGACCTCAAGGACGAGGATGTCTTCTGGTGCACGGCGGACGTGGGATGGATCACCGGCCACAGCTATATCGTCTACGGCCCGCTTCAGAACGGCGCCACCTGCCTCATGTACGAGGGCGCGCCCGACTACCCGGACAAGGACCGCTTCTGGGACCTGTGCGAGGAGCACCGCGTCACTGTCTTCTACACCGCCCCAACCGCCATCCGCGCATTCATGAAATGGGGGCGCCAGTACGCCGAGAAGCACGACCTGTCGAGCCTCCGCCTCCTCGGCACCGTCGGCGAACCCATCAACCCGGAAGCCTGGATGTGGTACCACGACCACATCGGCAACGGGCGCTGCCCCATCGTCGATACCTGGTGGCAGACGGAAACCGGTGCCCACATGATCACGGGCCTTCCCGGAATCACGACCATGAAGCCCGGCTTCGCCGGCCCCGCCTACCCCGGTCTCGACATCGCCGTGGTCGATGAATCCGGCGAGGAAATCGCCGAGGGCTCCGGCTACCTCGTCATCCGCAAGCCCTGGCCGTCGATGATGCGAACGATCTATGGCGACGACCAACGATTCCTCGACACCTACTTCTCCCGGTTCGACGGCAAGTACTACTTCGCCGGAGACGGCGCGAAGAAGGACCACGAAGGGAACTTCATGATCCTGGGCCGCGTGGACGACGTGTTAAACGTCTCGGGCCATCGCATCGGCACGATGGAGGTCGAGTCTGCGCTGGTGGATCACGAGGCCACCGCCGAGGCCGCCGTGGTCGGCCGCAAGCACGACATCAAGGGTCAGGCCATTGTCGCCTTCGTAACGCTCAAGGCGCGCTACGAGGCAAAGCCGGAACTCCGCCAGGAACTCCGCGACCACGTGGCCAAGCTCATCGGCCCAATCGCGAAGCCCGAGGAAATCTACTTCGCGGCGGACCTGCCCAAGACCCGCTCTGGCAAGATCATGCGTCGGCTCCTGCGCGATGTTGCCGAAGGCCGCGCGCTCGGCGATACCACCACCCTTGCGGACCCCAACGTTGTCCAGAAACTCCGCGAAACCTACGAGGAAAAATACGGCGACTGAGACGCCGGGGAAAGAGCCTCCGAACCGACGGCCCGGGATTCCTCCCGGGCCGTTTCCTGTTCCCACTGCGACTGCAACTCGCACATCGAGGCGAGAAGAATCAGAAGGATCACAAAGGCGTAGGCAATGAGGCGAAGCTGGTCCGGATTTAGTCGTGTCGGCGTCCGATGTTCGTGTTCGTCGGGGACCTCGCGCGCCAGCCGACCCAGAAGGATCATGACCGGCGCCACCAGGGCGAGTGTCAGCAAAATCAAGAGCCAGAACCAAATCATGAGTCGTTTCCATCGCCCGGTTGTGGGGGTCCGCCGCAAGTGGAGGCGCGGGAAGAGCTCCGTTGCCAACGCGGATCAGAGTAGTTTCTCATAGGTGCATATTCCATGCTTGATTCCGGACGATGGGGGCTCGGATTCTGGCCTACTTTCGGAAAGGCCGCCCACAAGGACGAATGATTTCCGCACCCCCGCCCCGGGGCAGTTCGGGTCTGCTTCTGTGGCTCGCACTGCTTTGCCTCCTGCCGCTAAAGACATTCGGCGACACGGTGACCTTGCGCGGGCCTGCCGGCCCTCAAACACTCCAGGACGCCCTCGTGCTGATGGCCGTCCGCGGTCCGCAAGGCGTCCCCTCGCTGGTCATTCACCTGCCCGACGGCACACAGGAAACCGTGAGCACCCGCGAGATCGAACGGATCACCTTCGGCACCGGCGAGGGGGAGTTGTTCGACCTGAATCTTGGGGACGCGTCCCGTCCCGAGCGGTTTCCCGGCTCCACACTGGTGTCCTTCGCCAACGGGATGTTCGTTGCTCGCGAGCCCGGTGGCTCCACCGACTATTATCTTCAGGCCAGCGACGTACTGGGTTTCCTTCGGAGGAACATCCCCCCGGGAATCGCGGTCCCCTCGGGAGTCCCCGCAAACACTCCCCCGGCGGACCCCTTTGCGCCCTCCCGCGACTCTGCGAGTCCTTTTGGCAGCGCCCCGAGCAGCAACCCGTTTGGAACCTCCCCCGCCGATAACCCCTTCGGATCTCCGCCCGCCAATAATCCGTTCGGCGGCCCCGCCCCGACGACCGATCCGTTTGGGGGTTCGGCCGTCGGAGATCCCTTCGGCGGTGCATCAAACACCGGCGGCCCGCCCACCGCTGAGGCGGATTCGCCCTTCGGCAATGACGAAGTCGACGAGTACGGCATGTCCGCCGAGGAGCGCGAGGAGTTGAATGCGGCCTTGCAGGAAGCCGGACTCGGGGACTTTGCGGACGACCTCCCCTTCCTCGTCGGAGCAGGATTTGCCCTCTTGGGCGCCATGGCCATCTACCTGCTCCTCTATCTGCTCACCACCGTCTGGATTGCCATTTGGGCCTTCAGCAACGAACAGGCGGGATGGGGCGTGGGCATTCTCCTCGCCACGCCCCTGATCCTGCTTTGCTGTGCCGGCTTGATCATTTCCAACACTCCGATCAAGGGGCTGATGATCGGCAAGCTGACCGGCGGAGGGGGCACCGGGGTGCTCAAGGTCCTCGTGATCATCGAACTGATCCTCTATATCGGCTTCATCGTGGTGAATCGCTTGGGGTAAATGGGGCCGAGGGGGGGGGCTTTCACTTGACCCTCTGGGGGTGGGGGAAAAGCTGATGACATCGCCCAGTCGAAAAGTGATCGTCCTGCAACCTACAGGGGTTTCTCCATGAGCGTTCTCCTCCGT
>CAYQTO010000122.1:0-11006 GCA_964420455.1 uncultured Candidatus Sumerlaeota bacterium | reverse complement strand
TGCTCCTGCAAGGCGACTCGATTACCGACGCCGCCGACCTGCCCAATACCGGCGGGCAGAATCCGTTCCCTTTCGCCCTTCTTTAGAGCTTGAGTTAAGCCCCTCGCCTCCGGACACATGGGCCCACGAACGCTCGACAGGAAGGCCTTTGCCGAACGAATGAGCACGCCCAAGGACAATGCCGGGGAGAACGGCGCCTTTCTCGACGGGCGCCGGATTCCCGATCCGGTCATCAAGCGCCTCTCCCTGTATATGCGTGTTCTCTCGTCGATGGACTTTGAGCACGCGGAGAAGGTGAGTTCAGCGGAATTGGCCCGCCGCCTCGGGCTTAACTCCGCACAGGTCCGCAAGGACCTCGCGATTTTTGGTCAGTTCGGCATTCCGGGGGTGGGCTACTACGTGTCGGACCTGATCCGGCGCCTGCGCGAAATCCTCGGCAAGGACCGCGAGGTCACCGTCATCCTCATCGGCGTCGGCAACCTCGGTTCGGCGCTTCTTTCCTACGGGGGCTTTCTCAAGCAGGGCTTCACCATGCTGTGGGGGTTCGACGTCGATCCCCAATCGGCGCGGTCGCGCACCCGGAGCGAGGTGCCCATCTTTCCCATCAATGAGCTGGAGGCAAAGCTGGCGCAGCGCCGGGTCGATCTCGCCGTCCTCGCGGTGCCCTCGGATGCGGCCCAGCCCATTGCCACCCGCCTCGTCCGCAACGGCATTGGGGCGATCCTCAACTTCGTCCCGGTGCATCTCGACGTGCCTTCGCATGTGGAGGTGCGGTATGTGGATCTGAGTCTCGAGCTGGAAAGCTTGAGTTATTACGTCCAGGACGAGTAGGCGTCGGCCGCCTCGAGGAGCGCGTCCGCCGATTCGTCCGGGGTGCCTCCCACTGTCAACGTATAGACACCCGCAACACGGGCGAGGGCCCGGGCGGCGAAGAGCACGTCGACCGGTCCCCCCGCGGCGTCCAGCCGGGGCCGGACGCGTGCCTTGCGCCAGCCCGCGAGAGCGCCATCGGCCGTTAGCCGCCGGAGGACCGGTTGGAGGGCTACCTCGTGGGGGCGAGGCCGATGTGGGCGCGCCGGCGCCGCATTCAGCAGAAGTATCCCCCGCTCGTCGAAGAGCGCCTGGAGGCGCATCCGCGCTTCAGCATCGATCCCCGCCCCGAGCCGGACGAGTGGAAACGGTTCGCGACGCTCGACCTCGATGCCCGTCCCGAGATGGCGAGCCTCCTCCTCAACGTCAGTGGGAAACGTCGCAACCGTCAGCAAGAGGCTCTGTGGGGCGGAGGGTGGCTCGGGCTCGACGGGACAGTCACGCTCGAGAAAGACGAGCGTCGCCCCGTCCAGCATCGCCCGGGGCGGACCAAGCTCCTCCGGCGTATAGACGCGGAGCACCTTGCGATCCACCCCGAGGCCCGGCCACGGCAGGCCGCCGGGTTCCTCCTCCTCGCCAAGGCGCCGGCTCCGGGCCCGCGGGTACCCATGGACCGTCCGGCCGTCCGACGCCAACGGCACAAGGTCCTCGGACACGATGGCAAAACGCCCCGAGGCCAGCAGGCGTTCCGACAGGGTCGACTTTCCGACGCCGCTCCACCCCGCCATGATCAGCAGACGCTCGCTCGCGCGGTCCCAAAGCGCATTGGCGTGAAGCAGCGTGCCGCCACCCAGGACGTCGTAGACCCAGCGGGTGAGGAAGACCTGAAAGAGGCCCATGACACGCTCGGGGGGGGAATCCGGAATGCATGCGAAGCGGCCCGGCGCCGTCAGCCGCCGGGAGCCGAGCATCATTTCCACGTCTGCATCGGCGACCCTCGGAAAGGCGCCATACAGCGCCTCCACGTGCGGCCATAATCCGGGTTCCGCACGCAAGGCAACGCGGCGGTCGAGAAGATCGATCAGGAGAGGACCGGGGGTCACGATGCCCGGCAGGCCCGGCCTAGAGGTTATTGAGGAACGAGGCGCAGGCGTTGATGGCGAGGGAGGCGGAATCCACCTCGGAAGCCGAGTGGGTGACAATCCGCGGCGGGGTGTAGGGGCGCGCGGACATCTTGGCTTCGGGACGATCCGCGGAGGCCGCTGGGGTGCTGGGAGTCAGAATCCGTTCCGACGGCTTGTTCATGGCCTTGGTCCTTTGCGCACTTCGCAAACTAGAGCAACTTGCCAGCGCGAAGTTGCTCAAGGGTTTTTTCCACATCCGACAGGAGTTGCTCGCGGGAGACATCCGGAAAGCGCTTCACGAGATCGTCGGCGATCGCCTCGTTGCCCCGCCCTTCGCAGGCGGCCCGAAAGATGACCGCCGCCGTCTCGTTGAGCACGTGCACATCCCCCGCAACGGGATCGTGGACGACAAGTTCCCGGCCAATTTCCTGGAGTTCGAGATCGCTGCGGGCCATGGGGGGGGTGGGGTGCCCTTTCAGGATTGGGCGCCAGTAAAGGAAGCGAATCGCGGGATGTAAAGGGGAGGGTAGTGGGCGCCCAAGGGCGCGACGGAGCGCGAGGTGGAGCCAGCGGCCGGGAGCCCATGGCCGACACCAGCCCCGGCCGGGCACATGCACCGCCCGGACACAGCCCACCACATCCGCGGGGGTGACGGGGGGATCCTCGCGAAAGGACCAATCGCCCCGCATCACCAGCCTGCCGCCCTCCTCCCTCAGGTACCGATGTAGAAGCACCTGACGCCGCACCCGGGCGGCGATGATGTCACCCGAGCGCAACCGTCCGCCGCGCCCCAGGACGACCCACATTCCCGGCAAAAGCACCGGCCGCATGCTGTTGCCGTGGACACGGGCCGCCCTCAGGCGCCGGCTCGCCCGGGCCATCAGTGGACAAACCAACCGGGCTGGTGCTCCGGCGCCGCGGGCACCGTCAGATCCGCCAGCGGATCACCGAAGAGCAGGTACAGCCGGGCCGTCTTTCCGAGGGCGGGGAAATCAGCAAGGAAGCGCAGCCGCGAGCGGAGGAACAGCTCGCCTGTTGTCCCGGGTGGTGCGGCCCCCGCGAGCGTGTCCATCACCGCCAGGCTGAAGCGCCGCTGCTCGGTATAGAAATCTATACTGCTGGGCGAGATGTTGGCGATGGCGCCCCCGCCGGGCTCGAAAGTCCAAGCTTCCGCCAGCGTCGGGCCCGAGGCCCCGGGAAAGGTAAAGTAGCCATTGAGGCAGGTGAACGTGGTGACAAAGGGCCAGACCCCCGCGGATTCGATGGAGGGAACGTCCCCGACGTCCAGCAGGCGCTCCACCGCCCAGCGGTCAAAGTTTCCATGGCCCGTATAAAGGACGAAGGCGGACCCACCCGCCGTTGACGAGAGCGCCTCGACGATGGCGTCGCGCTCGGCGGTGCCGTCCGAAGCGGGATCGAGATCCACGCGGCCTGCCGGCCGGCCGAGTCGCTCCCAGATGTCCACCAGTTCGGTGGTGTCGCTCGCAAAGCCGGGGTCGTCGTCGGTCACGAACAGCCCCGGCCGGGGGGCGCGCCTCAGATCCGCCGCGACCGCATGAAAGGCCAGCGCCCGATCAACCGCGATGGTGACTTCCCCGGCCGTGCGCGCGGGAATCCGCGCCACGATCGCATCCTCGAATTCGTCCTCCCCGAAGAGACGTCCAAAGCCGAAATCATGGGGATTCTCGATCGTGATCGACGACGTCTGGATGCTTTCCTCGAGGAACGGGTGCACCTGTCCCCCCGTCTGGAGTCCCAGGTCGTCCCGCTGGTCAAAACTGCCGTGGCCGACCAGCAGCACGACGGGGAAGGGCGCGGCCTCCGCCGCGGCGGAGACGAGCGTGGCCAGGGCCTCGGTAATCGCGGCGGGATTCTGCCGGCCTCCCGTATAGACGTTGAAGGCTGCCTTCGGGTCCAGGTAGACGACCTCGCCGTCAACAAGCGCCTCGAGGGGCGCGAGTGCCTCGTGAAAATCGGGCGGCGCGACGAACACCGCATCCAGCCTGCCCGCCGGGAGCGACGGCAGCGTTTCCGCGGGGGCAACCTCGTCGACCACGGGTAGGCTCGCGACAAGCTGGACGAGATAGACGCCGCCGGCTGCGGGCACCTCGAAACCGACGGCTCCGCCGCCGGAGCTGTCCGGGAAGACCTCAACATCGGAGATGCGGACGGGATTCGCGGGGTCTGTCGCCTCGACGACGAGGACCTCCTCCGCGGCGGTTCCCAACGGTAGTCCTCCCACGGTCACGCGGCGGGATTCGCCGGCCGGGCCGACGTCGATCCGGACAAAGCCCGTTTCGTCCACCCGCGGGTAGGCCGTATAGTCGATGGTCACCGACTCGAGATTTTGTATATCCACCGAGGCACCGCCGTCGAAAGGCGAGGCGCCGTCGATCGCATGTTCAAGTGTCACCACGCCATCGCCGGGAATCCCGTCCAGATCGATGACCTGATCAACCAGGTGAACAGTGCGTCCCTTCCAGCTTTCGCGGGCGAGCGGGACATCGTCCAGGGCGAGATCGACGTAGTGATCGGGGTCCGCGAGGCCGATATTGAATCCGAGGAGCATCGCCCGCACGCGTACGGTTGTGGTGGTCAGGACGTCGTCCAGCGCGAGGTCGAAGGTCCGCGACTGGCCCGCCGTGAGGCGCCACATCACCAGCCGCTCGCCCACCGGCAGGACGGCGCTGCGCTCGTAAACGAGATTCGGAGCGAAGGTGCGGCTTCGCGGGAGGGCGACCTCGACACCCGTGGGAGCCAGAGTTGGAAACGCCGGGCGCTCCTCCATTGCCAATCGCGGCAGAACGCCGCCCGTGGTGGCGAAGGTTGTATCGGTGCCATCGCGCGGGCTGTATCCATACGGCGCGACGAACCAGAACGCGTCGTCGCCGAGCGGCACGAAAGGAAGCCTGGCGCCGCCGTGGACTAGATCGAGCAAGTCGTGCTCCGCAGGGGGCAGGCCGACGGCGGCAAGTTCCGCGCGAAGGAGCCGCAGGCCAGGACCACGGTAGGTCAGACGCCACTCACCGGGCGGATCCGCCAGCACCTTCGTTCCACTCGGTGCCCTCGAAATGTGGTCGATCGCTTCTCCGTTCAGGAACAAGCCGTCGATCATCCGCCGCGTCATTCCTTTCGGTTTCACCAAAGGCGACTTGCCGGGAGCACGCGTCACCTCCACCTCGACCCGGAGCGGGCCGCCGTCACCCGGCAACTTTGCCGGGTCAACGATCAGGTGCGCCGCCGCCAGCGGGCCGATGCGCACGGGAACGATCCGGAAAGCCCCGGCGGCCGCCGGCGGTGAAACCGCCGCGATCCTGGCCAGGTCACCGGCATCGGTCAGCCCGAGCAGCGCGCCACGCTCGTCGCGGGGTTTCTCCTCGCGAAGCCCAACGGCGGGAAATTCCCCGTCCAGTGCCGAAGCCCCGACAATTCGATCAACCCGTGGCAGGGTCTTGGCCGGGTCGAGCGTATAGACAACGTTGTAACGGATCACGTCGTTCGTCTTCTCCTCACTCGAGAGGAGGGCAAATTCCGCATGGCCCGGTCGCAGGAAGACCGAAGCGAGACCCAGAAGCGTGATAAGGAGATGAGGAAGTCGCATTGCCGGCATGCCGCAGATTGGGTCGAAAAGTTCAGGATGGGCCATGACCCCTGGGCCCGGCAAGGGGGCATTCACCGGGGTACCTCACAATCCGGATTCCTCGCTGATCCCGTCCCGCACCAGCCGCAGCAGGCGATGCCGATACGCCTCAAAGGACCAGTCCGGAGGATCCACGCGCGCATCTTGCAGGAGGCCGGGAAAAGGATGTGTTTGCGCGCTGACCAGCGCCTCGGCGAGCGCCTCCGGGTCTCCGACCGGCACAAGGAGGCCGTTCTCACCATCCCGCACAAGCGAACCCGTGTTTTCTGTCGTCACCACCGGCAGCCCCCGGGACATCGCCTCGTAGGTGACCAGCGCGGACCCCTCACAGAAGGACGGCAGGCACAACACATCGGCCCAGCGAAAGTGCGCCTCCATTTCGGGCCGGGGCACGGCGCCCACAACGCGGACGTTCGAGGGGAAGCGATCGATGATCGCCCGGGGAAGTTTCACGACGCCCACCATGCGGATCTCCATCGGATGACGGGCCGATCGTCGGGCGGCCTCGGCGAGAATGTGCGCGCCCTTGCGGATGCCGACCTGCCCGGCGAAGAGCACCCGGCGGCGGGGCCCCGCACGCTCCGGCCCTTGGCGATCCGGCCCTTCCACGCCATACGGCACCACGACGCACTTCCCCATGGGGCCTCCGGCCACGCCGATCGAGCGCCGCACGAATTCCGACCCGCACGCGATGACGTCCGCCGCCTGCCACTCGGCGCGCTCCCGGGCCATCATCGCCCGCACCCCCGCGTTCTCCGTATAGGCGGGTGCATCAAGCCCGAGGCGCTCGTACTCCGGCGCGAGAAGCCGTCTCTCCACCGCCATCGGTGCGATGGTCTGTTCCATGACGCAACGGATTCCCCGGCGCGCCGCAGGGCGCATCAACTCGAGCCCCGCCGTGTTGTATGTATAGATGGCATCGACGCCGCGAAGGCCTCCCTCGAGCGCCGCCTGGGCCATCCGCCGGCCCGCCCGCGCGTGGCAGGCCAGGTGGTCCTTCGGAGGAAGCAGTCGACGCTCGAGGGCGTACCGGGCGGCAAACGCCGGGTGGTGGCGGCAAAGGTGGGGGGGGATGCCGGCGGGACGGCGAGAAAACGCCCGCCGTATCCAATCGCCGCGGAACGGTCCTGGCACCAGTTCCTTGATGGCCGTCCAGGCCCGGCCGTTTGAGACGAAGTCCGTCTCGAGCCGCGCCAGCATGCCCGCCTCGTAAAGAATGCGGGGGACGGCGTAGCCCGCCCGGGCACCGATCATGGCCACGAGGACCTTCATCGTGGCGGGGCGCTTCCCCTCGGGGCGGCGTCCGTCGGCCGTGTCCCGATGCGCTTCGCCGGATTCCCCCCCACAATGGCGTCCGGCTCGACATCGCGGACAACCACCGCCCGCGCCGCCACCACCGCCCGATCGCCGACGGTCACATCCGGCCCGACGAACGCCCCGGCGGCGATCCACGCCCCATGGCCGATGGAGATCCGGCTTCGCACCAGTGGAAAGTCCGGATCGCGGTGGTCGTGTGTCCCCGCACACAGATAGGCGTCCTGGGAAACGGTGACACGCCGGCCGATTGAAACCGGACCAAGGTTATAGACATGAACCCGGGGCCCCAGACAGGAGCGGTCTCCCATCCTCAGGAGCCAGGGCATCTCGATCCAGGTGGAGCCGGCGGCCTCGATGGTCCCGTCGATTCGCGCCCCAAACAGGCGCAGCAAACCGGTCCGCAGCGCGGGGACCTTCTTCCACGCCAGTTTCCAGGCGGTGGCCCAAACAAGCCACCATAGGAGCCGGCGGGCGTACTCGCCGGGGCTGTACGGCCAGGAGCCGGCCGCCTTGCTGCGTGCCATGGTCGTTGCGGATCACCCCGTGGTCTGGACGCAGGACGGTTGATCGCCACCGCCCGCGAGCCAATGGCAAACCGCCGCCATCGCCTCGCCCGCGCGGTCCCACGTGTAGCGCTCGGCCACGAGCCGGCGGGCCGCCTCCCCCGCCGCCCGCCGCTCCCTCTCGTCCATGCCCATCAGTTCGCGCATCCCCCGCTCGATCTGCCGCGGTTCCGAATCCACCTCCAGTCCCCCGCCCCGCGCCTCCAACTCCGGAAAGGCGCATGCCCTCGTATAGACGGACGGAACGCCATAGGACGCCGCCTCCAACAACGCCATGCTGAAGCCCTCGCTCAGCGACGGAAGCACGAACCCATCCACCGATTCCATGATGGCGGCCTTGTCCTCGCCGTAGACCGAGTCGAGGAGCACGACGCTGGAGCCGAGGCAGTCCTCGTCTATACGAGCCTCCAGCCACGCCCGGGTGCCGTTGCTGTCGGGCCCGGCGATCACCAGCGACCAGTCCTGCTGATCCCGAACAACCCGGCCCCAGGCGCGGAGCAGTTGCGGAAGCCCCTTCTTGGGATGGAGTCGCCCAAGGTAGAGCAGGCGCCGCGCACGCACGGACCCCGGCCAGCGATAACGTGCTCCATTCGTCCGCTCGCCCAACCTCGGCAGGGAGATGCCATTGGGAATCACGGCGACCGGTGCCCGGAGCCCGATCCGCCGGAAAGCCCGTGCCTCCTCCTCGTTCAAGGCATGGAGGCACGACGCGCCCCGCACCAGGCGATCGTGAAAGAGCCAGCCAACAAGGCGCTTCTTGATCGCCGCCCGACGTAGCGCCCATCCGTCGAGCATTCCCCGCGGGGAGACGATCACCGGCAACCCTCTCTCGCGCGCCAGCCGGTAACCCGCGTATGCCGGATACTCCCAAAGGCCCTGGATCGACACAGCACCCCAACCATCCTCCCCCAGAATCCCCCGCAGGAGCGACGGCGAGAACCCGCCCGCGTGGGGAAACCGGGTCGGGAACGTCCTCAGGTCCACACAGTCCGGATACCGGTGGCGGTCCTCGTCCGTATAGACGTCGTGACTCGCCCGCAGGTGCCCCTGTACGCCAAAGGGCGCCGTTGCGGCCCAGAGGCCCGGCACCGACTCATGCAGCCCCCCCTGCAGCCGCGAGGCACCCTTCATCACCACGCAGACACGCAAACTCATGACACGGTCACCCCGTCCGCGTCCCAACGGGTCGCTTCCCCGCCCGTCCAACGCGTGAACACGGACACGGGAATCGCCATCGCAAGGAGATACAGCCCCCCGACGACGGCCACGACGAAGGTCACATCGGGAAGAAAGCGCACCGTGCCGTGGGTGAACACGGTCGCGCCGCTGGTGAGGATCAGTGTATAGACAATCTGGGAGGCCGTGTCCCCATCGCGGGCGCGCTGCCACAGGGCACGATAGAAGGCGCCGACAAGGAAGAAAACCGCCGCCCCGGCAAAGCTGAGCTGGCGGAACGCATCCGCAAAACCTGTCTCTGTCGAGCCCTGATGCATCGTCCAGGTGTCGTAATCGTCGCTGCGGGCGTTTACCATGAGCGACTCCTTGAACTCGCGGGTCAGGAACTGGGCTGGCACAAAGCGGTGGATCATGCGATCCCAATACGCCGTGCCCCACTCAAGGCCGCCCCCGCGGTGGGTAAGGTCGATCAGCGCGACCGCATTGCGCATCTCGTGCGCCTCGCCCCTTTCGATGCTGGCCAGCAGCACCGCCACCGGCGATTTCGACCGTAGGTCCGACCACGTGCCCATCTCGGCCGCCCTTCGGTACTCCCGCGCGTAGGGGACGAGCACAATGATCGCCAGGATGAAAAGCACCGCAAACCAGCGCGAGGGCGCCAGGCCCCGCCGCAGAAACAGCGCCCCCCCCACGATGAAGGCCGTTTCCGCCAGCGCCTCGCGCCGTCCCCCCAGCACCACAAAGAACAGGATCGGAAGCAGTGCGCCCCCCGCCAGCGCCCACAGGCGCCAGCCCCCACGATCCAGCGCCGCCATCAGCAACACCGCCAGCGCCGGAAACACCAACTGGCCGAAGAAGAGATACTTCGTCACCGAACCCGTCTGGATGCCGGTGAAGCCCCCCGCCCGGTAGGCAAGAAGCAGGCAGGCGGACCCGACTGCCGCATAGATGACCGCCGCCGGGACCAGTCGGCCCGGGTTGAGGTCCGGTCGTGGAAGCGCCGCCAGCGGACCCGACAGCAGCCCCGACCAGTATCCCACCCCGGCCGCCAACCCGCACAACAGGACCATGACCATCCCGCGGCCGATGGCCGACTCCGCCAAACCCATCGGGCTAAGTTGAATCACGACCAGTTGCGGCACGATGAACCCTGCGAACACCGCCGACGCCAGAAACGGGAACTCGAACACCCGCCCCCGACGCCGCAGGCTCCAGACGAGTCCAACGGCAACCAGCAACACGATCAGGGCAAAAGACAGGTCGATCACCATGGTCGCGGGCGCCCGCCTGGCCGGGGCCTCACCCGGAAACGTGGGAGGTCAGATATGCCAGCCATCGCCGCTTCAGCGCCACAAAGGAATAGTTTCGGCGATGATAGTGAAGAAGCCGCCTGCGATCGACCTGGCCGCTCCTCACCCGTACCGCCCAGCCGCGGACGCCATCGAGGAAGGCATTCCCCCGTACCTCCGTTACAAGGCAATCGGGATTCCCCTCCGCATACATGGGAATGCCACCCTTCGCCGTCGCAACGAAGGGAACGCCACAGGCCATTGCCTCGATCAGCACCAGCGGCGCGCCTTCGCTTCCCGTCGTTGGCAGCAGCAACAGGTCGTACCCGGCAAGCAGGTCGCGCAAGGCTTGGCCCTCCGGATAGGGGCCATGGAGGAAGACCCGATCCCCGATCCGCTGCCTGCGGATTTCCGTACGGACCGCCGACTCCTCGGGCCCCGAGCCGTGAAGGTGCAATTCGTCGAGCACGTCCGCCAGCCGTGGCCAGTGGCGAACAAGCCAGGCTCCCCGCTTGTGGGGCACCAGTCGCCCCAGGAAGGCCGCGCGCACGCGTCCTCCCTTCGACGGTTCGACCATCGGCCCGCATCTCTCCAGCGGGTCCGCAAACGCCGGGAGTGTCTCCACGGGCCCACGCCACCCAAACGTCCTCGCGAACACTTCCCCGACCTGCGGCGCCTGGGCCACCACCCCATTGGCGGTCCGTGCCACCAGATCCCGCGAGTCCCACCGCAGCAGGCGGTCGCCCCCCATCACTTCGTGAAAGATCCTGAAGGTCCGCCGGGGGAGACCGGCCCACAGGAGCGTCTGGGCCCAGCCGAGCCCGACCAGCACCGCCGCGTCCGGCCGAAAGCGCCGCATCCGCCTTAAAACGCCGGGCATCCTCCGGAGCGCTTCCACCCCACCCCGACCGGACAGGGCGACCTCCCACCCGGACAACTCCTCCAGAGGCCCGAGGTCCCCGGGACCCACCGCCGCGCTTGTGACGATCAGGACCCGGTGCCCCTCCTCCAGCAGCGCCGCCGCCAACCCCCGCACGTGGGTCTGGATCCCCCCGCGCCCGCCAAGGATGCCGACGATGACAACATT
>CAYQTO010000121.1:8394-11199 GCA_964420455.1 uncultured Candidatus Sumerlaeota bacterium | reverse complement strand
GGGGCGACTTCGCGCAGGCGCTTGTACTTGCCGCCGACGATGTTGCGCATGGTCCCGAGATCGTCCGGCGCGAGGAACGGGTGGTCGCCGGTCAGCATCTCGTAGGCGACCGTCCCGAGGGAAAAGAGGTCCGACCGCCCGTCGGGCTTCACGCCAAACTGGTCGGTGATCTGCTCCGGTGCCATGTAGGCCGGGGTCCCCACCGCGAACCCGGTTGCGGTCAGGGTCTCGTCCGTCTCCCCCTTCGCCAGGCCAAAGTCCGTCAGTACCACCCGGTTCGTCTTGTTCTCGATGAGGATGTTGCCGGGCTTGATGTCGCGGTGGAGGATGCCCTTCTTGTGGGTGTGGTCGAGGGCCTTGCCGACGTCGCGGATGATCTCGGCGACCTCGCGGGGCGACCATTTGCGGTTTTTGCGGCGCTCGCGCTCGAGATCGGTGCCCTCGATGTACTCAAGGGCGAGGAACTGGACCTGTTCGGCGTCCTGAAATTCGTAGAGGTTGGCGATGTGGGGGTGGCGGATGGCGGCAAAGGTGCGGGCCTCGCGCTCGAACCGCAGAATGCTGCTTTCCTTGGTCTGCCGGTCCGGTGTCAGGGTCTTGAGGGCAACCCGCCGGCCGAGCTTCCTGTGCTCCGCCAGATAAACGACCCCCATGCCGCCGCGGCCCAGCTCGCGAATCAAATCGTAGTTGAAGCGGGCAAAGAGAGCCCGCATCCGCTCGCTGATCTGTTGGGAGGTCTCGGGCACCATGACGTTCGTATTGGGGAAAGGGGAGGAAAGGGGTTCAAGGACAAACAACCCTCGGGCGGCGGATTGGGGGTTACCTTCCTGCCGAGAGGGCTGCCTGGCGCTTTTCCGCCTTCTTTCGCTCCTCGGGGTCCAGGATCGCCTTGCGAATCCGCACGGTCTCCGGCGTCACCTCCAGCAACTCGTCCGACGCGATCCATTCAAGGGCCTGGTCCAGGGTCATGCGCTTGGGCACGTCGAGCACGCTGATGACGTCCTTCGTGGCCGAGCGGTGATTCGTCAGTTGCTTCTTCTTGCAGGGGTTGGCGGGGAGGTCGTCGGGCCGCGAGTTCTCGCCGATGACCATCCCCGTATAGACCTTGTCCATGGGCCCGATGAAGAGTTGGCCGCGGATCTGGATGGCTTCGAGGGCGTAGCTGGTGGCCTCGCCGGTATCGGTGCTCACGAGGGATCCGCGGTTGCGCGTCACCACTTCGCCCTTCCAGGGGCCGTAGCCGGTGAAGCGCGAGGCCAGGATGCCCAACCCCCGCGTGTCCGTGAGGAACTCGCTCCGGTAGCCAATGAGGCCGCGGGTGGGGATATCGAACTCGAGCCGGATCAGCCCGGTGCCCGTCGCATGCATCCCGACCATCTCGCCCTTTCGCCGCGCCAGCTTCTCGATCACGGTGCCCTGGTGCTCCTCGGGCACGTCGATATAGACCTTTTCCATCGGTTCCTGCAGATTTCCGTCCGCGTCATGCTGGGTGATGACCTCGGGGGGCGAGACGCAGATTTCCATCCCCTCGCGGCGCATTTCCTCGATGAGGATGGCGAGGTGGAGTTCGCCGCGGCCGGAGACCTTGAGGCCGTCGGGGCGGCCGAGGTCCTCGACCCGCAGGGCCACGTTCACCCGCGTCTCGCGCTCGAGCCGGTCGCGAATCTGGCGGAGCGTCACCGCCCTTCCCTCCTGGCCGGCAAAGGGCCCCGAGTTTACCAGGAAGAACATCGAGACCGTTGGCTCCTCAATTTCGAGGGGGGGCAACGCCGGTTTCTCGATCTCCGGCGAACTGAAGGTATCCCCGATCAGAATGTCTTCCGGGCCCGCCAGCCAGATAATGTCCCCGGCGGAGATCTCCTCGACCTGCGTACGCTCCAGCCCCCGCGTGACCCAGAGGTGTGTCGACCGCTCCTGACGGGTGTCCACCACCTCCCAATCGCCCGACTGCTCGCCGTGGTCCAGCCAGCGGGTGGAGGTCCGAGTAAACCAGGCCCCCATCTTGTGACGGCCCTGCAGCACGCGGCCGCAGCCGATGCGCCCGATATAGTCGCTCCACGCCAGGGTGCTCACCTGCATCAGGAACGGCGCGTCGAGGCTCACATCCGGAGGCGGCACATGGCTGATGATCGTCTCGAACACCGCCGACATGTCGCGGGTCTCGTCGGCCGACAGGTCGCGCACGAACCAGCCCCCCAGCCCCGATCCGTAGAGCACGGGAAAGTCCACCTGCTCGTCGTCGGCCCCCAGCTCGATGAACAGGTCGAAGGTCTTGTTCAGCGCCTCGCTCGGGTCCGCCTGCGGCCGATCGACCTTGTTGATGATGACGATCGGCCGAATACCAAGCTTCAACGCCCGCATCAGCACATAGCGCGTCTGGGGCATGGGGCCCTCGTTGGCGTCCACCAGCAGCAGGACCGAGTCGACCATCGAGAGCACGCGCTCGACCTCGCCGCTGAAGTCCGCGTGCCCCGGCGTGTCGATAATGTTGATCAGGTGCTCGCCCCAGTTTACCGAGCAGTGCTTGGAGCGGATGGTAATGCCGCGTTCGCGCTCGAGGACATTGCTGTCCATGACGCGTTCCTCGACGCGGGCGTTCTCGCGAAAGAGTTGGGCGCCGCGAAAGATCGCGTCGATGAGGGTCGTCTTGCCGTGATCGATGTGGGCGATGATGGCGACGTTGCGGATTTTCTGGGGATCGGTCATGGGGGTGGATGGGAAACCGGAGAGGGATGGAACGCTGATTAAAGGAGTGGGGGCGGGATGGCGGTCAAAGGCCAAACGCATGGCGGGGGGATGTTTGGG
>CAYQTO010000121.1:0-8384 GCA_964420455.1 uncultured Candidatus Sumerlaeota bacterium | reverse complement strand
GCGAAGTACAAGGGCTCGCGGCGCTGGTGCGCCGCGCGGTCGATGGTATGGCTCTGCCCACGGATACGCCGCCCTTGATTCACGGGGGGATGTTTGGGGGGAGGGGCGCTTTATCCGACCGAGAATCGGTCACACGAAAAAACCCGCCTGCGACCGAGAACGGGTCGCAAGCGGGGATCAAGTAAGGAGGGGTTCGCTTAAATCTAGCGCGCCGAAGCACCCATCGCCGTCAGTTTCTCGAGTGTCGCATCCACCCATTGGCGCATGTTGGCTCCGTAATCCTTGTCGCAATCGACGCGGTCGTGAAAGCGCTTGGCGCCCAGTTGCTCCAACTGTGCGTCCAGTTGCTTGCCGAACCAACAGAACTGCTTGTAGCTGCTGTCGCCGAGGGAAAGCACGGAGAAGCGCATCGCGGCGAGGGAGCCGGCGGGGGTTTCCTTGAGCGCATTCCAGAACGGGATCGAGTTGAGGGGCGGGCGTGAATCCTTGGCGTCAGCGGGGTTTTCGTCGTCGCTACGAGTCGAAACGACGAAGAGGGCGCGCTCGTGGCCCTCAAGGTCGGCGGGCTTGGCGTTCGCCAGATCCACGATGGTGGTCTTGAAGCCGAGCTTGGCGGCCTTGCGTTCGGCGAACTCCGCGCACTCGCGCGAGTTCCCCGATTCCGTCGCGTAGGCGATCAGCAGGCTCAGGCCGTCGACCGACTCGCCTTTCGGTTCATCGTCATCGAAATCCATCGTGTCGAAGAACGACGAGGTAAAGTTGGACATTGCAAACTCCTGTGCATGGGCGGGTATCTGCGCCGATTCATGGCAAGGGCCGGGCCCGCGGAGCAAAGGCGCCGTTCAGGAGCCCTCGAGGGGTCGTTCGAGGGCGCGGCGGAGCGCCTCGAAGAGGGTATTGGCCCGGGGCGGCAAGGGTCGCTGTTCCGCCACCCCTTCCAGAAGCAGGTAGGCGTTGCGGACGTCGCCGGTGGATTCCGCGTAGTACTTGAGAAGTTCGTAGTTTTCGAGGGCGGCGGGGTCGCGCTCGATGGCCCGGCGAATGTCCATCAGCACAAAGGGATGGAGGCCGAGGATGGTGGCCGCCACGACGACCTTCTCGCGATAGGCGGGGTTGGTGATCGCGTCCTCGCCGAAGTAGTGGGCGTAGTCCCGCCAGAAGAGGACGACCAAGTCGAGGCGCTGGTTTTCGGGATCGGAAACGAAGGCCTCGCTTGCCTGGCGATAGAAGGTCGAGGGGTCGATGCCGTCCTCGGGCGAGCCTTGGGTCTCGCGGTAGGAGAGAAGGTTTTCCGCGGCGATGCGGGCAAAACGCGATTCGATTTCGCGGTCGCCGGCAAGCTCCGACGCCTTCATGAGGACGTAGGCCGCCTGACCCAAATGGAACTCGACGACCTGGGGGCGTGAAAAGCCGAGCTTGGCCCGGTTCAGCAACTCGATGGCGAGGCGCACCGCCTCTGTGTCGAACTGGCGGTAGTTGGACGCGCGGTACTGCTGGGTCTGGGTGCGAAGGATCATCGCTCCCAGCGAGTACTGGTTCACCGGCGCGGCGGGAGCCAGCGCGTTGGCGCGACGGTACCTCGCGAGGGCGATCTGCTCGCCGCCGCGCTGTTGCTGGGCCCGGTAGCCCTCCTGCGAGGTGTGGTCCGCCTGGAGGAAACTTCGCGTCATGGCGAGGCTCCAGACGGCGACGCCCAGCACCCCGGCGCCGATAAGGAGACGCACCGCAATCCAAGGGGAAAACCGTCCCGCAGCCCTTTGGCCCCGGGTCCCCTCACGAGGTGTTTCCCGTTCCACGCTCATGGGAAAATCGTTGTTTGCTCCCCACCCCAGCACAACCGCTAAGCGCGTGCCCTCCCGTCCATCCGCTCCCGCGGCGGCCCGCTTCTTTTTTCCCTTCTTTGTTCTTGCTGTTGTGTGATGCAGGGGGCCATCGCTCGGAGACGAAACAGCTGCGGGTTTCCCTCGGACAGGCGTTCCCACCCCTGCCGCGGATGCCTCCTGCAGCAGCGACCGCTAGGAGTAAGCTCATGTTGAAGGCAGCGAAGGCACTGATTCTTGTCACGGCGCTCGGGGCTGGCGTAAGCGTCCTGGGTGGATGCAGTACGGCACAGAAGGGCGCCGCGGGGACCGGACTGGCCGGGGGCATCGCCGGTGCCGTGGTAGGAAACAACTGGGTCCCCATCGGCCCGACCACCGGTGCCGTCGTGGGCGGATCCTCCGGCGCGGCCATCGGCGGCCTTGTCGGCGACGCCTATGACCAGCTCACCGAGGAAGACATGGAGCGCGAGCTCCAGAACCTCCGCGCGGAATTGCAGGCACGGGAGACCGAGCTTGCCGCGCTCCGCTCTGCCGGGCCCACCGAGCAGGACCTGGCGGAAATGAACGCCCTGCGCCAACAGATCGGCGAACTTGAATCGGCCCTCGCGGCCGCCCGCGCCGACGCGGAACAGCGCGCCGCCCAGCTCGCAGAGCAGAACGACCGACTCCAGAACCAAATGGGCATGAGCGAGGCCGAGCGCCAGCGCCTCCTCGGCGAGATTGAAAAGCTCCAGGGGCAGAAGGGTCTGCTCGAGCAATCGGTCGAGACGCTCGAACAGGAAGCGGAACGGCTCCGGGCGCAGCTGCGCGACCGCGATGGTCGCCTCGCCTCCCTGGAGCAGGAAATCGGCGGCAAGCGCGCCCAGCTCTCGAACCTGGAGGG
The DNA here is from genome assembly GCA_964420455.1 of uncultured Candidatus Sumerlaeota bacterium. Lineage (GTDB taxonomy): Bacteria > Sumerlaeota > Sumerlaeia > SLMS01 > SLMS01 > CAYQTO01. The sequence continues at coordinate 5,681 of CAYQTO010000121.1, read as the reverse complement.
CGAGCTCGAGGCGTTGCGCACGTCTCTCTCCGGCAAGGAGGAGGCCCTCGGGGAATTGCGCTCGGAACTGGCGGACCTGAACGTCCAGCTCGAGGAAACCAGCCGCGGCTTGTCCCTCACGATCCTCGACTCGCTGCTCTTCGAACCCGGCGAGGCCTATCTCACCGCCGAAGGCGCAACCCTGGTCGGCGAGGTCGCGGCCATCATCAACGAGCGGTTTCCCAACCGCGAGCTGTTGATCGAGGGCCACACGGACAACCAGCCCATCGTCCATTCGGGATGGCGGTCGAACTGGGAATTGGGGGCCGCGCGGGCGCTGACGATCCTCCATGAGTTGGTCGACTTCCACAGCGTCGACCCGGCCAAGGTCAGCGCCACCTCCATGGGTGAGTTCCGGCCCCAGTCCACCAACGCCACCACGGACGGGCGCCGGGCCAACCGCCGCGCCGTCATCGTGATCCTTCCGGAGAAGATCCCCTTCGAGCGCCAGTCGCTCGCCGCAGCCAACTAACTCCCGACCTTACCGGAGCGGACGGCGGGGGCATTGCCCTTCGGGGTCATGCCCCCGCCTTTCAACTCCGCCCCCACCGACAGCGACGACGATGACACGCGTGCTTGCCGGTTTCGCCCTGCTTCTCCCCCTCGTTCTTCTCGCCGGGTGCTACTCGAAGGTACGTCCCACCGGGTTCCTCGATGGCGGATACCAGGAGTTCAACCTGGTTGACGAGGACCACCTCAAGATGCGCGTCGACGAGTCCTTCCTTGAACACCACCCGGCCGTGGCACGGACCCTCGGCGTCCCCCATGATCCCCTCGTCAGCGGCGCCGACGGCTATACGACCCAAGCCGTCGTCTTCATCATCCCCGAGCCCCGCTGGATTGCGCCCGATGCGTATCCACGGGACCCGGAAAGCACCGACGAGATTCTCTTTACCATTCGCGAACGCATCTACAGATACCTGCTGCGGGCGTATCCCCACCCGGTCCGGGTCCGCTACGCCTACAGCCGCCACGACGCCCTCACGCGCGACTACCGCGTCATTACCGTCACGGCGAACGTGACCGACTTCAAGAAGGGCATCGGGCTTGTCCGCTACGTGCTGGGGTACTTCGGCGAGGCCCGCATCCAGATCGAGGGGGAGATCTTCGAAGGGCCGGGCAGGGAGCGCAAGATCGGCGAGTACGCGATCCGCCGGGCCAGCGCCGGCTACGCCCAGTCGGGCCTGAATCCCACCGTGCTTCGGTCCGACGTGGTGATGCGTTACGCCGCCGACGAGGCGATCACCGATCTCACGCAGGTCTTTCCCCGCTTTGTCCCCGGGGTCGGTCTAGTGCGGGCGGACTAGCGGCGGGCCTCACACCTCATGACCAGGCGATCTCCGCCGGCTCCGACACCGTTCCCTCCAGGCTCCGGGACACGACGCGGACGATGGTCTTCCCGTCGAAGCGGTGGCGGAATCCGGTTCCACGATCGTCGAGCAGAAAGGTACGGTCCATCAGTGGCCGGGCGTTGAGGCGTACCCAGGTGCCGCAACCGAAGCGGGCCTGGACGTCGAAGAGGACGCGTGCGGGCTCGTCCACGGCCCAGCGGAGGCGCCGGACAGGCCTGTCGCCAAAGGCGGGAACCCCGTCGAGCACGAGGTCCTTCGGAGCGGGGGGAACCGCGTCGGTGACCGGCCGGATGACGAGGAGTTCCACGCCGGGGCGGGGGAGCGACACGCGCACGCGAAGGGATCCCCCCGGCGGCGGTGCGTGCTGCTCGAGCGCCACCAGCGCCGGATCCTCCACCGCCCGCATTGCCGCAAAGATTTCCGGGTGCTTGTCCGGAAAGTGGCGGTACTGGCGGGCATACGCCTCCCACACGGTGAACGGATGGGCGTCTTCCTCCGAGAGGCGCAAGCGCGCCACGATCATGTCGCGATGGTCGGGGTTCAGCGCCGGGTCCACGTCTATAAAGATATCCCGTGAACCATCGGTAAGGAAGGGGTCGATATGGCGCGAGAGGAGGATCGCGGTCTCTTGGCCGTCGCGGGTGGCCAGGACCTGGAGATCGTCCGGCGCGTCGGGGGGGATGGTCACGCCTGCGGACTTTCGGTGAAGCCAGCCGAGCATGCTGAAGAGGTTCAGGAGCGGCTTCTTGACGAGTTCGAAGCGGCCGGCCTCCCGGTCCTCCTTCTTGCCGAAGGTGGTCTGGAGGGTGCGCTGGCCCCATTCGCCGAGGAAGGCGCTGTCGCTGCTCAGGAGTTCGAAGGGGAGCGGCGCCGGGCCGCCGCGCAGCTCGTGCTGGTGACGGATAATCGCGTTCGCCACCCATGCGGCGTAATACGGCCGCCCGCGCCAGCCGTGGTGGTCCGACCAGCCAACGTGCGGATCGCACTCGTTGTTCATCAGGGGCAGTTGCGCAAACGGAGGGTGGTGCTCCGCAAGGTAATCGGCGACCGCCCGTGTGCGGCGGATCACGTCGTCCGTGTCGGGGTGGATGTCCTCGAGGGTGGGCGGGGCGCCCTTCTCGTGGACGGAGACAAAGGCGAGGGGGATGCCGGTTTCGCCGGTGAGCGAGTTGGTCCCCGTGTGGCAGTGGGCGAGGAAGTCGCGGAGCGTGCCGGACAGGTGGTAGGCGGTGCCGGGGCCACCAAAGCGGAGGTCCGGATCCGCCTCCCGCAGGCCCGTCGAGCATGCATCCACGTAGTTCAGGAATTCCGTGCCCTTGAGGTGGCACCAGTGGGTATCGGGCTCGTTCCAGGTCTCGAAGTACCAGTGGAGGACCTCTTGGCGACCGTACCGGTCGATGACGTGGCGCGCGAGGGCGGCGACGAAGTCGGCGAAGGCACGGACCGTTTCCGCCTTCGTGAAGTCCTGGAAGGCGTCCGACGGGTTGCCCATGATCTCGAAAAAGGGGCGGAGGCGGTTGCGCACCAGCAGGTCGAGCCCCCGATCGAGGTCGTCCCATGTATAGACGGGCGCGTTTGTATAGACATCCTTCGCCTCGACGAGCTTGAGGAGGTCGTGGATGCGGACGAACTCGATGGGCTGGTTGGGCAGGCGGCCCACCTGGTCGAGGCTCACTTCCATGTGCCGGGTGAGGAGGAGCTTTGCGGGGGTGAAGCCCACACTTCGCCAGAAGTGGGGGACCGGGGCCGAGGGGCCGTGGGCGTTGAGCTTGAGGAGGGTCATCGGCAATCCACCAGAACGTGGATGGTGCGCCCGTCGGCGGACAGGCGAAGGTCGAAGGCGCGATCCACCTCGGCGAGGGGGACGATGTCGGTCACGATGTCCGCGGGGTCGACGAGGCCGTCGAGGACGAGTTGAAGGGACTGGTCGAAATAGTTGCGCATGTCGAGGTCGCGCCGCGGCTCGGTGCTGAGGATGTCCGCCCGGCGGCGGTGGAGCTTGAGGAAATCAAACGGCTTGTTGCAGGGACCAATGCAGCCATAGAGAACGATCTTTCCGCACATGGCGACACAGTCGAGGGCATCGACGACGCCGTCGCCATCGAGGAGGCAGGGGATAACGACGTCAAAGCCGGCGGGAAAGTCGGCCTCCGTCGCCTCGCGGGTCGAGGCGTCCGGGCTGGCGAGCTTGTAGCTGTGGGTGGCGCCGTACTCGCGGGCCTTGGCGAGCTTGTGGTCGCGGAGGTCGGTCACGGCGAGGGCACGGGGGGAATGGAGCGCGGCGACCTTCGTCAGGAGCAGGCCGCTGACCCCCTGGCCCATGATGAGGACCGACTTGGTCTGGTCGATCGCGGCCCGGTCCAGCGCGTGGAGGATCCCGGGCAGCACCTCGATCGGGCTCACGGTCTCGTCGCCGAGGTGCGGGGGGACGACCTTCACGTTGAACGGCTTGCAGGTGATGTATTGGGCAAAGGCGCCCCAGACGTACCGGCAGGCCACGCGGTCTCCAACCTGGAGGCCGGCGACCCCGGGCCCCAGTTTGTCGATGACCCCCGCCACCTCGTGTCCGAGTCGGGTCGGGGTGGTGAGGAACTCGGGGGTGCGGCGTCCGGTAAAGGACTCGATGTCGGAACCGCAGATGCCGACGTAGTTGACGCGGAGACGAATTTCGCCCGGGCCGGGCTCGGGGATTCGGGCCCAGGCGCTGACAATCCTGCCGGGCTCCTCGAGGACCGCGACGCGCTGCCTCTGGGGATGGGTTTCGTCCACCAGGTCGAGGTGGGCGGCAGTCATTTTGGTGGTCATGGTTTTTTCCTGCCGGATGTTTTCCTTACCATTTGGAGCGGAAGGATCCAAGAAGTGAGGTAAAAGTCACCTCGCGACCTGGATCTCTCCGGCAACCTCCGGCAACTAGTCCTGGGCGGGCTGGACAGGCACCATGGCGTCGGGGTTGAGCGGCTCGACCTGGCCGCCTTCGAAGACATCGACGGCAAGACCTGGGTCGACGGCGGTTTCCGGCAGGCGCTCGATCCGCGCCCCCAGCGTCCGGAGCTTGCCCTCGAGGTTTTCGTAGCCGCGTTCCACGTGGTAGATGCGGCGGACCTGGCTGGTGCCGTGGGCGGCGAGGGTGGCGAGGACGAGGGCGGCTCCGGCCCGCAGGTCGCCGGCCATGACCGCCGCACCCTCGAAGGCGGGGACGCCGGCGATCTCGATGCGTCCGCGCTCGGGGGACTTCACCCGCGCGCCAAGGCGCTTGAGCTCCGACACATGCATGAACCGCTCGGGGTAGATCGTCTCGCGGATGACCGACTGGCCGGGGGTGAGCGCCAGCAGGGCGGTGAGGGGGGCCTGGAGATCCGTCGGGAATCCGGGATACGGTTCGGTGGTGATGTGGAGGGCGCGCTTGCGGATGCGGTCGCGGCGGACGCGGACGGTGCTGGCGCTGGTCCAGTCTAGGAGGGCGCCCCAGGTCTCGAGGGCGTGGAAGGTCGCCTCCATGTCGGGACGGCGCACATTTTCGAGGACCACATCGCCGTGGGTGATGAGGGCGGCGATGGCATAGGTGCCCGCCTCGATGCGGTCCGGCGAGACCTGCCAGGTGATGCCCTTGAGCTTGTCGACGCCGTCCACGCGCAGGGTGTTGGTGCCTTCGCCCTCGATGCGGGCGCCCGTGGCGCGGAGGAAGCGGACGAGTTCGAGGACCTCGGGCTCGCGGGCGGCATCGTCGATGATGGTCGTGCCCTTGGCGAGGACCGCCGCCATGAGGACGTTGCAGGTGGCGCCAACGCTGGTGCCGTTGCTCCCGAGGAGGGAAAGGCGAGTGCCGCGCAGGCCGTCGTGGCGGGCGTGGATGTATCCGGCGCTGTGGCCGAGCTGGACGCCGAGGGACTTGAAGCCGCGGAGGTGGAGGTCCACCGGCCGGTCGCCAATGGCGCAGCCACCGGGGAGGGACACGCGGGCACGGCCAAGCCGGGCGATCATCGGCCCCATGGCGTAGAAGGAAGCGCGCATCTTGCGCATGATTTCGTAGGGAACGTAGTCTACTTCCCGGGGGCCGGGTTCGATCTTGACAAAGCCCTCGGCGAAGGTGACGCGGGCGCCGAGGTGCTCGAGGAGGCGGCGCATCTCGCGGATATCGCGGAGGTCCGGCACCCCTTCGAGGACCGTCGGCTCGTCGGCGAGGAGCGCGGCCGTCAGCAGTGGCAGCGTGGCATTCTTGGAACCGCTGATCCGGACGGTCCCCTTGAGGGGATGGGCGCCCTCGATCTGGTACATGTCCATTGGGGGTGG
>CAYQTO010000120.1:0-11514 GCA_964420455.1 uncultured Candidatus Sumerlaeota bacterium | reverse complement strand
GCCGTGGAGTACTGGGAATCGATCCGGTCGGACGCCGACGCGGAGTACGACGACCTGGTGGTGATTGACGCTGAGGACATCGAACCGGTGGTGACCTGGGGGATCACGCCCGGGCAGTCGACCAGTGTGAGCGGCGCGATCCCCGCCAAGGAGGCGTTCTCCCGCGACGAGCAGGCGCTCATCCAGGAGGCGTACGACTATATGGGTTTCGAGCCGGGCCAGCCGCTGAAGGGAACGAAGATCGACGTGGCGTTCCTTGGCTCGTGCACCAACGGCCGGATTTCGGACTTCGCCGAGGTGGTCAGGATGATCGAGGGCAAGGGGCTGAAGGTGGCGCCGAATGTGCGCGCCATCGCCGTTCCGGGATCCCAGATCGTGGCCATGGAGATGGACGAGCGCGGATATACGGAGGTGCTGCGGGAAGCAGGGTTCGAGGTGCGCCACGCGGGCTGCTCGATGTGCCTGGCGATGAACCCGGACAAGCTGCAGGGTCGGGAGGTGTGCGCCTCGTCGTCGAATCGCAACTTCAAGGGCCGCCAGGGATCGCCCACCGGGCGGACGCTGCTGATGTCGCCGGTCATGGTGGCGGCGGCGGCGCTCGCGGGCGAGGTGGTCGATGCGCGCGAGTTCTTCGACATCCCCCAGGCCGTTGGCGTCTGAGACATCGATGCCGGAGCCGGATTCCCCCATCGGGGAACCGGCTCCGGACCTTCCCACGGGGCGTGTCCTCCTGGCCGGGCTGGTCGGAGCCGTCTCCTCCCTCTATCTCCCCCCTCTCGTCGGCAATCAGAACAGCTACTTCCTCCATGGCTTCGCGATGGCCGGGGAGGGCTTCGTTCAGAACGACTTCCTTGCGGCCACCGCCGATCCGTTCCCGCTGTTCTCGCTGATCATCGCCACCGTGGCAGCCTGGCTGCCGCTCGGCACCGTCTATCTGCTCCAGGCCTGCCTTGGGGTCCTCTTCTTCGCGACGATCGCCTCGGTGATTCATCTGGTGGCACCGCGTGCGGAGGCGGGCCCGTTCTGGGCGGTATGGGCGGGGTTGCTTCTTCTCGCCGGGCCGGCGATCGGCTTTCTCTCGCCGGCACTGATGTGGACGGAGGAGTTGCTGATCGAGGGCCTGGCGGGACATTACGTGCTGGGCCCGCTGTTTCAGCCGAGCGCGTTCGGCGTGCTGTTGGTGGCGGGGGTGGTGCTTCTCGCGCGGGAACACCCGGTGGCTGGTACCGCGGTGATCGTCGTCTCGGGGGCCATGCACGCGCATTATCTGTGGATGGGGTTTGTGGTGCTGGGGGCGGCGGGAATCGTGGGGTGGCACGGGGGCAGGCGGCGGGTGGTTGGCGCCACGGCGGCGGGGGCCGCGATTGTCGCCGTGATTGCCGCCGTGACGGCGATGCGCTTCCGGGAGGGGGACGCACAACTGGCCGCGGAGGCGCGCCGCATCCTGGTGGAGGTGCGGTTTCCGCACCACGCGGAGCCGCTCGAGTGGTTCGGTTGGGTGTCGGCGGCGCAGGTGGCGTTGATGGTTGGCGGGTTGTGGGCGACGCGGGGGACGCGTCTGCTGGTGCCGATGGCGGCGCTCGGGGCAGCCGGGCTGCTGGGGACGCTGGCGGTGATGGCGACGGGACACCAGGGCCTGGCGCTGCTGTTTCCTTGGCGGGCGTCGGTGGTGCTGGTGCCGCTGGCGACGGGGTTACTGGCCGGGCGGTTGGCGATGGCGCTTCCCGCCCGGTTTTCAGCGCCCGGGGTGCCCTGGGTCGCCGGAGTGGTTCTTGTCTATACAATGGCGGCGGGGGTTGCGGCGAGCGCGGCGGCGGCGGCGGACCTGCGGGCGGGTCCGGAAAACCGGCTCTTCGCGTTCGTCCGCGACGAGGCCCGCGAGGATTGGCTGGTGCTTGTCCCGAACTGGGCGGAGCGGTTCCGGCTCGAGACTGGAGTGCCGGTCCTGGTCGACTTCAAGACGCATCCCTACGGGGCGGCGGAGATCGTGGCATGGCACCGCCGGCTCCAGCTCGCGTCGGGGTTCTATTACGCCGACCGGGCCGGGGCGAAAACGGCTTTCGAGGAGATTCTGGCCGCCCATGCCATCACGCACGTGCTGGTGGATGGGGTGCGGCCGCCGGCCTACCTGGCGCCGGGGCTGGAGGTTGTCTATACAGATGAACGGTTCGCGTTGTACCGGGTGGGCGGGGTCAGTCGGCCAGGGGAGTGAGCGGGGCGTACTTGACGACGAAGTCCTGGGTGCGGCCGTCGTCGAAGGCGACCTCGACGCGTTCCCATCCCGGCCGGCCGGAAAGGGCCTTGACCGTGCCGTTGCCCATGTAGCGATGGGCCACACGAATGCCGGGCGAGAGGCGGTGCCTGCCGGGGCGGCCAGCGGAGGGGGCGGATCCGCCACCACGCGTGAGTCGCGCGTAGGTGCCCGCCGGGCGCTCCTGGGGATGGAAGCCGGCGTCCTCGTCCATGACGTATTCGAGTTCCCCCTCCGCCGGGGCGGCCTCGGGCCGGGAACCGCCGATCCCCTCCGCGGTGCCCCAGCCATAGGGCAGCAGGCGGCGAAGCTGCTTGAGGGATTCCCCGTCGAAGACCTCCGGCGGCAGTTCGGAAAGAAAGAGGGAAGGCGATGTCACCTCCCAGAAGTCGGGCCGGTTTCGTTGCGCGCTGTAGTGGAGGTACAGTTTTCGGCGGGCGCGGGTGAGGCCAACATAGAACAGACGGCGCTCCTCCTCGATGGCAAACTCCTCGAAGGACTCCTCGGCACGGCGCGTGGGGAAGGCGCCTTTCTCGAGCCCGATTAGGAAGACGTAGTCGAACTCGAGCCCCTTGGCGTTGTGGATGGTGAGGAGGCTGACCTTGGGGGAGGCATCGTCCCGGTTGTCGGTGGCGTCGAGGGCCATGACGTTGAGGAACTCGGCGAGGTGGGCGGAGTCGCCGCTGGGCCGGAACTCGCGGAGCATGCCGTGGAACTCCTCGATGTTCTCGATGCGGGCCTCGCCCTCGATGGATCCGGGGTCGCCGACGCCTTCCTCGGCATAGTTGGTGTCGGCTAGGATCGCCTCGAGGATGTCGGCGGGGGTGGCGGTGGCGGCCATGTCGTGCCATGTATAGACAGACTGGAGGAACTTCTGGAGGCCGCGGCGGGCCTTGCCCTTGATGGCGCCGGATTCGAGGAGTCCGCCGGTGGCGGCAAGGAGGGAGCGGCGCTCGCGCGCGGCGGCCTGGAGGATTTCCGACAAGGTCTTGGCGCCGACGCCGCGGGTGGGGCGGTTGATGACGCGCTCGAAGGCGAGGTCGTCTTCGGGGTTCACGGCGAGGCGCAGGAAACTGAGGAGGTCCTTGATCTCGAGCCGGTCGTAGAAGCGGATGCCGCCGACAACACGGTAGGGAAGGCGAAAGCGGCGGAGGTTGTCCTCCACGGCGCGGGAGAGCCAGTGTCCTCGATAGAAGATGGCGATTTCGTCGGGCGAAACGCCTTCCTGCTGGATGAGGTAGGTGCATTCGCGGGCGATGAACTGGCCCTCGTCGTCCTGGTTCGCGGACGGGGTGAAGGTGAGCAGGGCGCCGTCGTCTTGGGAGGTAAAGAGCGTCTTGCCGATACGTTGCGTGTTGCGCGCGATGACGGTGCTGGCGGCGCGGAGGATGTTGCCGGTGGAGCGGTAGTTCTGCTCGAGCTTGACGATGCGGGTGCCGGGGAAGGTCTTTTCGAAGTCGAGGAGGTTGCTGATTTCCGCCCCCCGCCAGCTGTAGATCGACTGGTCCTCGTCGCCGACCACGCAGACCTGTTCGTGGTCCTGCGCAAGGAGCTTGGTGAGGAGGAACTGGGCGTGGTTGGTGTCCTGGTATTCGTCGACCATGACGTAGCGGTAGCGATCGGCCCATCGGCGGCGGACCTCTTCGTTGTCCTGGAGGAGCAGGACGGTCTTCATGAGAAGATCCTCGAAGTCGATGGACTTGTTCTTTTCGATGGTCTCCTGGTAGCGGGCGTAAATGTCGGGATAGGGGATCTCGTCCTCGTCGAACTCCTCGCGACAGTCGGCGGGGGTCAGGAGGCGCATCTTGGCCTGGTTGATGAAGGACTGGATGCGGCCGACTGGGGCGCGCTTCTCGTTGATGTCCATGTCCTTGAGGACGCGCTTGATGGCCTGTTTCTGATCGTTCTCGTCGAGGATGGCGAAGTTGGGGTCGAGGGCGGCGGTGGGGTGCTCGCGGCGGAGGATGAGGGCGCAGCGGGAGTGGAAGGTGCCGATGGGGAGGCCGGGAGTGTCGGGGAGGCCAAGGAGGCGGCAGACGCGTTCGCGCATTTCCCGCGCGGCCTTGTTGGTAAAGGTGACCGCCATGATCTCGCGGAGGGGAATGCCGCACTCGCGGTGGAGGAAGGCGAGGCGATGGGTGATCACACGCGTCTTGCCCGTGCCCGCGCCGGCAATGATCATGAGCGGGCTTCCGAGGTGAACGACGGCTTCGCGCTGGGCGGGGTTCAAATGGTCGAGAAGGTGGTTCATCAGCCTTGAGCGGGAACGGGGTGGGCGTTGCGGACCATGAGTTCGCCGGGGCGGCGCACGCTGTAAACGGGGAACTCGCCTGGTGGCGGGGGCGGGACGCCGTTTTCCTTTGGGTGCTGCTGGCGGCATGGCTTCTCAAGGGGGTGTTCTGGGCGTCGCTGGTGCCGCTCGGCCGCGGGCCCGACGAATCGTCCCACTTCGTTTATGTGAACAACCTTGCGCGGGGGATGGCGCCACCGGTGAACGGCGGGCGGATTCCCCAGAGCGTCGACTTCATCCACTGGTTGTCGGGGACGGACTGGGACTGGCGGCCGGCGGCGGCGGACGGGCGGCCTCTGCGGCTCGGGTACCAGATGGTCCTGGACGAATGGGAGGCGCGCCGTTACGCAGGGATCAGCGAACACCTGCGCAACAACGAGGGGGGCCAGCCGCCCCTGTATTACGCCATCGCGGCGGCGATCACCGCACCGTTTCGGTGGGTGGGGACGGTGCTGTGGCACTGGCAGTCGATGCGATGGGTGTCCGTGCTCCTGTCCGCGGTGCCGATCGTGGTGCTGTGGCAGTGTGGGCGCCTGCTGTTTCCCGGCGAGGAGGCCGCCTGGCGGTTCCTGCCCGCGTTCGTCTATACGTTTCACCCGATGACAACCTTTGTCGGGGCGATGGTGAACAACGACAACGCGTTGCTGGCGATGGCGGCGCTGGGGGCCGGGGCGGTGCTGCTGCGGTGGCCGCTGGGTCGGTCGGCGCTTCTCGCGGGGATGGCCGTGGCGGCCAAGATGTCCGGCCTGGCGCTGGTGGCATGGTGGATTCTGGGGCGCGGGCGGGATTTGTGGCGGACGGGGCGGCTGTGGTGGGTCGTCGTGCCGGCCCTTCTGGTGGGGCCGGTGCTCGCCTCGGCGGCGTTCACCTCGCTGACGACGGGGCGGCTGTCGTACCTTACCTTCCTCGAGGAGACGCACGCCGAGTATCCCGTGGAGGTGCCGCTGGAACTGCGCATCGAGCGGTGGATCGATGGCGCCGTGTGGCACGTGGCGGAGGGGTTCAACGCGCGGTTCGGCTGGGACTGGGAGCCGATGCCGTGGGGGTGGCATGTTTGGCGGGTGGTGTTTGTGAGTGGGGTGGGGGCGTTGCTGGCCGTGCGGGTGTTGGGGCGCGGGTTGAGACCGCTGGCGGCGGAAGAATGGCGGCTGCTCGGCCTGGCGGCGTCCTTCGTGGTGTTGTGGGTGGGCCTCCTTTGGGCCGGTGGCTGGCGGGCGATCAACCACGCGGGATACGCGAGCATCCAGGGCCGCATGGGCCTGCCGATGCTGGTGCCGGTGCTGGTGCTGCTGCCGGTGGCCATGGGGCGGGCGAGCGGCCTGCCCGCCTGGGCGTCGCGGGTGCTTCTGGTGGTTGTCTATACGGCCACGCTCTGGGGGATGATGCACGCAACCTTTCGGGTGATCGCGTCGCTGTTGCTCCAGGTGGAGCTGAACTATGTGGACCCGTGGGCGTGGGAGCGATTCGGCGAGGCGATCGCATGCGGGCGGCCGCGGGTGCTGGCGCACGGGTGGCTCTGGACCGCGTGGGCGGGTGTGTTGTGGGTGGGGCTGCCGGCGGTGGGGGCGTGGATGGCCTCGAGTGTCTATACGGGTCGAATGTGGGCGCTTGCGGCGTTGGTGGTTCTGCTGGGCGGGTGGGCGGCCTTGCTGTGGTAGAGGGGACGCGTCTATGAATCGCGATAGTCGACATCGATAACCCTTGCCAGAAGGTCGACTGCGGCTAGTGTTCCTCCCCATGGGAAAACGGACACTCGCGACGATGTTGGTAATCGCCCTTGGAGCCCAGGTCCTCCTGACGGTGGTCAACGGCTTTGCCGGCCTGTGGCTGAGTTCCATGACTGGCAACAACTTACATCGCGTGGAAACCTCCAAAGGGACGAGTTTCCTCCGAAGCGAGCGTCGCCTCTCCGGTGTTACCTGCGCCTGCGGGCCGGCCTGCTCCGGGGGATCTGCCTGCTGCTGTGCGAAGCCGAAGCCTGCCCGTGGCACTCCTCCCCATGGTGGCATGGAGAAGACCGAGTGCCCGGGAATCGTTGATGGGGTCCTGCTCGTATCGTTTGTTGTGACCAGTGGCGCGTGGGACTTGAGGGCAAGCAAAGGCTGGCCGACCCCCTCAACCAACAACCCGGACCTGCACATCGCCAACGACCACCTTCCCGATTCGTGTTCCCTCCTTCCGTTGGTTCCCCCACCTCGCTTCGCGGGCTGACCGTTCCCAATCAAATGGACAAGGTCATCGGCGCGGGCCCACCCACGCCAGCAACCGACTGTGCCAAGCGGAGAGAGAATCCATGCACAAAGAACACAGCCAAGCATTCACCCTTGTGGAGCTTCTGATCGTGGTCGCAATCATTGCAATCCTTGCGGCCATTGCCGTCCCGAACTTTCTCGAGGCGCAAACGCGCTCGAAGGTGTCACGCGTCCTCGCCGACATGCGCGCCGTAAACACGGGCCTCGAGGCATATGCCGTCGACTACAACCAGTACCCGCCCAACGTCCTGGACGAGGCGGGACGGACCAATGTGATGAACATGATGATGGGTAAGATGCCTTTTGTCCCTTACACCCTCACGACCCCCGTTGCCTACATGACCGGGGTGCCACTCGATCACTTCAAGCCCAAGATCATGATCGATCACCAGCACTCCTTCATGTACTTCAATTCTACAAACACTCCCGACGGCGACAACAGGGCGACCTATCGCCGGCTGGTGGAATCCCGGGGAATGATGGGCATCGACGGCGGGCCAGCCCCCCGCTGGTTCCTTGTCTCGACCGGGCCGGACCTCAGGCACGGAACCATGGTTCGCCAACTCGAGGTCCGTGGCGATCTTCCCATCTACGAAATCATGACCATGCCGATGGGTGGGATGATGACGATGGGGAGCCCCGTCCAGTATGACCCCACCAATGGTAGCGTCAGCGATGGTGACATCGTTCGGTTTGGCCCTTGAGGAGGCCCCGCAGAGAAAGGGGAGCGGCCCGGGGGGTGACCCCCGAGCCGTCTCTTCCGGAGCCTACTACGCTTCCTTGATCCGGCCAACGGAATCGCGGATCGCCTCGAGCAGCTCCGCCCGGTGCAGGGGATCGTGCTGGCCGCCGGCCGCCGCGACCAGCATGAAAGGTGGCATGGTCTCGACACCCTCCGATTCCTTGCTCTCGAGCCCGTCGTACAGATGCACGACATCGCCATCGCGATCGAAAATCCGCCAGGTTGGCCCCGAACCCACCAGCCGGAAGTGCGACTTCTCGAGCAGGGCCATATAGACATCCAAGTCGTCCGCCGGGACCCGGGTGAGGACGTCGGCGCTTTTCTCCACCCCGTAGTAGACATAGAGGGTGGCGTAAAGCTTCTCGCCGAGGATGCCGATGGGGGTGCAGAACTGATGAAAGTCGGCGAGGTTGCCATGTGTATCGATATTGACGGTGCGGCCGAAGGCGGAGGCGCCATGGGCGCCGCAGTACTCGTGGATGAGGGGGAGGGGCTCGGCCGGGGGGATGGTCCAGCGGGTGAGGCCCTGTTCGGCGGGGACGTCGATGGAGAAGGGGTGGCCCTCGTCGTTTGCGGGGAGATCGACATCGAGCGAGTCGAGCTGGGCGATGTGGACGCTGCCATAGGTGAAGTGGGGCTCGATGCGCGGCTGCGAGGAGAGGGTGCGCTCGTAGTCCTCGGCGTGGAAGGACTCGCCGGGGAGATCCGTCAGGCGGATCCACCAGGCGGAATGGTTGGCGCGGAAGAAGTTGGCGAGGTCGCCGGGGAGGCTGCCGGTGGCCTGGCCGGAATAGGCCGCCAGGTCGCGGAGCATCAGGTCCGTGTTGGCGATCACCTGGTCGATGGTGCCGGTAAAGCGGGGGCTGTGGCGGGCGATCTCGATGCCGGAGCGCACGCGATCGGCGACCAGTTCGAAGGCCTCTGGCCGGATCCGCAGCCCAAACCGCCGCACGTCGATCCGGTAGCGCTTCCACGTATAGACATCGTCGAGGACAAGCTGGTGGTTTTCCGGAACGTAGATGACGTCGTTGGTGCCAAACATGGCGGGCGGCTCCCGGGCGGGGGATTTCAATGATGGAGGAAGACGGCGCTTTTCGGGATTATCCGGACCAGAACGAATCCGCCAGCCATGCCTGCGGGTGACTTGCGGGGACTTTCTTCAGCGCCTCATCCCAATGCCTGAATCCTGACAAGGGACCGGTTGAGGTTCAAGGACTACAGCCGCAGGAAGGCGGGCCAGTGGCGTTCGATGGTGTCGAGGAGGGGGAGGTCGGAGGCGAGGATGTCGTACTGGCGAATTTCGCGGGCGTCGACCCAGGCGACGGGGTTTGCCTCCTGGGGGGTGGGCTGGCCGGCGAGAATGCGGGCTCGATAGAAGAGGAGGAGCAGGTCGCGCTCGCTCCGGGGCACGAAGATGGTCTCGTAGACGGCACCGGCCTCGATGGCGATGGCAAGTTCCTCGCGGCATTCGCGGACGAGGGCGTGGCGGGGATCCTCGCCCTGTTCCACCTTGCCCCCGGGAAACTCCCAACGGCCGGGGCTCGAAAGGTGGGCGGGCCGCTGGGCGATCAGCAGACGGCCGTCCTCCTCGCGCACGATCAGCGCGGCGACCACGATCATCGGGGCGTGAGACATGATTACATGGTGTTGGGCCCGCACCCCCGGGCCAAGACATTCCGGCAGCAATGCCGCAGGGAGGCCGGAGATCGGCAAGGGCTCCACGACAGCAGTAGCGGTACCCACAAGCGGGCCCTTTCGATGAGATCGCGCACGCACGGAGGGCCCTGAGGATCGAGGCACCGGACGAGCCGATACTGGTCGCTCCCCCGGTAAACCCTGCCGTTGTTGAAAGAAAAAGCGCCCTCACGGACCAATAATGCCACCGTGACGACCGTTCTCCCCACCAGAGTACGATGAAATCCCTCCCGGACGACGATCTGGTGGCCCTTTACCTTCGCGGTGACCCTGCGGCGTTTGAAGTCCTGTTCAATCGTTACGATGGTGCGCTGGTTCGTTTCGTGGTCTCGCTGGGAGCGGATGGGGACGATGCCGACGACGTGGTCCAGAGGACATGGATGAAGGCGCTGGCGGTGCTGGAGGGCTACCGCCCAAGCGGACGGTTCCGGTCCTGGCTGTTTCGCATCGCACACCGCCTGTGGATCGAGGATCGGCGGGGGCCGTGGACCGCGCGCCGGGTGGATCGGGACGAGAACGCAAGGGAGGACGCCGCGCCCGGCCCCTCGCCCCGGGACACTGTCGCCGCGCGCGAGCAACGCCGCCTTGTCGACGACGCCCTCCACAGCCTGCCAGATGCCATGCGCGAGGCGATCCTGCTCCGTATAGACGGCGACCTGACCCATCGCGAGATATCGGAACTGATGAAGTGCCCCCTGGGGACCACGCTCTGGCGGATCAGAGAGGGCGAAAAACGGCTGCGGCGCATGCTCGGGGAGGAAGGCGCGTCATGATGGACGGCAACCCGGAAGGAGCGCTGCGGGAGTTGCTCGACGGAAGAGGCCTTCAGGGGCCGGACGCCAACCGGCGCCGTGTTGTTCTCGCAGCAGCCCGCAAGCGTCGTCGCGTACCCGTCCGCCTTGGCGCGCTCGCGGGTCTCGCCGCAGCGGCCGCCCTTCTCGCCATCGTGGTCAATCTGCCGACACGGAACCTCCAGCCGACAACGGCCCCGGGACCGCCCGGGCGGCTGATCCTCGTCCACGGGGACGATCCCAACACGGTCATCCGCCGCAACATCCGACAGCTCGACAACCGGCTTGCCGAGCTCCGCCGCGGGAGCCCGCCGCAAGGACAAAGCGACACCAGCCTCCTTCGCCGGGCCCGGAACCTCCGTCACCAGCTCGGAGAGCTGTGAACTCCAACCACAAGGAAACACACCATGAAGAAGTTTCTCGTCGTTGCCGTCATCGCCGCCATCGCCAGCTTGGTCGTGCCCACCATGGCACAGGATGAAGCGGGTCGGACGGGCTTCCTGAGGCTGAGCGTTGAACCCACCCGCGACGACGAACGGGTCCACCCGCTGGAGCGTCATATCGAGGAGGCGGTTTTTCAGGGAGCGCGCCTCGGTGATGTCCTGCGCCTTGTTTCCCATCAGACAGGGGTCGAGGTGATCCTTCGCGCGGGCGATGCGGACCTGATCGTCGACCGGGTCTTCGCCGACATCCCGGCGGAACAGATGCTGGCCGAGATTCTCGAGCCATTCGGCTTCACCTATCGAATGGAGGGGGACGCGCGGCTCCGAATCGTCCCCCACCACAGCGCAGAACGTGAAGACGCATGGCATCGCGGCGACCAGGACGACCCCCGCACGGTGTTGATGGAGGTCGCCGAGAAAGAAGACAGGTGGCAGCCCGGAGAGGAGAGGGAAGACTTCGATCCGCGTGTCTATGACAGCGCGATGACCTACCTCATGGAATTGAATGAAGATTTCCTCGAATTTGTGCCCGACGAGGATGCCGGTATCGAGGAGCGTCGCGAAGTCCTGCATACCCTCCTCGAGACGGCCCGCGAACTCCTTGTCATCGAGGAGGATCTGCCCCGCGCGCTGGAAACAGCCGAAAGGGTACATCTCCTGGAACTCCAGCTTCAGCGACTGGAGCGCCGGTATCACGAGGCGGAGAGCGAGGAGGAAGGGGTGGCCGTGCGCACGGAAATGGAGCAGGTCCTGCGGGAAGGCTTCGAGGCCACGCAGGAACTCCGGACGATGGAGGCGCAGGCGATCGAGCGGGAGTTGGAGGAGGTTTATCGCGCTCTCGAGAAGCGCCGTGAGAATCGCGAGCGCATCATCGAACGACGGTTGATGGAGATGACCGAGGGCATCGACCCTTACGAGTGGTAAGGCAGGAGGGAGAGCGGATGCTCAAGGGCCCGCCGGAGAGAGGAAGCTCCGGCGGGTCGCTTGTTCAACAGTAAGGGATTTGCCTAAATCTCCATGATCACCGGGAGGATGACGGGGAAGCGGCGG
>CAYQTO010000119.1:5479-11523 GCA_964420455.1 uncultured Candidatus Sumerlaeota bacterium | reverse complement strand
ACTCGAGTTGTATCGCGTCGACAACAACGACTATCCGACCGGCTTCGGCCTGACGGTCGACGAGGGTGATCGCTGGCGCTTTGGCCTCTGGCTTCTATCCACGCCCGTGGCCTACGTGACCAGCGCCAACTGCCAGGATCCCATGCACCCCCGCGGCGTCGGCGGCGGCCAGGAACACCCCACCGTGTCCACCCTCCAATACAACGCCCATTACAACGATCCTGCCGATGGCCGCACCGGCATCATCCTTTCGGAGTTCCTCCGCTTCACCGGGCGCGCCCCCCAGGGAACCTCCGTCGTCCCCCATGGCAGCGAGGGCTTCCGCCTCTCTCCCGGCGTCCGCAGCAACTGGTGGTCCCTGTTCAGCAATGGCCCCGATGGCATCTCCGGCTTTGCCGGGTCCTATCCGGGCGACGACCTCGAGATTCGCATCGTCAAATCCGACGACGATCTCGGCCAGTTCCTCGACTTCGTCTACGACCCGACGAACGGCACCATCAGCCAGGGCAACATCTGGCGCGCCGGCGGAGCGGACCTGAACGCCGCAGGCCGGTTTCTCGCCAACGGCGACAAGTGACTCTCGGGGTGGGGGACCCCTTTCGGCCCCCCTACTCCTTCTCCGCCAGCTCCAGCCGGAACACCACGTCCTCGCCTTCGCGACGGCATTCCACGCGGCCCCCATGGGCTTCCGCCACGCATCGCACAATGTGGAGCCCGAGGCCCGACCCCTCGATTCCCCGCGAACTCTTCATCCGGCGGAACCGGTCGAACACCGTCGCCATCTCCGCCTCGTCCAGGTCCGGCGCCGTGTTGCGCACCTCGATCCACACGCCCTCGCAGCCCGCCCCGGCCGAGACGACGACCCGCCCTTCCGCCGGCGTGTACTTCGCCGCATTGTTCACCAGGTTTCCCACCGCCCGCGTCACCAGCGGCTCGTCCAGGTCCGCCACGGCCGGTGCCTCCGACAACGCGCATTCCACCCGCACACGGTTCCTCTCGAAGTCCAGCGCGTGCAGCTCCAGTTCCTCCTCGATCACGTCCGCAATCCGCACCGGCACGCGAATAACCTCCAGCCGTCCCGATTCCATCCGTGTGTTCGTCAGGTAATTCTCCAGCAGCGTGAGCACCTTCTTGCTGTTGCTGACGATGATGCCGGCGAACTTCGCCGGGTCGTCCCTTCCCGCCTCCGCCCTCCGGATCAACTGCGCGAATCCCAGGATGCTCGTCAGCGGCACCTTGATGTCGTGTGTCAGCATCTGGATCATCTCCTCGCGAAGTTGCTCTGCCTCCTGGTGGACGAAGTAGCTTTCGATCGATCGGCGCAGGAACTCGAAGTCGAAGGGCTTGGGAATGTAGTCGGCCACGCGCTGGTGCAGCGCCTCGATCGCCGACTCGGTGCTCGCATGGCCGGTGATGACGATGATCCCCGTCTGGGGGCAATTCTGCGCGAGGTGCCGCATGATGTCGAAGCCGTCGACCTCGTCCATGCGGATGTCGGTGATGACGAGGTCGTAGCTTTCGCGGCGGAGGAGGTTGAGGCCCTCGGGCCCGCTACGGGCTGACTGCACGTCGTAGCCGACACCGCGCAACAGGGCCGCGAGGCTTTCCGCCAGCCGCGCCTCGTCGTCAATCACCAGAATCCGCCGCGTGCCAAACCGCGTCTCTGTCATCGAGGATGTTGCCATGGCCGTGGCCCTCCGTGCTGCCAAGGATGGCCGATCAGGGCTCCCTGCAACACCGAATTCAAGGAGGAACTGGCCCCGGACGTCAGCCCTCGGTAAAAGCCCGGTGCATGCGGAACACGGGTCGCAGCGCTTCCGAAAGCGCGTCGTGGATTTCCTGGTACCGTGTATAGACGTCGTTGGTCTTCACGTCGGGGAAGGCGCGGGTGCTCTCGTCGAGGCGCACGACACGGTCGACGATCGATTCGATCGAGGCCGACGCATCCGCCTGGCGGGCGTGAGCCCACATCGCCTGGATCGCGGCGCCCAGCGCGGCGCCCTCCGGCTCCACCGTGCACACCGCCGGCAGCCCGAACACGTCCGCAACAATCTGGCGCCAGACGGGGCTCTTCGATCCGCCCCCCGTCAGCCGCACCTCCTGCGGATCGATACCGAGGTCCCGCAGGCGGTTGAACCCGTAGGCCAGCCCCAGCGTCGGGCCTTCCATCGCTGCCCGCGCAAAGCTCGCCGGCCCGTGCGTCCGATCGTTATACCCCAGCCACACCCCCGTACCGTCCGGCACCGCGGGCACCCGCTCGCCCTCGAAGTACGGCAGCAGCATCAGCCCCCCGGCACCCGGCGACACCGCCGTCGCCGCCGTGTTCAGCGCCTCCGTCGACATTCCAAAGGTCTTCTTCACCAGCTCCGTCGCCACCGTCACGTTCATCGTGCACAACAGCGGCAGCCACCCCCCCGTCGAGTCGCAAAACGCCGCGATCTCGCCCCGCGCCTCGTCCACCACCGGCGTCGCGCTATACGCGTAAATTGTCCCGCTCGTTCCGAGGCTCACCGTCACCACCCCGGCCGACACGTTGCCCGTCCCGATCGCCCCCATCATGTTGTCGCCCCCGCCGGCGCTTACGACGCAGCTCGCCGGCAAGCCCAGTTCCGCCGCCGCCTGCGCACCCACCGTTCCCACCGGATCCTCCGACGCGCCCAACGGCGGCAGCATCTCCCCCACGCCCGGGTCGATGCTCATGATCGCCTGGCCGCACCACGCCCGCGACCGCACGTCCAACAGCGCCGTCCCCGACGCGTCCCCCGGCTCCATCCGCTTCACCCCCGTCAGCCAGAAATTCAGGTAGTCGTGGGGAAGCAGGATCGTCCGCAGCCGCGCAAAGTTCTCCGGCTCGTGCTTCTTCAGCCACAGGATCTTCGACGCGGTGAATCCCGCCGCCACCGAGTTGCCCGTCATTCGTACATACGCCTCGAGCCCCCCGTTGGCCGCCATGATTTCCTCCGCCTCCACGGCGGTCGCCGTGTCGCACCACAGCTTTGCCGGGCGGATCACCTCGTCCTTCCCGTCCAGGGGCACAAACCCGTGCTGCTGACCCGACACGCCCACGCCGGCGATCTCCCCCGGATCGATCTCCGCGTCTGCCACCGCCTCCGCAAAAGCCTCCTTCAGCGCGCCAATCCACGTCGAGGGATGCTGCTCCTTGTGCCCGATCCCGAGCCCCTCGATCAGCCTATAGCTCGACTGGCCCCGCCCCAGCACCCGTCCCTCCTCGTCCACCACCAGCACCTTCGTTGATTGCGTCCCGCTGTCGATCCCCGCAAAGAAACTCATCGGCGTCACTCATCCTTGGCCTGATTGTAAGCCTTTCCACTCACCTGCGAATTTCCAAGGACGCAACGCGATTCCCCATGGCTGCACTCCTTCCCACCGGGACGGGAACGACGACGGTCCTCGGCGTCGTCGGTTTTCTCGCCCTCCTGGTCGGCCTCCTTGTCTGGCTCGTGCTCCTCTCCATGCGGAGCCGTTTGCGCCACCGCCGCGGCCGCCAGGCCTTCGCCGCCGCCCACCGCTTCACCTACGAGCCCGAACCCGAATGGCAGTGGCACGCCCGATTTGCCGACATGGCCCTCTTCAACAAGGGCCGAAAGCGCCGCGCCATCGACCTCCTCTCCCGCACGGACGACGGCGCCGCCACCCATCTCTTCGACTATACGTACGAGGATTCCACCGCGCCCTCCACAAGCCCCAAGAGGGTCACCGTCGTCGCCTTCGTCCTTGCCGGTCATGCCTTGCCCGCCTTCTCCCTCGCCCCCGAGGGATCCTTCCTCGCCATCCTCCACAAGCTCGGCTACACTCCCGTCCCCTTCGACGACGACCCAGAATTCTCCCGCGCCTTCGCCCTCGCCGCCGATGACCACCCCCGCCTTCGTGCCCTCTTCGACCAGCCCTTCCGCCGCCTCCTCCTCGAAAACCCCCGCCTCCACGTCGAAAGCCGCCCCGACCGTTTCGTTGTCTATACCAGGGAGCCTCGCGGGGCGGAGCAGCTCGAACAGCTTCTTGCCGAAGGGCGCCGCCTCCATCAGGCCATCCGCGATCGCCTCGCCGGCACCTGAACCTCAGCCTTTCGGCTTCTTCCGCCGCTTCGGTCGCTTGCGCTCCGGCATCAAGGCCCGCAGCGCCGACATTTCCCCGTAGCACAAAAGGTGATCCCCCTCGAGGATATCCTGGTCCCCACCGGGGTTCGCCACCAACTGGTCGTGGCGGGCGATCTGGAGCACGTGGATGTTCGACTCCGCCAGGTGCGTGTCGCGCAGCCGCCGCGACGCCAGCGCGGGCATGTCGTGCACCGTGAACTCCGCCACTCCGTAGCCTGCCGCCAGCCGCAGCCGGTGCTTCAGGTCCACCTCGGGAAACAGCACCTGTCCTTCGATGTCCTCGATGATCGCCCCCGCGATATCGATCCCGGTGGCCCGCTCGATTCCCTCCAGCCCCGGCGAGGAATTCACCTCCATCACCTGGGGGCCCGCGTCCGACTCCAGCATATCCACCCCGGCGATCCGCAGCCCCATGATCTGCGCCGCCCGGACCGCCGTCCGTGCATACTCCTCCGGCAGCTCCACCTTCTCCGCCGTCCCCCCCTGGTGCATGTTGCTCCGGAACTCGTCGCCCATCGCCCGGCGTCGCATCGCCGCCACCACCTGGTCCCCCACCACCACCGCCCTCAGGTCACGGCCCCGGCTTTCCTTGATGAATTTCTGGATCAGCACGTTCTGCCGAGCGGACTGGAGCGTCTCGATGATCGCCTCCGCCACCTTCTCCGACTCCGCCAGGATTACCCCGACCCCCTGCGTTCCCTCCAGCACCTTGATCACCACCGGCGCCCCGCCGATCCGCCGGATACTGGGCAGCACGTCCTTCTTGTCGCGAACGAAGGCTGTCGGCGGGATCCCCACGTCGTGCCGGCTCAGCACCTGCATGCTCCGCAGCTTGTCCCGCGAGCGTGCAACCGCCAGCGACTCGTTTGCCGCGTAGACGCCCATCTGTTCGAACTGGCGCAGCACCGCCAGCCCGAAGTGCGTGATCGACGCCCCGATCCGCGGCACGATCGCATCCACCGAACCCACCCGCCGGTTGTTGTAATAGAGGTCCGGCTCGTGATGCTCGAGCAGGATCGAAAACCGCAGCGTGTTGTACACGGCCACCTTGTGGCCGCGCGCCATCGCCGCCTCCCGCAGGCGCCGGATGCTGTACGAACGGCTGTTGCGCGTCAGAATTCCGATTTTCATGGGCTTTGATCGCGCGGCTTTCGGCGTTTCGAGCGCTTCGTTGGGTCCACTGACCGGGGAAGGGAGGTCAAGTCCCGCCTCGACACATCCACCAGGAAATCGCCCTCCAGTGCGCTCCGCCCGATCAGCATCCGGAAACGCATTTGGCGACGGCACACCAGCGTCACCTCGATTCGCTTGGCCACCGCCCCCAGCACCAGCGTCGTCCACACGAAAATCCGCCGCGACACGTCGCCATTCGAGCTCCGCACCCGCGCCTTGCGCACCACCGGCTCAATCACCTCGATCCGCCGCGCCACGTCCTCCCGCGACAGCACCACGTGGAAGATGACCCGCCCGTCCCCCAGCTCCCGCAGGTCCGCCACGTGAATCGCCGACGTCCGCGCCCCCGTGTCGACCTTCGCCCGCAGCCCGCGAATCCCCCAATCGGGCAGGTCGACCCGTTCCGTCCAGCCGATCGGTAGGAGTGGAGAAGTCACGCCATCAGGCTCCGGGAGGGCAAAAAACAATGGGGCCGGCGCAGGACCGGCCCCATTCGGTGGATGGTTCCTTTAACCTGCGACGACGGGGCTACGGCCGCGTCGGCGCCGCCAGCACGTCGCCCGCGTCCACGACGCCGTCACCATTTACGTCCGCTGCGTCCGGCACCGGGTTCATCATGCCCCGCAGCACCATCACCACCTCGTCGCGATAGAACGGCACGGATGTCGGCGAGGGGGTCGGGCTCGGTGTTGGGGTCACGTCCGGCGTCGCCGTCGGCGTGGCCGTTGGTGTGGCGGTGGGGGCCGGCGTCGCTGT
>CAYQTO010000119.1:0-5469 GCA_964420455.1 uncultured Candidatus Sumerlaeota bacterium | reverse complement strand
CGATGTGGCACGCAAGGTGCTGGTCGGCGCTATGGTCGCCGTTGGCGGCGGTGTTGCCGTCGGCGTGGCCGTGGCCGTGGGCGTGGCGGTTGGACTCGCCGTGGGGGTCGGGCTGGGAGACGGCGTCGGTGTCAGCGTCGGCGTCGGGCTCGGCGTTGCGGTCGGATTCGGCGTTGGCGTCGGGGTGGGCGTCGGGGTTGCCTGACCCGCGGGAAGGCTCGGATCGAACGGATCCGCCCCCGGCAGCAGCATCTCGTCCGCATCCGTCAGCGTGTCGCCGTCATAGTTCCCGTCGGAAAGAAAGAATCCCACCGTGTCCAAGTCCGAACCGTTTTCCGACGCGGCGCGGAAGCCATTCAGCGTTGTCACCTGCCCGGTGCTGAAAAAGTTCACCCCATAGAGGTGCGGCTGGTTGTCGATGGCCACGTCGAAGGTCTGGCTTGTGTAGTCGAGCCGGACGATGACCTTGATCCAGTCATCGGAGGGGAACAACGGATCGCCCGGGGCGATGCCCAGATACTCGTCCGCGGTGCCGTCGTAGGCGCCGATCTTCACTGCCGGCTGGCCACCGTTGTCCGCCGAGGCGTCCAGGAACCCGAGCACCATGGCGATGGGCGTGGCTCCGACCGTCGGTGGCAGCAGACTCGCGCTGCCGTCGCCGCGAAAGTAGGCCCGGAAAAGCGCGTCGGTCGGGGTCTCCGGCGGCGAGAGCGGGCGCGTGATGCTCGAGGCGGAACCCGCCCGCACGAAGTTGGGCGATGACTGGGCAGGGTCCGAGGGCACCGATTCCGCCGTCACGTCCGCCGTGCCCGCCTCCACCGTCCAGCTATCCTGCCCATCCAGTGTTCCCACGCTCAGGGCATCGAAGCCCGAATCGTAGATGACCTGGTTCGACTGGGCACCGGCCAGCCCGGCGCCTCCCCACAGCAGCGCGGCAAGCGCGCCAGTCACTCCGAGTTCGCGGCAGCTTTTCATAGGTCTTTGAATGTTGTCCTTGCCATAGTCGTGGACAATGTCTGGCAAGCCTGCCCCAAGGACAAGCAAAAGATCGAATGCCGGGGGGGCACCGCCCCTTACTCTTCCCCGACCGTGTAAACGAAGAATTCAACCCGCCGGTTCTGGTCGGGCGTCGAGGTATCCGATTCCGGGATCATCTCGCCGAAACTGACCGTCTCCAGCCGGCTCGCGTCGATCCCCTCGCTCACGAGGAAGTCGCGCACCACCTGGGCCCGGCGGGACCCGAGCGACATGTTGTACGGCTCGGTGCCCTGGTCGTCGGTATGCCCCCGGAGGACCACCTGGAGGTCCTCGTGCCCGGCGAGGTAGGCGGCGTTGCGCGTCAGCGTCGCCTCCGCCGAGGGCGTCAGCCCGTCGCTGTCGAACTCGAAATAAACGGTGGCCAGCGCGGGGATCGGAGCGCCCTCGTTTGCGAGGTCCATCGCCGCCCGCTCCGGTACGGTCCCGGTGGCGTCCCGCCCGTCCGCGAGGGGGGGAGCCCCGCCCTCCAGCGAACCGTCACCCTGATTCGCCAAACCGTCCGCGGCGCCGTTTGCCCTCGCCCCGGTGGTCTCCCCATCCAGGTCCAGGGTCCGGATTACCTGGGGCTGGCGCCGGTTACAGCCCGACGCGGCGGCAAGTCCCGCAAGCAGGACCGCCACCGCGCCCAGGCGCATCATCCGGAGGCTGGCAACGCCGCGAAGGAGGCCCATCTGAGTCAGAAGCCCCCCGCCATCGCCGTATCCAGCTCGTAAACGAGGAACATGGCGCGGCGGTTCAGCGCGTGCCCTTCCTCCGTCTGCTCGAAGCTCAGCGGCCTCATCTCGCCGTAGCTGATCGTTGACAGCCGGTTCGGATCGACCCCGCGGCTCACCAAGTAGGTGCGCACCGCATCGGCCCGCCGTTGCCCAAGCGAAACGTTGTATTCCTCCGTGCCCCGGTCATCGCAGTGCCCTTCTACCTGCACCATGAAGTTCGGGTTGTTGGAAATCCAGGTCGCGTGGTCATCGAGGACCGACTGCCAGGCCGGCGTGATTTCATCGCTGTCGAACTCGAAGTGAATCATCTCCAGCTCGGCCACGCCGAAGGCATCTTCGACCCCCGCGGTGCTGGCCGTGTTTGCCAGGTCGCCGGTAGCGGAATCGAGCAGCGCATTGTCGAAGCCGCCGGCCCCGGGGAGCATTTCCCCCGGTGCGGAAAAGCTCGCGTCGGTCGGTGCGGCGCCGGGCGCCCATCCTTCCACCGGGGTGAAGCCCGATGCCATCGCGTCGGAGGATCCGGACGTGTCGGAAGCGGATGCGGACAACGCCGGCAACCGGCGTTCTACCTGCGGTTTCTTGGACTTGCAGCCCATCGTCAGGCTGAGGGGGACGCACGCGGCGAGAGCCAGTACGAGGATGCGGGAACGGGAAAACATCGGGAGCAACCTCCAGGAATCATGTCCCGCCGGTGGCGGTAACAATCGTGGTTCTCGCCAGCGGTAGGGGTCGCCTCCGCACACCAGCAAGTCTTTTCTCCTGGAAGAAAAAGCAAATTCGCCGTCAGGCGCCGCTAACCCTTTGGCGGGTCGAGAAAGGCCCCCGTCCGGTGAATCTTCTCCGCAACCTCCACGTACTTCGCGTTGTCCGCCGGCAGTCCCCACTCCTCCGTCGCCAACCGCCGCAGGTGCCGCGCGATCTCCATCGGCTCCGCCCGCTTGCGCACCATCACCGACAACGGCCCCACCAGGTCGTTGTACTCCGTTCCGAATCCCGGAAGGCCCCGCAGCGACAGCGGGTCCCAGTTGTCCAGCACCCGCTTGATTTCCCCCCGGATGGTTTTCATCGCCATCCGCGCGTTTCTCTCCTCCGCCGATTCTTCCGGCTTTTCACTCATCCTCAAAGGCCCCCCTGCCCGTGGACCCGTGCGCTCAGGATTCCCACAAACGGCAGGTTCCGGTACCTTTCGGCGAAATCCAGCCCATACCCCACCACGAATTTATTCGGGATTCGAAACCCCACGTAGTCGATCGCCAGTTCCCGCGCCCGTTGGTCCCGCTCCTTGTAAAGGAACGCGCAAAGCCGGATGTCCGCAGGGTGGTGCACCCGCAGCAGGTCGCGGATCGCCCCCAGCGTCCGGCCCGAATCGTATATATCCTCGATCACCAGCACATGCTTGCCGCGCAGGTTTACCTCCACATCCTTCGTGATCTGCACCCGGCCGCTCGATTCCGTCGCGGAACCGTAGGAAGACGCTCCCACCATGTCGAACGAGTGGGGAACCACGATCGAACGCGTCAGGTCCGACAGGAACACCAGCGCTCCGCGCAGGATTCCCACCAGCACCAGGTCCTTCCCATCGTAGTCCTTGCTGATCTGCGCGCCGAGTTCTCCAACACGCCTCCCGATCTCCTCCGAAGTCAGCAAAACCTCCGTGATATCGTCACGGAGGCTGGGGCTTGTCGAACTTGTCACGGGGCTATCTCCGCCAGATCCATCCCGGCATCGGCGTGGTGGATTCGATGCGGGTCCGCTCTCCGTCAAGAAAGTAGACGATCCGCCCTTCGTCGTAATACTGGTAGGTTGTCTGCATCCCGCCGCTGTCGTTGAACTCTTCTTTGATCTCGTGGGGATCGCCGAACTCGGCGATGGTGCGGATCGTGTCGTCGATCGGCTCCCGCTCCGCCCCCCGCTTGTCGAAGGTCACCATGATCCCCTCGTCGAGGTAGATCCAACCCACCCGTGGCGGCTGGTCGTAGCGGGAGTCCTGGTTCCTGCGCGTCGCCCATGCCTGTGCCTGGAACTGGGTCTGGGTCATCGGCCGCCCGTCGCGCCGCCAAAAGAGGTAGAACCAGTCCGGCACCCCCAGTTCATAATACGTGTCCTGCTGGTGCATCGCGATGATCTCGTCTTCGTGCCAATCCTTGTCCTCGAGCGGCCAATCCTCCGGCACCGGAGCGATGTTCAGCGAGAAGGTAAAGTCCGGGCTCACGGGGCGCGGCTTGTTGCCCTTATTGCATCCGGCAAGCACGCCCAGCCCCCCCAGGACTGACAGGGCCACGAGTAAACCACGCAAAGGCTTCATGTTTCTCCCAGCAAATCCTTGAGCTGCTTCTGCACCGCCTCGAACTCCTCCTCGCTGCGCCGCGCCTCCTCCACTTCCTTCTCCAGCGTCTCCACCCGCTCCGTCAGCTCCACAATCTGCTTCATCTGCTCGACGATCAGCTCTTCCTTTTCCGCCAGCGCCTCCGACGAATCCCCGGGCTCTTCCGCCTCGGTGATCTGTGCCATCAACTCCCGGATGACCTCGTCCTTTTCCGAAAGCTTCTCCTCCTGCGCCGTCAGCTGGAGCTGAAGCTCATGGATCACTTCTTCCTTTTCCGCCAGCTTTTCCTGGACCATTCGGAGGAGGCTGCGGCCGTCGACGGACGTCATGGGCGGATGCATTCCTTCACCCGGGCAGATAGCCCGATCCTGTTTATCCCTCGGACCGGGATGCAAGGGAAGGCTGTAACCCAATTGGCATGACGGGCACCGGCCCCAAGCCAACCAAAGCCCTGCCCCCTAGGCCAGGTAGCGCCGGATCAACCCCACCAGCACCCCCTGAATCTCCACGTCCTTGGCCATCACCATGATCGGCTCCATCGCGCTGTTCGCCGGCTGCAGCCGCACCACATCTCCATCCCGGTAGAACCGCTTGATCGTCGTCTCGAATCCGTTCACCAGCGCCACCACCACCTGGCCATTGCGTACCGTCGCCGTTCGCTCCACCACCACCAGGTCACCCTCGTGGATTCCGTCCTCGATCATGGAATCGCCCCGAATTCGCAGCACGAAGGAATCCTCCGCGTTGCGGATCATGTCCCCGGGCACGGCAAAGGTATCCTGGTTGGTCTCGAAAGTTTCGATCGGCGATCCCGCCGCCACGGTCCCCTTCACCGGCAGCTTGTAGGCGGCGTCCAGCTCCATCTGGACCATGTTCGGCGTACTCAGATCGTTCACCAGTTCAATCCCCCGGCCGCGGTTCCAGTGCCGCTTGATCAGCCCCTTCTGCGCCAGGTTCGTCAGGTGCTTGTGCACCGTCGCCAGCGACGACAGCTCGAGCCCTTGAGCGATCTCCTCGAGCGAGGGCGAATACTTGTTCTCCTCCATGAAGCTCCGGATGAACTCGAAGACTTCGCGCTGGCGACGGGTGAGGTACATTTGGGCCGCTCCTCGAGCGAGGGTTCGCTTTCGTTTCGCCAGGTTGGAGCGAACCAAAATCGAAGCGCAAGGAGAAACTTTCGCGAAACAACCCCGTCCTAGCGAAGCATCCAACCGGTCGCCTCCGCCGCGACGGGCACCACCGTCACTGCCACCCCCGGCTCCGCGTCGATCCGCTGGCCCCCGTTTCCCGCGCCCCGGTGGAACACGCCCCCGACGACCCGCACCGCCGTCGCCCCCCGCGCCCGCAACGCCGCCCCCCCCGCAGCCGCCAACGGCAACTCCACCGGAC
>CAYQTO010000118.1:0-11595 GCA_964420455.1 uncultured Candidatus Sumerlaeota bacterium | reverse complement strand
GGCGTGGGGGGCGGGCTTTTCGATGCGAAAGCGCAGGCGCTTGATGCGTTCGGTAGCCTCGGACTCGGGGTTGAGCTTTTGGAAGAGGATGAGCCAGGGGGCGCCGGACTCGAGGGTGTCGAGCTGGTCGATTTCGAGGGGCGCATCGGGGTCGCCGTCGTCCATGTGCCGGCTCATGCCCTGGAGAAAGCGATCCTCGGACTCGAGGTCCTTTTGGAGGTCGTCGATGGACTCGGCAGATTCGTGGGCGAGGGCGTAGCGTCCCGCGAGCTGAAGGTTGGAATCGTCATGCTCGAAGTAGAGGACGCGGGAGTAGCCGAGGCCCGTGGGCGACAGGAGGCCGGCGAGGACGATGGAGACGATGTCTTCCATCTTGTCGGTGGCGCTGAGTGCCGTGGAAATGCGCGTGACCCAGTTGATCTGGTTGCGCAGGCGGGAGAGCTGGTGTTCGGCGGTGGAGCGGGGCATGGAGGAGATGGCGTCTAGCAGGCGGGCGAGTCGGGAGTGCGGAGGTATTTGGTCATGGTGAGGATGGTGCCGGAGCCGGGGGGGCTCTCGTAGGAGACCTCGTCCATGAACTCGCGGATGATATAGGACCCGAGACCGCCGCGGCCGCCTTGGGCGGCGCGCTGGGTGTATTCCTCGACAGAGTTGCAGCCGCCGGGGGTCTTGTCGAGGCCGATGCCGCTGTCGATGATGCAGATGCGGAGGTATTCGTCGCCGAGTTGGGCACGGAGGCGGAGGACGCAGGCCTTGGAGGCCTCGTCGTTGCGGCTGCCGGACTCGAGGTCCGAGGAGACGCCGATGTGCTTGTAGGCGTGGCGGATGACGTTGGCGCAGGCCTCGTCCACGGCGAGTTCGATGTCCGCGGTTTGCTCGCTGGAGAAACCGACCTCGCGGGAGAGGGCGGTGACGAAGCTGCGGAGGATGGAGAGGATGCGCGTTTCGACCGGGCAACTGATCTCGATGTCGACGTTGCCGGTGCCGAAGGAGTCGGGGGCGGCGGTCATGAGCGGCTCCTTGCAGGGGGGGGAAGGGACGAAGGGGCGGCGCCGGGGGGCGGCTTAGGTGAACGTCGTGGCGACTTCCGCTTCGGATTCGGCGATCTTGAAAATGTTGGTGAAGCCAAGGGTCCGGAAGACGCGGTAGACCTTTTCGGTCGGCTTGAGGAGGACGAGTTCGCCGTGTTGATGGCGGAGCTTGTGGGTCAGCCCCATGAGGGCGCTGATGCCGGCGCTGGAAATGTAGGTGAGCTGCTCGAGGTTGAGGACGAGCTTGGTGACCCCTTCATCACAGAGGGAGAAGAGGTCCTTTTCGAACTGGACGACGGTGTGGCTGTCGAGACAGCCGACGACTTCAGCACGGCGAAACGGCTCGTCGTCGCCGGCTGGATGGATAACCAGGTCGTAGTTCTTCATGGTGGGTTCTCCTCTCGCCGTTCCGGTGTCTCAGGCGGTGTTGGCTTGTGCCTCGAGGGCCTCCTGGCGCGGCTTGCGGTGATTCCTCCAGCCGAGGACAACAAGCGTCATGTCATCGTGCTGTGGCAACCCCCGAGTGAAGTCCTCGATGTCGGCGATAATCTTTTCGATCAGAGGCTGGGGATCATCCGCCACATGGTCCGTCAGGATGCGGTGGAAGCGCTCCTCGCCGTATTCCTCCTGGTGCGCATTCATGGCCTCGATGACGCCGTCGGTGTAGAGCACGACCGTTTCCTCGCGGTTGAGATCGATCTCGTGTTCCTCGGTGATGTTGAAGAGGTCCCCCTCGAGGAGGCCGAGGGCGATGCCTTCGGGGGTGTAGCTGGCGAGCTCGCGGGCGTGGGCGTGGCAGCACAGGAGGGGCTCGTGCCCCGCGCGGCAGTAGCGGAAGACGCCGGTGCGGCGGTTGAGGACCGCGTAGGTCATGGTGATGAAAACGTTGTCCTTGGTGTCGCGGGCGACCAGGTCGTTGACCCGTTGGAGGACCGTCTTGGGCGAGAGGCTGAGGCGTGCCTCGGCGCGGAGGGTGGCGCGGACCGAGGCCATGACGAGCGCGCCGGGGATGCCCTTGCCCGAGACGTCGCCAACGGCGATGCCGAGGTGCTCGTCATCGATCTCGACGTAATCGAAATAGTCGCCGCCCACCTCCATGGCCGGGCGATAGAAATCGCCAATGAGCAACCCTTCCACATGGGGCCGTTCGCGAGGGAGGAGAAGCGACTGGAAGGTACGGGCTAGTTCGAGTTCGTGCTCGAGCCGCTGTTGTTCCGCCTTTACTTTGTACAGCCGGACAAGGTCCAGGGTCACCGCCGCCTGGTCCGACATCGCGATGCACAGCACGCGGTCCGATTCGTTGAAGGGTTGGTCGCCCTCCTTGTTCACCAGGACGAGCACCCCGAGGTATTCTGATCGGACCTTGAGGGGGACGGCGAGGAAGTCGCGAACCGGAATGCCAGACTCCTCCACGACCTTGAGCCGTTCGTCGCTGGAGGCATCGCGGATCAGCACCGGCTTCTGCTCGACGGCCACCTCGCCGATGATGCCCTCCCCCGGCTCGATGGTGATCTTCTTCACGAGGTCCTCGACGTATTTGCGCTTGGCGAAGACCTTGTCGATGGTGCCGCGCTTGAGGGGGGGAAAGAGCCCACGGACGACACGGGCGCGGAGGGCATCACCGCCCCGTTCGCGCACGAAGAGGCACGCGGCCTCGGCGCCGGTGGCCTCCATGGCGAAGTCGACGATCATTTCCATCGTCGGGTCCTGCTCCGCACCGCCCTGGGTGATGTTGTCGCCCAGCCGGTCGAGAAAGCTGTAGATCGTGTGCTTTTCCGTCTCGAGGCCGGAGACCGTGTCCTCGAGCGCGAGGACGCGGGCGCGAAGGCCGATGATGAAGCCGACCGCGACCAGAAGCAGGACCGCGAGGAGGAGGAGGGCCACGGGTGTGGGTTCCATCCGGGAAAGGTGTGTCGGCGTGCGTGCCTTGATGGTTAGCTTGGAGCGCTTTGGCCTCTTGAAGCAACCCGAAAGGGTTGCGGATCGGACAGGGCCGCCCTAGCGGGAATCCATGCGAACGCACGGGGCGACGGCGGCGGTGTTGGGGGCAGCGGGGCTTTGGGCGATCGCGGCAACGGTGTTGTGGGGGCTGCTCGGTTGGCAGATCGGCTCGGCTCCTCCCCCGCCAGGCGGAAGGGCGGATGCGGGCGAGCTGCTGTACGTCCTGTCGCTGGTGTGGATCCAGCCGGTGCTGCTGTGGGCGGTGGGGCGGCCGCTGGTCGAGAGGGCGTTCGGCCGGGTGGACGTCCCTGGCCGGATCGCCTTGGCGTACCTGGCGGGCAGTGCGGTCATGGGGATCGCCATGGGGTGGGGGACGTTCGTGCTGCCGATGAATGTGCTGCTCTATCTGCCATTGGTGCTCGGGGCGGTGGTGGTGGGCAACCGGGTCCGCGGGCGGATGCGGACCGCCGGGGGACCATGGTGGGAGGGTTGGGAGACAGCCGTACTTGTGGGGGTGCTCGCGGTGCCGGTGGCAGTGGCGGCCTTCGCCCCGGCGGTGGAGAGCGATGGGCTGCGGTATCACTTGGCGGCGGCCTCGCGGTGGCGCGAGGCGGGGGGCTTTGTGCTGTTGCCCTTGAACGCGAACAGCAACCTGCCGGCGATGCAGAGCGTGCTGGCGGGGGCGGCACTGGGGGCCGGTGATCCGCTCGTCCTGGGCCGCGTGTACCAGGCGATGGCGGCGGTGTCGCTGGCGGCGCTGGCATTGGTAACGGGGTCGATGGGCCATGGGTTGGTGCGTTCGATGGCGGCGCGGCGGGGTGTTGACGGGATGGCGGCCGAGGCCGCGGCCCGGTGGGCACGGATGCTGGCGGCCGCCATGGTCCTCGCGCTGCCGACGGTGAACATCCTCGGGGCCTGGCCGTTTGCGGACCTGCCGGCGGTGGCGTTGTTCCTCGGCGGCGTGTATACACTGATGCCGGGTGTCATCCGGGGCGGGGGGCGGCGGGCGGCCCTGGCGGGTTTGCTTCTTGGTGGGGCGGTGGCGACGAAGATCAGCCTGCTGCCGCTGGTGGGGCTGGTGGGTCTGGCGGAGATGGCCCGCATCGCGACGAGCGGCCGGGCCGCCCTCCCCCGGCTGGTGCTGATCTTTGTGGCGGGCATGGCGGTACTGGGGCCGTGGCTGCTCAAAAACGGAATCCATCACGGCAACCCGCTGTACCCGCTCGCGTGGGGGGTGCTGGGGGGTGCGGAGTGGTCGGAGGCGAACGAGGCGTTTTACCGGGACCGGCTCGGGTCGAAGGGAATGGGAACCGAATGGTGGTGGCTGCTGCGGTCGCCGTGGGACATGACGGTGGCCTGGGCGCGGTTCGAGGGGCACAACCCGGGGCCGGTGTTGCTCGCGTTGCTGCCGCTGGGGCTGGGCGCCGTGGCGTTCCGGCGGCGGGGCCCGGTGATGGGATTATGGGCGCTGCTGGTGATCGGGTGGATCGTGTGGTTCACCACGTACCAGAGCGTGCGTTTCTTCATCCCGATGCTGGTGCTGGTGGGGATGTTGGGAATTGCAACGGGGATGCGGATGGCGCTGGGGCTGGGCCCGAGGGGACCGCGATGGGTGGCGGGCGTGGCGGCGGTGGTGTTGGTGGCAGGATACGCGTGGCCGCTCGCGTACCGGCTCCAAGTGTCCCACGTCTATCGGGCGGCGCTCGGTGTGACGCCGACGGAGGTGGCCATCACGCGCAAGCTCAACAGCTACCCCGCCGTCCTGTGGCTGAACACGAACACACAACGCCGGGAACCGGTGGTGTATATCGGCGAGCATCGGACATTCTACGCGGACGGGTTCCGGCCCCTCGCGTCGGACTGGTTCGACACGCCGTATATCCTGGCGGAGCTGCGCCGACACCCGTCAAACGACGAGTTGCTCGCCTCCTGGAGCGCGGCCGGTGTTCGGTACGTCCTCCTGAACCAGGCCGAGTTGGCAAAGTACGAGGCGGCCTTCTTTGCCCCGCGGTTCACCCCGGAGGAATACGCCCGGTTTGTCGCGCTTCGGGAACGGTTGCTGGAGGACGTGGCGTTTTCCGATGGGACCGGCGTGTTCGTGGCCCGTGTGCCCCCTGTGGCGGAGGTCAGAACTCCATCCGGATCCAGCGATTGAGCCCGATGCGCATCGGCAGGACAATCGCCGCCACCTGGATGATGACAAAGCCGAGAGCGAAGGGGACGCCGTAAACGAGGGCGGGGCGGGTGGAGGGAGCGCCGGCGAGGAGCGAGGTCGCGGCGGCGAGCAGCACCACGCTGACGCCGATATACGCAAGCGAGAGCAGGACGTTGAGGGTGCCGCCAACGCCGTTGGCGATGCGGGCCGGGTTGTCCTCCTTGAAGTCCGGGAGGATCGCCCCAATGCCGACGCTGAGGCTGGTGAGCCCCGCGCTCATGACGACGACGGTGGCGATGGAAACCAAGGTGAAGGCGAGATCCACGCGGAGAATGACGCCGGACAGGATGACCAGCGGCACGGAGACGCCGATGCACAGGAGGAGGCAGAGGATGTACTTCTGCCAAACGATGCGTTGGCGCGGGATCGGGGCCAGGCCCACAGTCCAGAAGCCGCGACCCTCCAGGCTGAGCATGGGATAGACGAAGCGTGTGGTGAGGATCGACAGGATGAAGCAGGACGCGGCCAAGTTGAAGAAGGTGAGCATCGCCTTCCAGTCGTTGATGACGAGTTCCATGGTGGCGGAGTAGCGGGTGGACCAGCCGAGGTTCATGATGTAGATGATCATGAGGCCGAAGAGGATGACGAGCTGGGTCCATTGGGAGGGATCGCGCCAGAAGGTCTTGAGGTCCTTGCTGAGGAGGCCGGCGGTGGGGGCGGCGAAGGCGCGGTTGAGCCAGCGGTCGATAACGCGGAAGGGGGAGAAGCGGGCGTGGCTTTCGACCTCGCGGACGGCGGCGTCGCGCGAGAGGCACCAGCCGCGGTAGTACAAGGGCGAGACGAGCCAACGGGTGACCTCCATGAAGAAAAGTCCGGTTGCGAGGAGCATGGAGAACCAGTAGGCGAAGGCGCCCAGGTCGCGGTCGATCGGGTTGGGGGGGGCAATGGCGACGAGGGCGCTGGAGAGCCAGGCGCTGGGAAGCATGGCGGAGGAACCAAAGCCCAACGCGTCCATGATCTGGAGGAAGTCCTGGCGGTCTGCGGTGGAGATGAGTGTGGAGAGGCCGCTGTAGCGCGAGAGCAGGAGCATCGCGACGATCGACAGGATGCCCAGCGCGATACAGAGAGTGCGTGTCTTGCGCGCCGGCAGGAAGGAGGTCAGGACCATCGTGATGATCGCGCCGAGGGAGGCAGGAATGAACAGGAACGGCAGGATCATTCCAATGATGAGCGGATAGTAGTACCAGGGCGCGGCGCGGGTGATGCCGTAACTGACGAAGATGGGAAAGCTGAGGAGGGCGAAGGCCCAGGAGCTGTAGAGGATGGACTCGAGGAGCTTCTGGCGAAAGACGGACTGGCGCGAGACCGGCAGGCCCATGAGGAACTCGACCTCGCGCGAGATATACGTCGTCGAAAGCGTGATGATGAGGTTGGAGAAGAGCAGCATCGAGAAGAAGATGAGGAAGACGATGCTGACAAGGCGGTCCATGAGGGGCGGGCCGAAGACCTCCAACTCGTCGCTGGTCATCATGAAGTTGAAGATGAAGGAGAAGAGCGCGGTGCCGCCGCCAACGATGAAGAGCATCATGCCGATACCGACGAAGGCGTGGAGATAGACGTGGCGCTTGATGTGGCGGAGGGCGTTGTAGGCGATCTTGAGCTTGGCGCGGGAGATGATCCAGGTGTGGCGCCCTTCGAGCCCGGCATCGGAGAGGGGGGACGGAACGGGGGTGCCCGGGGGCGCGGTGGCCTCGGACTCGATGGAAGGGGAAGAAACGCTCATGGGCGGTCCTCAGCGGCCGACGAGGGGAAAGTTGCGGACTTCGCCATGGGCCCATTCGATGCCGGTGACGGAGAACTGGGCCTGGGGGGCGGCAGCGAGGACGCCGAAGAGCCATTGCCCGTCGGCGTAGGGAATCGGGCCGTTGACCTGCCAGCCCGAGGCAACCTCGCGGCACATGAGGAGGACGCGAAAGACGGCGCGGGCAGGATCGGTTTCGCCGAGGGGCGAGTGGAGCCGCACATCGTGGAGGTTGCCCGTCTTCCAGTCGTGCTCCTCGCGGTCAACTCGACGGACGCGAACGCCTGCCTTGTCGGAGAAGTGGCGGATGACCTTGTCGAGGGCGACGGCGTTTGCGGCGCGCACCTGGAGGTGCCAGGCGATGTGGTCGAAGGCTTGAGGCATGGGTGTCCCGCCATGCTTAGTTTCCTTGGCCGGTTGTAGGGACTGGCTCCGGTTTTTCAAAGGGAGATTCGGAGCGATCGGTGACACCGTCGGCGGTAAGCTCGAGGAAGAGATCCTCGAGGGTTCCCTCGCGGGCGAGCGCCTGGCGGAGGTCCCCCACGCTGCCCAGGAAGCCCATCTCGCCGTGGGTGATGATCCCGAGCCGGTCGCAGAGTTCCTCGGCGATGGCCAGGAGGTGGGTGGAGAGGAAGATGGAGCCCCCCTCGGCGCAGAATTCCCGGAGCATGTCCTTGAGGGTGCGGGCGGACTGGGGGTCGAGGCCGACCATGGGCTCGTCGACCACAAGGAGTTTGGGCCGGTGGAGGAAGGCCGCGCTGAAGCAGAGTTTCTGGCGCATGCCGAAGCTGTAGTTTTCGATCAGGTGGTCGGCCGCGCCGGTGAGCTTGAACGCCGTGAAGTACTTGTCGATGGCGGCCTGGACGTCGGCGGGGGGGACCTCGTAAAGGTTGCCGACGAAGTGCATGAAATCGCGGCCGCTTAGCTTTTCGTAAAGATAGGGTGTGTCGGGGATATAGCCAATGAGGCGCTTGGCCTCGAGGGGGTTCTTCTGGATGTCGTAGCCGCAAACGAGAGCGCGGCCCTGGGCGGGGCGGAGGAGGCCGGTAATGATCTTGATCGTGGTGGTCTTGCCGGCGCCATTGGGCCCGAGGAAGCAGAAGAACTCGCCGGGGGGGATTTCGACCGAGAGGTTCTTGAGGGCCCAGAATCCGTCGTAGTCTTTGCTGAGGTTGTCGAGAACGAGTTGGCTCACGGGGCGGACTCCGGGGAAGAGTTGGAGGGGAAGCCGCCCATGGAGCCTTCGAGGGAGCGGCCGACGAGCGAGAAGACACTGAAGCCCTGGAGGACCCGGCCCTGGTCCTCGCCGGTGACGTCGCGGCGTGTGACCTCGATCGGGTCCTCGCGGACGTAGGCGAGGTCGGGGAACTGGCTGCGCACGGAGGCGGGGTCGAGCCAATCCATGATGACGCGGGCGTTGCGCTCGGAGGTGGTCTCGCCGGTGCCGAGGGCGGCGCCGCCGATCAGGGGGATTTCCCGGCGGAGCTCGCGGCCCGTGTCGTCGACCCAAAGCAGCATGCGGTAGGAGCTGTAGCGAAGTTCGATCTTCTTGACGGGAACGCCGCCTTCGCCCGGAACGTTCCAGATCTCGTCGTCCACGTAGCGCACTTCCAGTGCCCCGCCGTTCGAGCCGTAGAGCGGGTCGTAGATGTCGGCCGTATAGACCTTGCCCTTGGAGAGCATGTTTCCGCGGTAGATGGGATTCAGGGAATCGGCGACGGTGACCGGGCGCGGGAGGCGGATCTGGGTGTACTGGATGGCGTCGTCGCGGCGGAGGCGGACGCGGAGGTTGGTGCCCTCGATGAGGGCGAGGAGCTCGTAGGCGCCCTCGGGGAGTTCCTCCCCGTCGAGCACCCTGGGGTCGAGGAGGGGGACGCCCGGGGGCGGAACGTGAACACGGACGCGAGCGTTCTGGACCTCGAGGCGGTGGTTCATTCGGGCGGTGCTGAGGACCCGCGCACGGAAGAAGCGGGTGTCGATGATGAGGTGCGCGCTGGCGACGTAGAAGTCCTCGATTTCGTCCTTCTCGGCCACGGTCCGCAAGGCCCCGAGTTCCCAGTCGCCGAGTTGGATCGTGTGGGTTTCATCCTTGTTCGCCCAACTGTCCGTGAGCACCGCGTGCTCCACGGCGATGCCGGCGCGGCGCTGCATGCCGGGGATGATATGATCCCGAAAGAGGAGGAACATCATGACCGCGAAGAAGCCGGTGATGAAGAGGCTTTGGAGGAAGCGCAACACGGGCGGGGGGATCCGTATCGGGAGGGCTTGGGGTTGTGGAGGAAGGCGAATACCGGACCAATCCGCGCCGTGTTGGGTTGCGGAGGGAGGCCGAGGTGACTAGAAGCACAGGGCAATCCTCCAACACTGCCCCCGACAACTGCAAGGGTGCCGCATGGCCAGTCTTCCCATTGAGATTTACCGCCAGCGCGAGGGCTCGGTGCGCCGGGAGTTCGATGGCTGCGCGGAGGAGGCCGGGCGCTACTACCGGGGGTACCTGCGGTTTGTAGGCCGGTCCACACCGTCGGAGACCCAACTGCTTGAGGTCGGAAGCGGCTCGGGCTGGGGGGCATGGCTCCTTGCCCGGGCGGGATACCACGTGACCGCCATGGAGGTGGACGCCCGGGCGTTCGAGGTGCGCGGGGGGCGAAGGCTGCGCCTCGCGGTGGGGAGCGCCACGCGGCTGCCGTTTGCCACGGAGAGCTTCGACGTCGTCACATCGTATCAGGTGCTGGAGCACGTGGAGCAGCCGGCGAGGGCCCTGCGCGAAATGATGCGGGTGTGCCGGCCCGGAGGCGTGGTGGTGGTCTGCGGGCCCAACCTGATGGGAATCAGCAATTCGGTCCGCAAGCTGGCACGGCGCGGAAGGAAGGGTAACGCTGCGGACGCCCGTCGGGACCCGTTCGGAAACACCCTCGGCGAGGCCCTGGGGGTTCTGGCGCGCAACTGTGCAACGGCCGTACGGATCCTTTGCACAGGGCGACCCGCCTTCCCCATGCGGCAGCCGGACTTGCGCCCGCCCTTCCGCGGCGACAGCGACGCCTGCTACCGGCTCAACCCGATGGACTTGACGTCATGGTTTCGGGGGCACGGCTGGCGGTTGGTGCGCGTGCGCCAAGTGGGTCGCCCGCCCGGAACGGCCATGATCGCCGGTGGAACCTGGATCGCGGCGAGAAAGCCGGTGCCCTGGTAATCCCCGTCAAACGGAGGGCGATGGAACGGGATCCGGGAGGAGGGGGATGATCCGCTGACGAGCAGGCTCACTCTGTCAGCTCGTCGACCTTGACGCCCATCTGCCGCAGGGTGGCGAACCACCCGGGGAAGGACTTGCTGACGTGTTCGGCGCCCTGAATCCGCAAGCCTTTCCGGCACCGCAAGGCAACGATGGAAAGCATCATGATGACGCGGTGGTCGCCGCGTCCGTCGACCTTGATGCCACCCGGGAAACCTTCCGGCTCGCCGCGAACGTGGATGATGTCGGGGTCGTCCTCGGGCTCGTACCAGAGGGCGCTTTCAGCTGGCATACTTGACGTGCCGGTGCGCCAGACGGCGCGCAGTTCCTCGAGGGGTTCGCGGACGCGGTCGCATTCCTTGAACTGGAGGTTGCGAATCTGGACGAAGCGGGACTCGTCGTCGGCGAAGAGGGCGGCGGCCATCATGGCGAGGACGGCGTCGGTGCACAGATCGCCATTAACGGCGGCGGAGGCGAGGGGGGCGTTGGGGGGCGAGGCGAATTCGAGGATCTGGGGACCGTCTGCCCCACCGTGCCAGATGGTCTCGCAGCCCATGCGCTCGAAGAAGGGGACGCATTCCTTCTCGCCCTGCTCGTCGTGAAAGAGGCGCTCGACGCCGATGCGGCTGCCGGGGACGACGGCGGCGGCGGCGAGGATGGCGGAGGTCGCGGGCCAGTCTCCGTTGGTTTCCCATCGCTGGGCGGAATAGCTTTGCCCCCCGCGCACGAGGTGGATGTCGCGTTCGGTGCTGGATTCGATGAGGATGCCTGCACGCCCAAGGACATTGCGGGTGGTTTCGACGGCGGCGAGGGACTTGAGCCGGCCGGTGGCGTGGACCTCGATGGGGGTGCCGAGGAGCGGGAGGAGGAAGAGGAGGGCGGAGGTGTATTGGCTGCTGATTTCGCCGGAGATGGAAACGGGGTAGGGCTCGTGGGGGGGGAGTTGGAGGCGCTCGCGGCCGGCAGCGATGTGGTCGCGCATGCGGTCGAGCCCGCCGCGGACGGTCATGGGGAGGCAGCCGTCGGGTCCGGTGGCGTCGATCTCGACGCCGAGCTGGCGGAGCGCCTCGATGAGGTCGATATTGGGACGGCGGCCGAGGGAGTCGTGGTGGTTGGTGACCCATTGGGCCTCGGGCAGGAGGGCACTGACGGCGAGGAGGAGACGCAAGACGGCCCCCGCGTTGCCGGGGTTCAGGGGCTTGGCGGGATCACCGAGGAGGCGCGGCTGGGAGCCAAAGCCGTGGATTTCGAGGCGGTCGATCTCGGCGGCGTGGTCGAGGTCGAAGGGGGTCTCGAGGCCGTTGCGGTCGAGGGCCGTGATGAGGGCGCCCATCCGTCGGAGACAGGCGACGGCGGCAATGGCGTCGTCCTGGACGGCCGGGCGGTGGACAACGCTGCGGCCATCCGCCAGGGCGCTCGCAAGGATATAGCGCGTGGT
>CAYQTO010000117.1:0-11755 GCA_964420455.1 uncultured Candidatus Sumerlaeota bacterium | reverse complement strand
GTTACCGGCTCAGGGCCGGTGGTCCAGGTGCCTTCATAGAGGGGTCATCAGGTTCGAGTCCTCTCCTGGGCACCATTAACTGAATATTAAACCAGACCCCACCTTGATGACCGGCACTTCGGGCCCCGGAGCCCACACCTCCGGGGCCTGTCCCTTCTGTGCCCGATCGGTACATTCGAGACCCCCCAGCCTCTCCTCAACGGCCCCTTCGATCAGGCGCACAATCGTCTCCCGGAACGCTTCCAGGAGACGCGCCTCTTTGCAGACAGAGACAAGATCGGCGTTCGCGATGATGCTGAGATGCTTCGACATGGACGCGGGCGCGAGCACGAGGAGTTCCTGAACCGGGTAGACGCCAAGCGCCCCCCCTCTCCAATGGAAGGGGTGAGACTATCCCTGGAACAGATTGGTTCGTTCGATGTCCTCCCGGAGTTGTCCAACTTCGCCCTCGATACCCTCCTCATCGTTGCCAAGATGACGAAGGGTCAGCCGGGCAAGGGCGATGGCAGCTTCGGTTTCTTCGGTGAAGACGCCGTCAGCCCCGGACTGTACGAGTCCCGGACGCTCACGTAAGTACCGTGCCCTTGTGAGGATGACGACCTCAGGCTGAAGGCTTCGTGCCATGGAGATCATGGGCTCTCGGTTGAGTGAGTGAGGAAGTGTGACGATCAGGAACCTGGCCTTCTCGATTCCTGCGTGTCTCAATACCTCCTCCCGCGACGCATCACCAAAGACAGCAGGGCGGTCCTCGGCATGGAGTGAACGGACGGTATCCATGTTGAGGTCGATGATTACCGTTTCAAGACCCCCGCCCCGCAGAAGACGATCGGCGGTTCGGCCAACTGGTCCGTACCCGACTATGACCGCACGTGGCTTCTGCTCGTTTGCGGCCGTTTCCACGGGCCGCCCCTCGTTGACCGTGTCGGCCTGCGCCCGTTCTCGGCGATTCAGCAGACGCCATAAGCGCGGATTCCGTTCGATGGCACGTTCGATCCGGCCTATGTTCGCGAAGAGGAGAGGGTTTACGGTGATCGAGATGATGGCCGTCGCGACCAACATGCTGAGACCCTCCTCTGCGATGAGCCCGTTGTCTCGCGCCAGCTTGGCCAAAATGAAGGAGAACTCGCCGATTTGGCCCAAGCCGATGGCGACAACCAGCCCCGTCCGCAAGCTGTAGCCCAGTAGCCCGACAATCAGGAGAGCTGCCAGCGGCTTGCCGATCATCACAATTCCGAGTGCGGAAAGCACCAGCAGAGGTTGCCCCAAAACAAATGAAGGGTCGAAGAGCATCCCCACGGAAACGAAAAAGATTACCGCGAAAGCATCATGCAACGGCAGCGCTTCGGCGGCAGCCTGCTGGCTGACCGGCGACTGCGCCACCGCCATCCCGGCCAGGAACGCGCCTAGGGCCATTGACACGCTGAAGAGCCATGCCGACGCCGTCGCGATGGCCACAGCGAACACAAGCACTGTCAGGGTGAAGAGTTCGCGGCTCCGCAGACGGGTTACCTGGATCATCACCCATCGGATCAGCTTGGCGCCGACCGTTAGCAGGAGGATCACCAGCACCGCCAGTTTCACGAGTGCCAACAGCAGTGTTCCGATCAAGCTGCTGCTTTCCCCCTCGCCATCGGTCGCCGCCATCGCCGGGATCAGAATCAGCAGGATCACCGTGAAGATGTCCTCCACGATAAGCCAGCCAACAGCGACATGTCCCGGCGTTGTTTCCAGCGCATCGTTGTCGATCAACACGCGCATCAACACGACGGTGCTCGCGACCGCCATGGCCATGCCGATGACGAGGCCAGACTTCAAATCCCAGCCAAACGCGGTCGCCACCGCAAGGCCCAGGAGGGTTGCCACGGTGCTCTGGACAACTGCGCCAGGGATGGCGATATTTTTGACAGCAACGAGATCCTTCA
This sequence comes from uncultured Candidatus Sumerlaeota bacterium, assembly GCA_964420455.1. Lineage (GTDB taxonomy): Bacteria > Sumerlaeota > Sumerlaeia > SLMS01 > SLMS01 > CAYQTO01. The sequence continues at coordinate 9,833 of CAYQTO010000117.1, read as the reverse complement.
CATGGAAGTGAAGTCCCACCGCAAACATCAGAAGAATGACGCCAACTTCGGCCAGTTGGTTCGCCAGAGATTGGTCGGCAACGAAGCCGGGCGTATAAGGGCCGACAAGGATGCCACCAAGCAGATAGCCCACGATCGGCGATAGTCCGATCTTTTGCGTGAGCAGACCAAAAATCCATGCCGCCGTGAAGCCTGCAGAGAGGGTCGTCAACAGGGGAAGGCTATGGACGTCTGCGGCAGCGAGTAAGGCCAAGGATGAGTGCAAAAGGAGCATCCCTCCTGATGAGGACAATGGGGACATCACCACGAATCGTTCGCGAGACGCAAGGCCGGGCATGAAACAGCTACGCCACCCCACTCACCTTGGGAAAACAAAACGAGGGGCATCCACACAACGATGATAACGAAGAGGCCACCGGCGATGCGACGTTCCCAAGGAACAAAATCGCCGCCCGCTCGAAAGCCTCGGCGAAGGTCGTCGCCACGAGGGCGATCACCCATGAAAATCCAACCACTGGCAAAGGGCGCAGGGCGCTCTGTCCGCGTGTGTTTGTCAATCAGTGTACCGACGGCACGCACGACGAGGAAGTCCCCTCGGCGGGCGTCTTCCGTTGACGCGACCGGTCCTCTTATCGATAGTCGATTACGGAAATCGATAGATGGTCCCCTTCCATGCGACACCAGAAACTGCTCTCCGGCTTCATCCGGCTCCACGTGCTCCATCACGCTGCCCAGAACGAGATCTACGGAAACTGGATCATCGAGGAGCTTGAGGTGCACGGGTACAAGATCAGCCCTGGCACGATCTACCCCCTCCTGCACGGGATGGAGAAAGAGGGTTACCTGGTGTCGCGAGAGGTGATGACTGAGGGCCGCACGCGGCGGCTTTACGCTGCAACGGACACGGGCCGCAAGGCGCTCAAAGAGGCGAGGGGGCGGCTCCGCGAACTCTTCCTGGAGCTGATCGGCGGCAAGGGATCATGACAGAAGAGAGCACGGCGAGGCTCAAACGCGAACTGGGACTCTTCCCGGCGATGATGATGGGGCTCGGATCGATCCTGGGCACGGGCATCTTCGTCAGCATCGGGCTGGGGGCGGGCATCGCCGGTCCGTCGGTGATCCTCGCGATTGGGATCGCGGCGGTGGTCGCCACGTTCAACGCGCTTTCTTCGGCGCAGCTCGCCGCCGCCCATCCCGTCAGCGGGGGGACCTACGAATATGGCTACCGTTTCCTCGCTCCCCCTGTGGGCTTCCTCGCGGGCTGGATGTTCCTCCTCGCCAAATCCGCCTCTGCGGCCACGGCGGCGCTCGGATTTGCAGGATACCTGCTGGTATCCTTGGGCCTCGACGGTGTCCCGGCGGTCCCGGTGGCGTTCACTACGGTAATCATCTTCACCGGCATCGTCCTCCTCGGCATCCGCCGCTCGAGCCAGGTCAACATTGCCATCGTAAGCGTCACCGTTCTTGCCCTCGTGACCTTCGCCGCGGCGGGGATCTCGTACCAGTCGAGCAACGGAACCCATGCCGCCTTCTCACCCTTTTTCAAAGGCGAAGACCCCCTCGATGCCACGATGAATCTTCTCCACGCCACGGCCCTCCTGTTCGTTGCCTTTACCGGTTATGGCCGTATTGCCACCTTGGCGGAGGAAGTGAGCGAGCCTCGCCGCACGATCCCCCGAGCGATCATCGCGACGCTCGTCGTTTCAGCATTGATCTACGTCACCGTTTCCATCGCGGGAGTGGGCGCGGTTGGCGCGCAGTGCCTCTTCGATGCGACCGAGGGCGTTGCCGCTCCGCTCGAACAGGCCGCCCGCGAGATGGCCTTCCCCCTCGTGCCGGGGATCGTCGCCATCGGAGCCGCCACGGCCATGCTCGGCGTGCTGCTGAATCTCATCCTCGGACTGTCCCGCGTCCTGCTCGCCATGGGCAGACGACACGACATGCCCGGTGCCCTCCTCCGGCTTGACGCCCGCGCGGTCACGCCCTGGGTGGCGGTTCTCGTCGTCGGAACCCTGATCGCTGGACTCACCTTAATCGGCAGTGTCCGGACGACGTGGTCCTTCAGCGCCTTCACCGTGCTGATCTATTATGCCATCACAAACGCTTCCGCCATCGTGATGCCGAAAGAATACCGGCTCTTTCCGCGCTGGATTCCCTTCGCCGGACTGGCCTGCTGCCTTGGCCTCGCATTCTGGGTGGAGATGCACGTCTGGCTCGCAGGGCTGGGCCTTGGAGTCGCGGGCATCATTTGGTGGTTCCTCGCTGAATTCCTTCGGAAGAACCACACTCAACAAGAGGGCGGGCACTGATTCGCCTTCGCAACAATCTCATCCCGACCGATGGCTCCCGGCTCCCCATCATTATCCGGATCATGGTCGATGCGATCTTCCCCTCTGCATGCCTCCTGAAGCTTTTTCCCGCGTCGTCCCCTGGAGCAGGGCGATTCGGGGGGATCACCCGCCCTGCGCCGGACATTCCCGGACCGTTCGTGGGCCCCGTCGGAACGGCTCCGGCAAGCTCAGCCTCGCGGGCTTTCTTAAGCGGTTGTTTGGCCTACCCACGCTGATCTTGAGGGGCATCGCGCTTTTTGCCACCAAGCAGCCCCCCTTTGAAGGATCCCGCGGCCGCGACCAAGGAGGAAAGGTAAGAAGCGCACTGGATCACCCAAGCTTACATCCACCAGAGCATATTTCTTGGAGCATGACTACGGACCCCTTCGAAAGCCGCCATGAGGGCAGAACTGACGCCTGTGAGGGGCGAAGAAAGCATCATCCGCATGGCCAAACGCCACCGCGGGGATCCGCCCACCCCCCGACCGAGCCAGGGCAAGATCGGCTGTCTGGCGCGACGAAAGGCTGCTCCGATCCTCGGAAAGCACCCCCACCAGTCGCTGCGGCGCACGACAGATGGCGACTCCCCATTCCTCCACAGATCCTCCCGGTTTACCGTTGACAACCCACGAGGGGGCATTCCCTCCTTAACCTCATGGTCAAGACACCTTAACTTCAAGGACCGAATTATGAAATACGCTTTTGGCGCGGTCATTTTGATGACATTTGCCACATCCCTGTTACTGACAGCGTGTGACGGAGGCGGGACGGACACGAATGCCACCGATTCCTCGGGCAGCTTGAGTGGCTCTCTGACGATAGACGGGTCGAGCACGGTCTTTCCGATCACCGCCGCTGTGGCGGAAGATTTCAACAAAGTGAATCCGGGAGTCCGTGTCGCCGTTGCCTATTCGGGCACTGGCGGTGGATTCAAAAAATTCATTGCCGGCGAATCGGACGTAAACAATGCATCCCGCCCCATTTCCGAATCCGAACTGACGGCCTTGAGGGAGAAAGACTATGCGTTCATTGAATTGCCCGTGGCCTACGATGGACTCACTGTAATCGTGAATAAGAGCAATGACTGGGTGGACCACTTGACTACCGAGGAACTTCGCAAAATTTGGGAGCCCGGGAGCACCGTCTCTCGCTGGAGCGATGTGCGCCCAGAGTGGCCGAGCGAGCCGATCGCCCTCTACGGAGCGGGCACTGACTCAGGCACCTTCGACTACTTCACCGAAGCGATCATGGGCGAATCCGGAAGTTCGCGGCCAGATTATTCTGCCACTGAAGACGATAACTTGACGGTAAAGGGCGTTTCTGGCGATGTGAACGCGCTGGGTTACTTGGGAATTTCCTATTATCAGGAAAACCAAGACATTCTGAAACCCGTTGCCATCAAGTATGGTGATGGCGAGCCGGTTCGGCCGAGCCTCGAGACGGTGACAACGAATCGTTACGTCCCCCTCTCCCGGCCCCTCTTCATCTATGTCCGGGCCGATGCAGCGGAAAAGCCCGTTGTGGATGGGTTTGTGCGCTTTTACCTTCAAGAGGGACGCTCTATCGTGGGGGAAGTTGGCTACGTGCCCCTTCCCGAAAGGGCGTACGATTTGGCTCTCGAGCGATATGAAAGGCGTATCCTCGGCTCTGTCTTCGAGGGGGGTCACAACACCATCGGTGTCAGCGTCGAAGAACTCCTTTCCATGGAAGAATAACTGAATACCTTCCGTGAAGATTAACGATTCCAGAAAGAAGACGCCCGTTCTTCGTTTGAAGTCCGTCGATTACGGGGTTCAGGCAACATTGTTTGTCTGTGCCTTCTTTTCGATCCTGGTGACCGCCAGTATCATTCTGGTTCTGATCTCGCAAACGTTTCCGTTCTTCAGGGAGGTGGGAATCTTCGAATTTCTGCTGGGAAACCGATGGGCGCCCCTGTTCCGACCGGCCTCCTACGGTGTTTTACCGCTGATTTCGGGCTCGCTACTGGTCGTATTGATTGCCTTGCTGGTATCGGTCCCGTTGGGGCTGGGGAGTGCCATTTATATGGCAGAATTCGCCACGCCCCGAACACGCCAAATCGTCAAACCGGTCCTTGAAATTCTCGCAGGTGTTCCTACCGTTGTTTATGGATACTTTGCTCTCACGTTCATCACACCCATTCTGCAGAAATTGCTCCCAGATGTGGGCCTCTTCAATGCGCTCAGTGCGGGGATCGTCGTTGGCGTGATGATCCTGCCGATGATTGCCTCACTCAGCGAGGACGCCATTTCATCGGTCCCCCGGGCCTTGAGGGAGGCCGGATATGCGCTCGGCAGCCACTCGTATCAGGTGATTTTGAAAATTGTCCTGCCGACGGCGGCCTCCGGGATCTCCGCCGCCCTGGTCCTCGCGCTGTCTCGCGCCATCGGCGAGACCATGGCCGTTACCATTGCCGCGGGGGCGACCCCCAACCTGACCCTTGATCCAAGGGAAAGCATTCAAACCTTAACCGCCTACATCGTTCAAATAAGCAAGGGCGACACCCCCAGTGGAACCCTCTCCTACTACACACTCTACGCTGTGGCTTCTGTTCTCTTCCTGATCACATTTTTGGCGAACATGCTGGCTCAAAAAATCCGCAATCGCTTCCGCGAGGTGTATGACCATTGATGGCGAAACTTCCTCCCCCCCACCCCTTTGGTGTTGCGGTCCGGCGGGTTTTTGATTATGCATTTCGCTACTCGTGTGCGCTGTGCGCCCTTGCGGCATTGCTTATTCTGGCCATTCTCCTGATACGCATCACCATTGATGGCACGCCCCAGTTGAGTTGGGACTTCCTGAATAATTTCCCCTCCCGGCGACCTGCGGATGCAGGCCTTAAGGCAGCCCTTCTGGGTACCATCTGGTTGATGGGGGTCGTTCTCCTGACCGCCGTCCCAATCGGAGTCGCCGCAGCTGTCTATCTCGAAGAATTCACCCGCGAAGGGAGATTGAACAGACTGATTGAAGTCAATATCTCGAATCTCGCCGGTGTGCCCTCCATCGTTTACGGCATCCTTGGTCTGACACTCTTTGCGCGCATCTTCGGCTTCGGTTTCAGCATCTTGACGGGAGGTCTCACGCTCGCGCTGCTCGTTCTTCCGATCATCATTGTCGCCTCGCGGGAGGCCATACGAGCCGTCCCCCAGTCGCACCGGACCGCCTCCTACGCTCTCGGGGCAACCAAACTGCAGACAGTCCTGAACGTCGTCCTGCCCCAATCCATACCGGGAATTATCACAGGGGTCATCCTTGCACTCTCCCGGGCGATTGGGGAAACGGCACCATTGATCGTCGCGGGGGCCGCCACCTTTTTGGCCTTCACTCCCTCAAGCCCGCTGGACCAATATACCGCATTGCCCATCCAGATTTACGATTGGATTTCGCGACCACAAAAGGAATTCCAGGACCTCGCTGCCACTGGGATCGTTGTCATGTTGGCTCTGGTACTTACAATGAATGCCATCGCGACATTGATTCGCTCACGCTTCAGCCGTCAGGCACGATAGAATCTATCGAACGAATTACCCCCTCCGGCGATGAATCTGTTTCCTGTCGCAGGGTACTCATGTGCCCGCGGTTGATCTGGTCATGCCAGATTCCGCGTAACCGGAGGGACCCCCGGTCGTCGTCACGGATTGGCGAACCCGGGCACTACCACGCCCGACACGCCAAGTCGCCCCCTCCCTTGGCGCAGCCCGTTGCGACCAGCGAACGCGGCGAAACGGACGACCGCGGCGCGCCCTGGGAACGCATGGCGCGCCTCAAGTGGGGGCATTGCCCGGCGGCCGTGAATAGTTGTCGGCTTCGGCGGTATACTGTATCAGTAAATTCAACGCGGGAGGGGCACCCCGACATGAAGAGAAATCTGATGTGGATGGCCGTTTCCGTCGCCTTCTTTGTCGCCGGGATTTCCGTGGGGGGGCTGGTGGCGTCACGCAGCTCGCACAACATGTACGCCGGTCTTGCGGAGACGGAATCCATCGGCAACCTCGGCATCAGGCTGCACGCGGCGGCGCTCCTGCGGCTCGAGCGGCCCGAGGAGGCACGCGAGATCCTTGAAAGACTGTCCGTTACCATCCTTCCCTATCTCAGGCAACGCTACCCCGACTCGTCGGAGATGCCCCCCGATACTCAACGCTACCTCAGCATCCTCCAGCGCTATCACGAACACTTTCCACTCCCCGGTTTCGACGGAGAAAACGCCGCGTGGCTCTCGGGCCTTCCCCTCCCTCCGCTCCCTGAGGACTGCCCCGCCCCCCTGATCGAGCTCTTCGACGAGCAGTGACCCGACTGCAGCGCACGTCTCACCAGCCCACCGCCCTCGGTGCCGGCGGGTCCACCGGCGGCGCCTCGCTGACCAGGTCGTTCCGCACGAACACGTGGAGGAACAGCCCATCCTCCGGAAAGTCCTTGTGGGTGAACATGGCGATCTCGCTGAAGGTTCCGGCAAAGTCTGGATGCTCATAGATGGCGCGGTTCGTGTCCCAGTCCACCCGGAGCGTCGGTCGGCGGCCGCCGCTTTGGGAAACGATCACGACGACGTCCGGGCGTCTTTCCTTAAGAAGGTGGTCTGCGGGGTAGGAGATCCCGGGACTGGCGTAATGGAGGTGCGCCCAGTAGGGGTCCGCGAGTCCCGCCAGGTCGATGATCTCCGTCCCCCCGTGCCACCCCACGAGGCCGATGTCCTCGATGGCGACGACGAGATTCGGTTCCCCGGCCGCCAGCCGGTCGGTGTTCCACTCGCCCAGCCACTGCCCGAGGGGCTTGTGGGCGTCGTTCCACCCGAAGACGCGGGTCTGGATTTCCGCATTGGCGCGGAGGAGCTCCGGCCGCGCCGCCCGTGTATAGACACTCCACCCGGCAAGCGGCAGCAGCACCGCCAGGAAGACGCCCGCACGCGGGAGTCTCGATGCCGCCAGCACCAGGCCCGCCGCCGCTCCGCCCGCCAACAGCCCCATCACCGGCGAGATCAGCCGCAGGTGGGGAATCCAGTCGCCCCCCTCGTACCAGGCGAGGAGCACGCCCGCCGCCGCGGCCAGCGCCGTGATGCCCACGGCCCGGCGCCGCACCGCCCCCGAGCCCAGCAACCCCAGAAACGCCGCACCCAGCAGCCACAACCCACCGTTCGCGAACAGAAAGTCGGTCAGATACCCCCACCCGCCCCGCAGCCGGTGTAGCGCCGGCTGGCCCATCTTTGCGTAATAGGTGTTCGGTACCGGATAGCCGAAGATCGCAAGCCTCCAGATTGTCAGGATCAGGAAAAACCCCAAGCCCACCGCCCCCATGAGCAGGAGCGGCCGGAGAGACTGGCGACGGGCCAGGCGCGCCACCCCCACCGCGACGGCAAAGCCGGCGAGCCACGCGATTCCCTCGGGCCGGGTCCATATCGCGAGACCCAGCAACCCGCCCGCCGCCATGGCAACTTCCCCCCGGGGAGTCTCTTCAAGGAGGCGAAGGCTCAGGCATCCCCCCCAGGTGACGAGGGCGGTGAAAAGCGAGGTCTCGAGGCCGGAGACACTGCCGGTGAAGAGAATGGGACTCATGGAGAGAAGAAGGGGCGCGGCGGCCAGGCCGGCGAGGGGCAGCCGCCCCGCCCCCACCGGCCGGAGCCGCTCCACCAGGAGCCACCCTGTATAGACACTGCCGACAAGGGTCGCCGCGCCGGCCATCGTCCCAAGTACCTTCGTCCAGAAGAGTCCATCAGCCCCCAGCGCGAGCCACAGCGCCTGCCAGAGAAAAAGGAGGTGGTTCGTATAGCTCTCCACCCGCGGCCCGCCCGGGTTATAGACGAAGCCATACCCCTCCACCAGGTTGCGCGCCTGGCGCAGCGTGATATACGCGTCGTCCACCGTATAGGCCCAGTAGCCCCGGCAAACCTCGACGAACCGGACCAGCGCCCACGCCAGGACCCCGCCGAGAAGCAGCAGGTCGAGCCGCCGCCAGAGCCGCTCGCGGCCTTCTCCTTCGCCTCTGGGTTCGATTTCGTTCGGGACTTCGGAAGAAGGGGAAGAGGACACGGCGGCGGCCATGGCGGACGTGGATGGAATGCAAACAGCCTTCGACGGTGGCGCCCGGAACGGCAATCCGGATCAGCGGCGAACGGACACCCGGCCAGTCCCCCCGGCCGTCCATGGTCCGGGAGGCATCCGTTTCCTCGTCTCCGCCCCGGCCATTCTTCCCTTGGCCTGAAGGGGAAACGGCGAGATCCCGGATTGGGGGAGACCATGGTCGCCATTCCCCGTCCTCGTCCCAACCATCAGCCTCGGAGACGCCGAACCCATGAACTCCTCCTTCCATGGGCGCGCCCGCGCCCGCGAACTCGGCATCCACGTCGGCATTTTGCCGCCGGGGCCCCTCAACGCGATCACCGACGTGGCTGGTGTTTCCATCGGCCACCGGACGCTCTGCGAGGGCGACGCCGTCCGCACCGGCGTGACGGCCATCCTGCCCCACGATGGGAATCTCCACCGTGAGAGGGCACCCGGCGCCATTCACGTCGGGAATGGTTACGGCAAGCTGGCCGGATATACACAGGTCCGCGAACTGGGTCTCATCGAAACGCCGATCATCCTGACCAATACCCTCAGCGTCGCCGCCGGAATCGAAGGCCTCATCCGCCACACCCTGCGACAGCCGGGCAACGGGGACGTCCACTCCGTCAATGCGCTGGTGGGGGAAACCAACGATGGCTACCTCAATGACATCCGGGGCATGCACGTCACGCCGCGTCATGTGACCGAGGCGATCGCCTCGGCGACCTCCGGCGCCGTCGCGGAAGGCTCCGTCGGCGCGGGCACGGGAACAACCTGCTATGGTTTCAAGGGCGGCATCGGAACGGCCTCACGCCTGGTTTCCACCGACCGCGGTGGATATACGGTGGGCATTCTGGTCCAGACCAACTTTGGCGGCTTGCTGACGATCAACGGTGCACCGGCGAGCGGCCACCTGGGCCAGTCTCCCCCAGGCCCGCAGACCGCAGACGGCGCCGGGGACGGATCCTGCATGATCATCCTGGCGACCGATGCTCCCCTGTTCCCGCGCCAGCTTGAACGCCTCGCCAGTCGCGCCATGCTCGGCCTTGCGCGAACCGGTTCCTACGTCAGCCACGGATCCGGCGACTATGTGATCGCCTTCTCCACGGCCTACCGGGTGCCGCGGGAGCCCGACCGCGACGCGCCCGCCGTCGCCCTCCTCCACGACAGCGATCTCAGCCCCCTCTTCATGGCCGCCGTCGAGGCAACCGAGGAGGCCGTCTACAATTCCCTCTTCATGGCCGAGACGGTGACCGGCCGAAACGGCAACACCCGCGAAGCCATCCCCCTCGGAAAGGTCGTGGACCTTTGCCGCCGGCATGGCCTTTGACCGTCCGCGGCACGCCCGCCCCCCACTGGCGAAAGGCCATTTCTCCTTCCGGCGGGCGCACCCACGAGATTACCGGATGGGGCGATCGGTCCGCCCACCCTTGGACTTGACCAAATCGGG
>CAYQTO010000116.1:10901-11873 GCA_964420455.1 uncultured Candidatus Sumerlaeota bacterium | reverse complement strand
GCCGACTGGGTCTTTGGCGTGGTGCGGTTGATCTCGTCGGCGAGGACGATGTTGGCGAAGAGGGGCCCCGGCCGGAACTCGAAGTCCCGTTTGTCCTGGTCGTAGATCGTTACCCCGAGGATATCCGACGGCAACATGTCGGAAGTGAACTGGATGCGCTGAAAGGCGCAATCGAGGGACTCGGCGATGGTGGCGGCGAGGGTGGTCTTGCCGACGCCGGGGACGTCCTCAAACAGGATATGGCCGCGGGAGAGAAGGGCGACGATGCATAACTCAATCACGTCGTCCTTTCCACGAATGACGCTCGCGATATTCGTGCGGAGGGCTTGGATGTGGGCGTCGAAGTCGGAAGGGAGCACGGATCGCGGGGCGACGGGGCAGAGTATTGAAGACCGTGGGGATCAGGGTGGCACGGGGCCCTTGGGTCAAGGCGAAGGGGCGGTGCCCGCCGGGTAACCGAGTTCCTCCAACGCCGGCCGGAGGTGCTCGAGAGCGAAGGCCTGCTGGGCCGGCGAGAGCCGCGTCCGCCACTGGGCCGCGCGTCCAGCCCGCAGGAACGCCGCCCGGGACGCCTCCCCCGCCGCCAGCAGCGTCTCCTTCTTCCGATCGAAGGACTGATTCTCCACCGCGGTCCGGATTTGTTCCGCGCTCCGCTCGAGACCGAGAACGCCGAGCACACGCCGGCATTCGCGGGCCGGGTCCGCAAGCAGGTCCTCGTAGCGAACGAACGCCGCGTCGCCCTCGCGATAGGGCCGGTAATGGTCTCGCCAGGGCCGGTCGAGCCACGGATGCACCGACCCGTCTCCGTGCACGATCGTTCTCAACATGCGGTCGATGCGATAGTGCTCGGGCTCGAGCCAGGGGCTGATGCCTCGCCGGTATAGCCCGTCGCCCTTGGGGAAGAACCGGAGCGCCGCCGCCACCCGCGGCCATCGCGGAAACCGGAAGTAATGCGCGGCCGAAATGGCCACG
>CAYQTO010000116.1:0-10891 GCA_964420455.1 uncultured Candidatus Sumerlaeota bacterium | reverse complement strand
AATATAGACGGCCCGTAGCGCCGGGTCCTCCCCCGCCGAAAACAATTCGTCGTGCCGATGGTGGGCCTTGTAGACGCGCCATTCCGACCGGCGCTCCTCCCCCTCCACCGCGAGCTCCTCGTGCCCCGAGTGCCAGAACCCCGCCACCGGGCAACCGACCAGTTCGGCGACGAGCCGCGCCAGCCAGGTGTTGCCACTCTTGGGATACCCGACGACGACGATCGGGCGCGTCATGGCTTGTCTATACCGAGATGGCGGGCAAGGCGCCCGATGGTCCGGCCGATGGTATGGTCCGCGAGCGCACGCCGCTGGCCGTTCTCCCGCAGCTCGCGCCTCCGGCCGGCGTCGGCCTCGAGCTCGCGGATCTTCTCTGCCAGTTCCTCCGGCGTCTTCCAAGTCTCGATCTCCGTCCCCAGATCGTAGTACTCGTCGAGGCCCTCCGTCCACTCCGTGAGATAACAGCAGCCGGTCATGGGTGCCTCGATGTCGCGCGCCCGCGAGTAAGTGTCCGGAGCAAGAAGCGAATGCCGCAGCGACGGATACCGGTTGATGCCGATCGAGACCCGCGCGCGACGGGAATGATCGAGGAAGTCCTCCACCGGCCCTCCCGCTTGGGCATCGAAATAGTTGGCTGCCAGCGGCTTGGGCTTCCTTGCGAGAAACTTGAAATACAGGCTGGCCGGTCCGTTGCGCCGCACCATGATGGCCTGGCGGCGAAGGAGTTCGACCGGCGACGTTGCCCGCCGGGGCGCGGCGGCCGTCGACGACCCGCCCCGGGTGGTCGAGGAATGCCAACCGAAGCCGTGGAGCCGCACCTCGACGCCCTGGCGCAACACGTCCGCCATCACCTGCTCGCGCAACAGGTCGCGCCGGCCGATGAACGTCGGCGGGTGGTCTTCCGTGAAGTCAAGGTCGCGATACTTTTGCGGAATCCAGACCGGCATGGGCGCCGCGAGGTGCTCGAGCCCCGCGCGTCTATACATGTCGAGCGCCTTGTGCTCGGGCACCCAGTGGAGGTCGAACGCCCGGAAAACCTCGGGGACGCGGCGGAACTCGCGCACATTGTCGCAGAAGAAGTTCACCGTCGGAATCCCGAGGTCGCGGACTTGTGCCACGGCCGAGGGAATGACCTGCTGGGGGAAGACATAGGAAAGAAGAAGGTCCACCGGACGTTCGCGGTGGAGTTCCTGCAGGCGGCGAAGGGTGAGTGCCCAGGCGTTCTCCGCGGCCTCCCGCTGGGCCGCCGGCTCCAGCACGTCCGAGAAGGCCAGCGACTCGACCCAGTCGACTCCCTCCGGCTCGAGGAACTCGTGCCCCGCCTCCTCGATGCCTCCCTTGAAGTACGTTCGCCAGAAGCCCGTTGCCGGGCCGTCGTACTTCCGGTCGGTCTGAAGGCAGATCACGAAGACGCGCATGAGGGAGCAACCAACCGCCTGACGGGGATGGCGATGAACGTCAGGCGCACAAGAGGAAGGTCAAGCGGCAAGGACCCCTTCCCATTTGACGTTCGCGGCGCGGGGCGAAACCTTTGATCGACTGTCAGCGAACGGAGGCAACCGATGGACGACTTCCTGAGGGAGCGGGTCGGCGCTGTTGTGGAACAGGTTCTGGCGGAGCGAGGGCTCCTACAGCCGCTTGGTGCCAACGCTGCAGGACTCGCCCCCCCCGGGCACCTTCCCGAAGGGGATGCCGCCCTCGCGCCATTCATCGACCATACCCTCCTGAAGCCCGACGCCACCGCGAGCCAGATCGCCGCCCTGTGTGCGGAGGCACGCGAGCACGGATTTGCCAGCGTGTGTGTGAACGGCGGGTGGGTGCGCCAGGCGGCGGCGGAGCTCCTCGGCAGCGAGGTCCGCGTGTGCACGGTGGTTGGCTTTCCCCTGGGTGCGGGGTCGCGCGAGTCCAAGGCGGCGGAGGCAGCGCTCGCGTTGGAGGACGGCGCGGCGGAGGTAGACATGGTGCTTGCCGTGGGGCGGCTGAAGTCGGGCGACTACCGATGGGTGCAGGAGGACATTCGCGGGGTCGTCGAGGCGGCGGAGGGCCGCGTGGTGAAGGTTATCATCGAGACGGCGCTCCTTTCCGACGAGGAGAAGCGCACGGCGTGCGTCCTTTCGAAGGCGGCCGGTGCGCATTTCGTCAAGACCTGCACGGGATTCTCCGGCGGCGCGGCCACGGAGGAGGATGTACGGCTGATGCGCGAGGTCGTCGGAAACGACATGGGGGTTAAGGCGAGCGGGGGCGTCCGCGATGCGACCGGAGCGCGGGCGCTCCTTGCCGCGGGGGCCAGCCGCCTCGGCGCCAGCGCGGGCGTTGCCATCGTGACCGGCCGCGCCGCTAAAGGAAGCTACTGACAAGTCGTCCCCTGACCGACCGGCCACACAATTTGTCGCTCCGAATGTCTGGACACACCCCAAGGAGGCTGACCCATGAAGGGACCCAGGAATCTCGCGCAGGTCTATCTGGTGATGGCGATCGTAGGGGCCTTGGTCCCCTGGTTGTTTCTCGTTCAGTTTTTCATCAGCAACGACTTCAGCTTTGGCGGGCTGATCCGGCTGGGCTTCGCCAACGTGGTCGCAACCGCCTTCACGACGGACCTGCTGATTACGGCGGTGGCGGTATTGATGCTGATCGCCCTGGAGGGGGCGGGCCGGGTGGCCCTGTGGGCGCGGGTGGCGTGTGGCATGGCGACGGTCGTCGTTGGGCCGGCGTGCGGGCTGCCGCTGTATCTCTGGTTCCGGGAAACCGCCAAAACTCCTCGGGCCGAAAAGAAGAAAGCCCCCCGCGACTGACCAAGCGCGGAGGGCCCCAGAGGGAGGAGAAAGAAGCTCGTCAGACGGCGGAGGCGAGCACCCGCTCGATTTCCGTCTCCACGCGGTCGGCCACCCGGTCGCCGTACTCCGCTTCGCCACCGGTGCAGCGCGGGCCGTTGATCAGCGGCCGCTCCTTGCGCCCGGGCTCCACGAGTTCCGCCGGCGCGTGGTCCTCGCGCAGGAAATGCATCGCCAGTCCCGCCCGGTCCTTTTCCGTCGTGTTGCCCCGCGTGCAGTGGGGCAGGCCGTAGCAGAAGAACAGGGCGCCGCCGGCGGGAATCTCGATCGGGAGAGCCTTGGACTCGTCCGGATAGCAGCGCACGTGATGGTCCGAGTTCGGGTCGCGGGTGTGCTCGAGGGACTCGCGCCAGGCGCCGGGAACCACTTCCATGGTGCCGTTGGCCACCGTCGAGTCGTGAAGCGCCGTCCACATCCCCACGCCCATCATCGGGTCGGCGATCTTGAAGTAGGCGTTGTCCTGGTGCCAGGAGGTGCCGGTGCCATGCTGGGCCGGCTTGAGGAAAATCTGGTCGAGGTGGATGATCGCCGGCGCACCGATGAGCTGGGTGATGGCGGCGACCACCTTGGGGTGGAAGGGGAGCGCGCGGAACAGGGGCGACTTGTCGTGGATGGGGATCACCTGGAGGTTGAGGCGCGTGTCGTCGTGGGTGGCGCCGTCGCCCTTGGTGGTGACATTGCGCAGAAGGCCGTCGCGCTGGAAGCGGTGGAGTTCGGCGACGAGCGCCTGTGTTTCGCGGTTGGTGAAGAAGTCTGGGACGACGACGTAACCGCTTTCTCTATAGGCGGACATCTGCTCAGCACTGAAAATCGGATCCATCGGGGCAACCTCGCATCGGAATCGGGCCATTTCCAAGCGCCTTTGGCATTTGGACCAGCCACAGGTTCGGTCTGGCTACGGGAAGGGAAGGGGTCTTGTCGAGGGGGAAATGCGGTCTTTCGCGAAGCGTAAGCGATTGCGAAAATCGGACTGCCAGCGCCCCTCCTACCCCGTCAGACGGCCGCGGTGGCGGACGCGGCGGGTGCCAAAGAGGGTCCGAAAGGCGGGGCGGAGGGCGTCGCGCGTGGCCTCCACAAACCTCTCGGGCCAGAGGATCAGCGCCCGCGATTCCAGCCACGCCACCAACCCGGGCCAACCGCACCCTTCCGTCCGGTAAAGGAACCGTGCCTCGGCCCGGTACTCCGGGATGTTGGTGTAGGTGTTGTTGAAGTGCATGACGAGGGGGCGGGATTCGGCGAGGGGCCAGGCGGGCTTGTGGCGGGGGTGGCCCGGGGTGTTCCGGGCGAGGGCGTGTCCATGGTACTGGCTGGCGCGGAGGGCGACCGGGTAATGGAGGGCGTCGGCCTTGAAGCGCCCGTCGTCGGGGACCGGTTGCTGGCCGTGAAGGGCCATGGCGAGGCCAAGGAGGGGCTCCTCGTTGCGCTGGCCCCCGAGGCGCACCATCCCGACGGCGTCGTACCGGGGCTCGATCTCGCGGGCCTTCTCGAACACGGCACTGGCGGTCTCGCCCTGCTCGAAATAGTAGATGGCACCCATGAACTTGGGCACGGCGGGGACGCGGAATTTTTCGCAGCGCTCGGGGATGCTTCCCCAGAATTCGCCGTCGGACCGCATGTCGCCGATGAGGGAGAACGCGCGGCCGCGGAAGATCGCAAAGAGCGGATCGAGGGACCCGTAGAGAAGGCAGTCCGCGTCGATGAAGAGGGTGTGGCGGGCGCGGGTAAGGCGATCGAGGCTGAGCTTGGGCGTGAAGGCGGGGCCGAGTTCGCCCGGCCGGAAGGAGATGATGTTGGCAAAGGAGCGGACGTCGGGGGGGACAAGGTCGGGCTGGTCCGTCGCGAGCTGGAAGGCGATGTCGCTCCCGCGATGCCACCGGCGAAAGGAACGGGCCAGGTTGACCGCCATCTGGATATAGACGGGCTTGCCGTTGGCAACGGTAAGGACGGCGCGATGGTGAAGGGTTTCGGGGCCGCTCATGGCAAGGAGGGGAAAGGGAGGCGACGAACGATGGCGAGGAAAAAGGCGGATCCGGGGCGAGCTGCGGTCGCCCGGTCGAATCCGGTTGAGAAGGGACCGGGTCTCGAGAACCGTGATGTTCCCTTGGCGGTGCGGCGAGATGATCGTGGAACCCAGACAAAAACCGGTGGTGCGGCGTTCGGAGCTGGCGCGCGACCTTGAAGCGGCAGGCCTGAAGGCCGGCGACGTCGTGGTGGTGCATTCGGCGCTGCGACAGGTCGGATGGATCGAGGGTGGCCCCCGCGAGGTGGTCCTTGCGTTCATGGACGTGCTGGGCCGGGCGGGCACGCTGCTCATGCCCACCTTCAGCTTCAACCTGGCGAGTTGGAACCTGCCGGCGTTCGACCCTTGGCGGACCGCCAGCCGGGTCGGCCGCCTGACCGAGACCTTCCGCCGCATGCCCGGCGTCGCCCGTTCCCACCACCCGACCCACAGCGTTGCCGGGTGGGGACGTCTCGGCCACCAGCTCGTCTCCGGCCCGCTCGACTACGAGGCCCTCGGCGTGGGCAGCCCCCTCGACCGCGCCCGGCGCGCCGGAGCCAAGGTGCTCCTCATCGGCGTCGGCCAGACCCGCAACTCCACCGTCCACGTGGCCGAATCCCTCGCGGCCATGGAGTACCTCCGGGTGACCTTCATGGAGGGGGGATCGGGCGAACCGGCCTGGTACCTGGACGAACCCGAGGGCCGGCCACGAAAGCTCGTGCTCCGCGAGGTTCCCGGGTCATCCGAGGGCTTCGCGATTCTCGACGAGGTGCTCGTTCGGCAGGGCGTCGCCCGGCGCGTGCGCATCGGCTCCGCCGACAGCCAGATCATGGACAGCCAGGCCCTCTGCGACGAGGTGGTGAACCTGCTCCGCGAGGATCCCACAGTGTTTCTCCGCGACGAGAACGCGTCGGAAATTTCCCGCCGCAGACGCGACTACATGCATGACCTGCTGGAGCATCGCCGCCGGTGAGCGCCCTCCTTTGCCCAACCGCCAAGCTGCAGGCGGACCTGCACTCGCTGGCCGCGCGATGGCTGAAGGAGAAAGACAACCCGGGGGCGGCGGAAGGCATGGGCCCGCAGGACGTGGCGGACCGGTTGACGCGGCGGGCCGAGCGCGTTCGCCGGGCGGCGGGGATGGACACGGCCCGGAGGCTGGAAACGGTCCGCGAGTGGCAGGTGCGCTGGCGCCCGGAAGAGGTCTGCACGGCGATGGTGGCGAAGCTGAAAGAACTGGGCTGGCGCGTGAGCCTCTCGCGGGAGGACCGGATGCCGGGGCCGGCGATTGCCGCGATGGAGGCCCGGGCGAGCGAGGACGTGCTCGTCATCCAGCGCTCTTCCGCGAAGACCTTTGCGCGCAAGGCCAACGCCCTGGGGCTGGCGGTCCCGTTCCGGTCCGAGGATGCCCTGGCGGTACTGCTGGCGGAGGAGGTCTTCGACGCGGCGGCGACAACGCTCGGGCGGGCGCCGGCCCACTCGTGGGTGGATCCCGTGGCGCGGCATGTGTTCGCTCAAGGGGTCCTGGGACTGCCTTTCTCACCATGGGTCGTGGCGATGGAGAAAGGCGGCTGACGGCACGCCGGGTGACGTGTAAATCCAAAAAAATCAAAGTGGGACCACGCGACCAGGGCGTGCCCCGGAATGATGCGGGCACGCTTCTGGCATCTTCGTGGGTCAAATCAATGGCTGGTTGGGAAAGACCAAGGCCGCCACGAGGAGAATGAACAGGATGACGGTGAAGACGCCCATCTACATGGACAATCATTCGACGACGCAGACGGACCCGCGCGTCGTGGAGGCCATGCTGCCCTACTTCACGGATGTGTTTGGCAATGCCGCCTCGCGCAATCACGCGTTCGGCTGGCAGGCCGAAGACGCGGTGGAAAGCGCCCGCGCGAGCATCGCCAAGGCCCTCAACGCCGACCCCAAGGAGATCGTCTTCACGAGCGGCTCCACCGAGGGGAACAACCTCGCGATCAAAGGCATCGCCGAAATGTATCGCGAGAAAGGCAACCACATCATTACCGCCGTGACCGAGCACAAGGCCACGATCGATCCGTGCAAGCGGCTGGAGCGCGAAGGGTACGATGTAACGTGGCTGCCGGTACAGCCCAACGGCCTTGTGGACCTCGAGCAGCTCCGCAACGCGATCACCGACAAGACCATCCTCGTCTCGATCATGCACGCCAACAACGAGATCGGCGTGATTCAGCCGGTGAAGGAAATCGGCGCCATCTGCGAGGAGAAGGGTATCGTCTTCCATACGGACGCGACGCAGACGGTTGGGAAGATCCCCGTCGACGTGAAGGACATGAACATCCACCTGCTGACGTTTTCCGGGCACAAGATTTACGGTCCGAAGGGCGTTGGTGTGCTGTACGTGCGGCGGCGCAAGCCGCGGGTGCGCGTGACGCCGATCATCGATGGGGGTGGCCACGAGCGCGGCATGAGGTCGGGCACGCTGAATGTGACCGGCATTGTCGGCCTGGCCAAGGCCCTCGAAATCTGCATGGCAGAGATGCCCGAGGAATCGAAGCGTCTCAGTGGACTGCGGGACTACCTCCGCAAGAAGCTCTTCGACAACATCCCCGAGATCTACGAAAACGGCGATCCGGAAAACAAACTTCCGCATTCGCTCAACGTGAGCTTCGCCTACGTGGAGGGCGAGTCGCTGCTGATGGGCATTTCCGACGTGGCGGTCAGCTCGGGATCGGCTTGCACAAGCGCCAGCCTCGAGCCGAGCTACGTGCTCAAGAGCTTGGGCCTCGGCGACGAGCTGGCCCATAGCTCCATCCGGTTCGGCCTTGGCCGTTTCAACACCCAAGAGGAAGTCGACTACGTGGCCGACAAGCTGATCGGCGTGGTCGAGAAACTTCGCAAGATGTCGCCCCTTTACGAGATGGTTCAGGAAGGGATCGACCTCAGCACCGTGGAATGGGCCCACCACTAAGGCGGGTACGAACGTTGCACCCTTCCCCTGTCACGGAACGACAGGCTGATATTCCCCAGGAGACCCGAAAGATGGCCTACAGCGAGAAAATCCTCGAGCATTACGACAATCCGCGGAATGTCGGTTCGCTCGACAAGAACGCCACCAACGTCGGTACCGGGCTGGTCGGAGCGCCCGAGTGCGGCGACGTGATGAAGCTCCAGATTCAGGTGGGCGAAGACGGCACCATTACCGACGCGAAGTTCAAGACCTTCGGCTGCGGAAGCGCGATCGCCTCGAGCTCCCTCGCGACCGAATGGCTGAAGGGGCGCACGGTGGAGCAGGCGCTCGAGCTGAAGAACACCGCGATCGTCGAGGAGCTGAACCTTCCGCCCATCAAGATTCACTGCTCCGTGCTCGCCGAAGACGCGATCAAGGCGGCGGTGCAGGACTACATGGAGAAGAACGGGATCGAGGCGCCCGCCACCGCCGCCGCCAAGCACTGATCCCGCAACCCGCATCTCAAAGGGAAGGACAAGGACCACACGCGCATGATTACCCTGACGGAACCCGCTATCAACGAAGTGAAGCGTCTCCTCAAGCAGGAAGAAAAGGAAGACTGGGGCCTTCGCGTGGGCGTTGTCGGCGGAGGCTGCTCCGGGCTGAGCTATACGCTGGCGTTCGACGAAAAGCCGAACGACAACGACACGGTGATGGACATCGAAGGTGTTCGCGTCTACTGCGATCCGAAAAGCTACCTCTTCCTCAACGGGATGGAGCTGGACTTCTCAAACGAACTCCTGACCGGCGGCTTCAAGTTCCATAACCCGAACGCCGCCCGCAGCTGCTCCTGCGGCACATCCTTCTCCGCCTGACCAACCCCCTCGCCATCAATCGGCCGGGGCGAGCTTCCAGCAAGCCGCCCCGGCCTTTCTTTCACGGATACCCACCATGACGACGTCCTCCGACACGGGTTGCCTCCATCGGCCGGACCCTAACCGCCTTCGCGCGGTTCACTTCGAGGATCCCGACGCCCGCGTTCCACGCCCCCTTGACCCCCAAATCATCAGCCACTTCGACGTCTTCGGCCTCGACGTGCGCCTCTGCCTCGACACCGAGGCACTCCGCGAGGCCTTCCTCGAGCTTTCCCGCGCTTTTCATCCCGACTACTTCGCCACCGACAAAGAGTCCGTTCGGGAGGAGGCACTGCGTCGCACCTCGCTCGTCAACAACGCGCACAAGACGCTGCGGGATGCCCAGCCCCGGGCAGAGTATACGATCAACCTTGTCGGTGGAGGTCTTGAATCAAACAAGAACGCCGTGCCCCCGGAGTTGCTTGAGGAAGTGTTCGAGATCCAGGAGGCGGGCGAGGAGTTGCGCGCGGCCCGGCTCGCGGCGGACGAGGAACGGCTCGCCAAGGCGGAAGCTGCCGTTAAGCCGCTCCGGGAGGAGGTCAAGGCGGCGCGGGAGCGACTGGCGTCGGAGCGCGACTCCCTCTTTGCCGAATTCGACCGTGCCGCCGAGACCGCCGGCCCCGAGACCGCCGGCCCCGAGAGCGACTCCGCACGGGATATCCTCCGAAGAATCCGTCTGACCCTTGACCGCATGAATTACCTGCGGACGGTGCTGAGGAACCTCAAGTAGCCATCGCCTTTCCTTTTGAGTACCGCCCGCACCTGCGCTAGTTCCTGCTCATGAACCGGATGCAGACAGGAGAGAACGAGTTGCCGCACGAGGTGGCGGGTTCCCACTGGTCGCGCTGGCCTGGCGTACCAGTCTACGGACTGGATTCGGGGACCGAGCCGCCGGACCTGAGCCGGCCGTGGTTGCCGCCCGCCGCCCCCCCACAGACGGAGTCTGCGCCGGGTCCTCCCGGCCAGTCGCGACAGGCGCCCCCCAATCAGGCGGTTCCCACGCCAACAATCCAATGGCAGGCCCCTGCCCAGCCTCCCATGAACCCCTTTGCCCCCACCGTGCTCGGCCCCGCCGAAACGCCGGAGGAACGCGCCGCGCGCCTGGGCCTTCCCCTCCCGCCGCCCCCAAACGGATGAGCCATCACGCCCCTTCGCGCGTGGGCGCCGCCATCACGGGCCTCCTCGCAGTCCTGTGGGCGACTCTCGTCTGGTATTTTCAGGTCCGGGGCCATTTCACCCTCGTCCACAACGACGAGTTCGTGCTCGGTGTCTTCTCCGCGCTGTTCGGCAGATATACGTTCTCCCTCGCCAACTCGCCCCCGCTCGAGTTTCTGCAATCGGTCGTGGCCCTTGGGCTGACGCAGGCCTTGGGGCTGATGGTGCTCCGGGCGCTGGCGGTGCGATTGCCCGGTCCGTGGCAGTGGTCGCTCGCGTTTCCGGTCGGCTTCGGGCTGAGCGGGATCGCCTTCGAACTGCTGACGATGGCGGGGCTGCTCCACCCGGCGGGCGTCTGGATTGTCTGGGCCCTGCTCCTCGCCCCGCTGGGCGTCTTTCTTTATCGATCACCCACACGGCCTCGGCGGGTGCACGGCAGACGCTGGATGCCGCGGTTCTCCTCGCCGTTTTCTGTCGGGGCCTGGTGGACAATGGTCGTGCTGACGGGATTCATCACGCTGGCCACCTTCTGGCATGCGGTCTTCTTCCCGGAAACCTATTGGGATTCCCTGATCCTGTACCTTGGGTACGCGCGGATGACGTACCTGGAGGGGGCGTTCCCCTTCAAGGCGGAGGCGCAGGTCGGCATCGGTCTGGGAGCGAATTACCCGCACCTGTATTCCACCTTCGGCGCGGTGGCCGCGGCCATGTTCGGCCACTGGACCGACCTGCCGCTGCGGCTGGCGGCGCCCGTGGCCGGTCTTGCCTCCTGCGGCCTTGTCTATATGGCGGTTTCCCTCGTCTGGCGTGACAGCCTCGCCGCCGCGGGGGCCATGCTGCTCTTCCGCGCCGTTCCCAACGGCATCATCTACTCGACATACGCCTCGGACTACGCCTTCGCGATCCTTTTCATGGCGGGGTTCATGGCGACAGCGGCCTTGTATATACGCCGGCCCGACTGGCGGGTGCTGGCGCTGATGACCACCTTTCCCGCAACGGCGATGCACCTCAATTACCTGATGGGGATCCTTTGGGTTCCCTGGGGGGTGCTGGTGCTGCTGGCGGG